>CAYQSE010000073.1:0-23560 GCA_964419905.1 uncultured Enterobacteriaceae bacterium
TCGCGAACCCGCCTTCATCCGGACTTCTTGGAGAAGTGATCAATCGACAGCCGTCCCGGCCGACCGGACCCTTCTCGGGCTACGCGGCCGGCCGGGACGGCCGGCCCACGGCTTTGGAATAGGGACGTGGGTCGGCCGTCCCGGCCGACCGGACCCTGCTCGAGCTGCGCGGTCGGCCCGGCCGGCTCACCACTGGACGCGGGCGACGGCCATCAGGTGGTGGATGTACTGCGGGCCGCCGGCCAGCGCGCCGCCGGTGAACAGGTGGCCGCCCTGGAGGTCGAAGCTCGGCGTCAGGCCCTTGTACACGTCCCTGCCGTAGCCGAGGCCCCAGTTGAGCTCGGTGCCGAGGTAGCGGCTCGAGGTGGGCTGATCCCAGGCGTTCGTCGGGACGCCGCCGTTGCGGAAGCTGTAGTACGGGTGCGCATACGCCGCGTTCGACCATGCGAGCACGGTGCCCAGGCGCAGGTCGAAGCCGGTCGCGGGCTCGAGCTGCACGACGGGCTGCAGGTAGGTGACACCGTGCACGCTGCCGTCGCGCACGAGCACGTCGGCGCCGTCCGGCGGCTTCGGGGTGGTCATCGGATCGCTGAGCAGCGGCAGCGTCTGCGCGTCGATGCCCGCCTGGAGCTGATCGAAGAGCACGAGGCCGACGTTGAAGTCGGGGTGCATCGAGAACTCGCCGTTCCAGCGGCCGTCTGGCGTGCCGTCGCTCGACGCGGTGCCCGCGAGCACATGGAAGCGGAACTGCTCGCCGGGCGCCACCAACGTCGCCTGGCCGCTCGCGCCGTACTGGAACACGCCCGTGCGAATCGGGCTGTTGTAGGTCGTGGCCCGATCGGTGGACCCCACGATCGCGAGCGCCTCGCCGCGCAGCCGCAACGTCCAGTCGCCGAGCGACACCGGATGGTCCGCGTAGACGTCGAACACGCCGACGGTGAGCGTGCGCTCCTCGCGCCGGAACCACTGCTGGCGGAACACCGTGTAGAAGCCGTGCTCGCCCCCCCGCGCGGTGCTCTGCAGGCCCGCCACGATCGCCTGGAACGCGTACTGCTCCTGCCAGATGTCGGCGATGCCGTCGTTCATCACCAGGTCGACAGCACCCGTCAGCGTGGACTGCGTGCGCCCCGGGGCCTGCGACGAGGGCATCCACGTCGCGCGCCCGCGCAGTACCGTGTTGCCGAAGTCGGTGCGCCCGAACAGCGTGTCGTGCGCGCCGTCGTTCGCGAGCAGCCCGAGGCCCCAGTGCGAGGTGGTCAGCCCACCCTCGAGCAGCACGTCGCCGACCACGCCGCGCACCAGCGCCTTGCGCGCGCGCAGCCCGCGCCACCCGAGCGCGGCGTGCTGGTCGCGCAGCTTCAGGTCGACGTCGCCCAGCGACCAGGTGTCGCCGGCGAGCTGGCCGGTGAGCGCGTCGCCCTCGACCTCGAAGCCCCACGCCCCGAAGCTCGCGACCAGCCCGGCGCGCACGCGCTGGCTCAGCCAGGCGCGCTGGCCAGGTGTGGTCCCCTCGGCGTCGACCTCGAAGTCGTCCTGGAGGGTGCCGATCCATCGGAGGTCGCCCGAGGTGGAGAACGGGCCGTCCTGCGCGAAGGCAGGAGCAGAGAACAGCAGCGCGCCGAGCGCGAGCAGGCGGGGGGTCATCGGGCCTCCGACGCGCCGGGGATCCAGTCGCAGGAGTTGTCGGCCATGCAGGGATCGTCCGAGATCTCCTGCCCGCCGTTCACCAAGTAGTGGGACATCTGGTTGAGCACGAACATGCTCATGTCGAACGGCAGCGTCGGATCCGGCGTCTTGATGCCGTGGATGCCGGTGGCCTCGACGTAGGGCAGCCGCATCCCGCTCACGCCCGCAGACGTCGGGATCGTGAGCCGCAGCGGGGCGTCGGAGGGCGCCTGGAAGTGGTCGGTGCCGTCGTCGAGGTCGTCGGCGTCGAACAGGCACGGGCGGTCGTTCGCGCAGGTGTACGGCCCGAACTCCTCGAGGCCGTGCACGACCTTGCGATCGATCAGCCAGTGATCGGGCGACATCCCGTAGCGCGCGTCGGGCTCGAACAGCGGGATGTAGCCGGCGACCCGCGCGTGCGCGATGCCGGCGTTGATCGCCACGACCATGTCGCCGGGCGTCGGCACGATCAGCACGTTGGACGGCGCGCCGCCGAGCGCCTCGAACGGATCGGTGAGGTAGTGCGGCGCGTAGGCGACCGGATCGCCCGGCTCGACCGCCATCGCGACCACCGAGATCAGCCGCCGCGTGTCGGGCGCCGCGCGGATCCGCCCGAGCCCTTCGGCGAGCGCGACCAGCGGCGAGCCCGCCTCGTAGGTGACGCCGAGCGCGACCACCGACTGCTCGAACTGGTCGATCGTCGCGACCTTGGCGCCCGAGGCGTCGTAGACGGTGACCACGAGCAGATCGCCGAGGCCGTCGTTGCCGGGCACCGCGTAGGTCACGCCCTCCTCGGGCCCGGTGTGCGGCATCCCGGTGACGAGGCGCCGCTGGTAGAAGTCGAGCGCGTCCGACGGGATGCCGACGCGGAACGCGCCTGCCGCGGGCCCGCTCCACGCCCGACCCGGCAGCCAGGTGCCGTCCGGGATCCACGCCTCGCGGACCTCGCCGTTCATCAGGTTCTCGACGACGACCCGACCGCCGGCGACCGCCTCGGCCGACGGCAGCGTCGCGATGGGCCGGTCGATCATCCGCATGAAGTTGTTCACCACCTGGGAGATCACCAGCGAGCCATCCTCCTGGGGGCGACCGACCACCAGCGGGCCCATGACCTTGCCGTGCATCGCCTCGACCGCGCCGCCGGTGGGTGCGCGCGTGCTCACGTCGAGCAGGCCCGCGCCCGGCACCACCGGGACGTGCGCGACCACGTCGGGCATCACCGCGGCGGCCACGCCGTCGACGATGCCACCGAGCGAGCCCCCCGCGATCATGAAGCGGGCGTTCGGGCCGCCGATGTCGGGCGCACCGTCGTCGTTCCAGTCGCACGTCACCCGCGCCTCACCGCCCACGTCCATCGTGCCGGTGCCGCACTGCTGCAGCGCGCGCACCATCCACATCCAGTCGAGCACCGCCTGCCGCACCTGGTCGCGGGTGTGGAACGAGTCGGCGGTCCACTGGTGGCTGCCCGAGTCCGGGACGCCGTTGTTGTCGGTGTCGGTGTCGCGCGCGTCGAGCAGGTGGTCGAGCAGCGGGAGCAGCCCGATGCCGCCGACGATGCCGGCGATCTCCTCGAAGTCGTCGCCGTACAGCGGCGCGCCGTGGCCCGGGAAGTCCATCATGCACACGGCCACCCCGAGGCGGACGAACGCCCACCCGAACACCATCGTCTCGAAGCGCGACGATCCGTAGCCGTGGCCGTAGATCGCCACGTCGAACGGCCCCTGCCGCTCGGGTGTCTCCTTCGGGAGGATGCAGGTGAACGCGATCTCGTTGTCGCGATGGTGGATGCGCCCGGTCATGGGATCGAGATCCCACCACTCGTCGACCTCGTTGCCGTCGCCGTCCTTGTCGGCGAGCAGGAACGGCGCGCGGAACCTGCCGCCGACGATCGCCTCGGCGTGGCTGTAGCCCTCGCTGAGCAGCGCGGCGGCACGGTCGTCGACGAAGCCGACCGCGCCGAGGATGCCGGTGAGCGGATCGGGCGGCAGCATGTAGGGGTTGTCGAGCGCCGCGATCTCGTGCATCCGGTGCGCCTCGGTGACGCCGGGCGGCACCGACTCTGGCAGCCACGCGAACGGCCCCTCGCCGTCCAGCCCGCGGCGCAGATCGACGAGATCGCCGGTGATCCGACCGGTGGTGAACGACCACGCGTAGGCGACGTCGTCGACCGAGAGCCCGAACCCGGGCAGCGCGTCGGCGATCGGCGCCAGCGCGTGGGTCTGGCGGACGTGGTTGACGTATTTCCACGGCGAGCGCACCGGCTCGCCGTTCTCGCCGATCAGCCGGTTGGTGAGCACCACCGCGTAGGTCGTCTCTTCGCGCAGCGGGATGACGGGCCGCAAGATCAGCGTGTTCGTGACGCGCTCGTAGAAGGTCATCAGGTCGAACCGCTCGTCGGTGCCTCCCGGCACGAGGTTCGGCACGTCGAGGTAGCCGTCGTTGTCGACGTCCTCGCCCCAGTCGAGCACGCCGTTGCCGTTCACGTCCTCGTCGTGGGTGTCGAACAGCAGCGACGGCATGTCGAAGGACGGATCGTTCGGGAAGTACGCCCGGGGGTTCGCGACGTCGCCGGGGAAGCGGCCCGAGTGGACGTCGACGAGCGCCGCCTGCAGGTAGGTGGGCGAGCCCGGAGAGACGTCGATCACGTACACCGCATCATCGGTCTGGTCGCCGTCGTCGACGTGGCGCGCCATGAACTCGACCAGATCGATCGGCGCGTCGAAGCGCACCGAGATCGGCATGTAGATGCCCCACCCGGTCAGGCCGTTGATCTTCGCCCGCGTGCGCCGCTCGAGCGCGGTGGTCGCCGCCTCGACCGAGATGTTCGGGCGCAGGCCGGTCGGCGAGGTCGGATCGGGGCGCGTGGCCAGGTCGTTGGGCAGCGGCAGCTCGGGCAGCGGGCGCGCGTCCCAGTCGATGACCACCTGCGGGCCGTCGCCGGGCGGCGTCTCGCGCAGCCCCTCGTTGAGCGGGACGCAGGCTCCGAGCAGCAGCGGGAGCAGGGCGTGGGCACGGGACATGCGGACTCCTGGACACGGACCCGCCCATTTACCTCAAAGCCGCCCTCACCGGCGCCAAAAAATGACCGACCCGCGCTTCCGCTCACGGAACCAGCAAGTCACCCTCGTCCCGGTCGCGCTCCACCTGCACTTCGATCTGCGCCTCGGGCTCGGCCGTCTCGAGCGGCGGGGCGTCCGAGGCCACCGCGCGCTGGCGCGCGCGGGGCGCGGGCGGAAGCCCGTCGACGAGCGCGCCACTGAACACGCGCAGGATGGGCTCCGGCATGTCGACGCCCGCCGCGTCGAGCGCTGCCTTCACCCGGCGGATCGCCTCGCTGCGCACGGTGAAGAAGCCGCTCTGCCGCTGGTCCATCCACGCGCCGAGGTCCAGCTTGACGGACGAGTCGCCGAGCGCGTCGATCAGCACCTGCGGCGACGGCTCGGCGACCACGCCCGGCACCTCGCGCAACACGCGCTGACACAGCGTCACCACCTCGTCGAGGTCCTCGTTGACCCCGATCCCGACCGTGAACGCGAACCGACGCAGCGGGTTCAGCGTGTAGTTGAGGATGTTGCTCTTGAACACCACGCTGTTCGGGATCCGGAGGTGGTTGCCGTCGATCGTCATCAGCACGGTCTCGCGGAAGTTCAGGCGCACGACGCGCCCGCGCAGCGCCCCGATCTCGATCAGGTCGTTCTTCCGGAACGGCTGCCGCAGCGACAGGAACACGCTCGCCAGGTAGTTCTCGGCGATGTCGCGGAACGCGAAGCCCAGCGCCACGCCGAGCACGCCGACCGCGCCGAGCACCGCGCCGACCAGCGCGGTGATGTCGAGGATCTCGAGCGCGAGCAGCACGCCGCACAGGAACACCCCGGTTCGAACCGACTGGCTCGCCAGCCCGTGCAGCAGCGGCTGGTCCTCCAGGCGGCGGTTCAGCAGGCGCAGGCTCGCCGCCCACCGCGACAACCACCAGAACGCGACGAGGACGACACCTGCGAGCAACAGCAGCGGCAGCCTGCGCAGCAGCCCCTGCCCTCGCTCCCGAAACGCCTCCAGCGCGGGGGAGATCCGCCGGGTCACCGCCATGATCCCGGTGACGCGATCGTCGACGTACACCACGCCCGGCGTCGCCTTCGCGATCGCGAGCACCACGGCGTGCGCCTCGCTGTTCGGCACCTCGCCGTGGAGTCGGAGGACGCCCGACTCGAACTCGACCCGGACGTCCGCGAAGTCGGGCACCGCTGCAAAGGTCGCCTGGAGACGTCGCGCGATGGCCGCATCGTGCACGGCCTGCTCGTCGACGACCGGCGGCGGCCCGACCCCAGCCGGCTCGGGCGCGGGCTGCACGACATCGGTGTCCGCGGTGTCCGCGGTGTCCGCGGTGTCCGCGGTGTCGCCCTGGGGATCCTGGGCGTGTGCGGCGGCGAACCCGAGGAGGAGGACGAGCGGGACGTAGCGGATCATCGCGTGCATCGGCCGATGATACAACCGGAGCGGTCTGACGGTGTCCGATGCGCTCGACCCGGAGTATCCGTGCCCCTCTTGTTGCTGTTGTGGCTCCTGCTCGTCGCCGCGCCCGCGTCGGCGGGCACGACGCTCGCGGTGCTGCCGCTCGACAAGTCGACCGGCAGCGCTTCCTACGACGGCCTGGGCGCGGCGCTTGCCGGCATGATCGTCGCGGACCTGACCGATGTGCCCGAGCTCGTGCTGATCGAGCGCGCGCGCCTGGACGCTGCGCTCTCGGAGCTCGCGCTCGCCGACGGCGCCTACCTCGATCCCGCGACAGCGCAGCGCCTTGGGCAAGGGCTCGGCGCGCAGGTGCTGGTCCTGGGCTCGTGGGGCGTGGTCGACGACACGTTCCTGATCGACGCGCGCCTGGTCGAGGTCGAGACGAGCCGGGTGCTGCACGCGGCGCGCGCGGACGGGCCGCTCGAAGCGTTCGTCGCGGTGGAGAAGGAGGTGGTGGAGCGCCTCCTCGACGGGCTCGCGGTGAAGCTCTCGCTCGCGGCGCGCCGCCAGCTGCAGCTCCAGACGCCCACGGAGGCGTTCGGCGCCTTCGCCGCGTACGGCGAGGGGCTCGCGCGGCAGCAGGAGGGGCGACTCGACGAGGCCGCCGACGCGTTCTCGCGCGCGGTGTCGACCGATCCGGCGTTCGCCGACGCCCGCGCGGCGCTGGCGTCGGTGCGCGCCCGAATCGCGTCGATGCAGGCAGAAGACACCGCCACCGCCGCCACGGATCGCGAGCGCCGACTGCGCGCGGTGATCGCGGGCACGCGCGACGCGCGCACCCTCCCTGCCACGCACGACGACACGCTGGCCGAGCTCAGCGCCTGGGCGCTGCGGCTGTCCGCGCTCGATCAGCTCGACCGCCACTGCGATCGGCAAGCCGAGATGCTGCACCACCTCGAGCGCGTGCAGGGCGCGGTCGCGATGCCCGACGCTGCGCGACGCCCCTACGTGCTCGTCGAGGCGCTCTCCGAGCAGGCGTGGTCGCTGGGGCTCGAGGACCGCCCGGCAGCGAGCACCCGCTACAGCCGCGACATGCGCGTGATGGACGCGGCTAGCGTGCTCGGCGGCCCGATCGCGTTCCTCCTCGACCTCGACCGGGTCGAGCACGGCCACGCGACGAGCAAGAGCCTGTACCGCTCGCTGCGTGACTGCCTCGGCGAGCCCGCTGCGCTCGCCGAGATCGCCACGCTGCGGACCGCCCTCGCGCAGTGGGGCGTCGGCGCGTGGGCGTCGGACCGCGGCGAGCCGGGCGTCACCGTCGACGATGAGCTGGAGGCGTTCCTCCTCCGCGCGCACATCCGCACGCACGGCCTCGACGCAGACGCGCAGGCGCGCGTGACCAGCCTGCTCGATCGCCACGAGGCCACCGAGGCGCGCGGCTGGGCCCGTCGGATCGCCGAGGCGGCGGTCACCGAGGGCGAGGCGTGGCAGCGGCACCGCGCGATGCGCCAGGGACTGCCCAACGACGTGCTGGTCGGGATGGCCCGCGCGGTCGCCGCGGGCGACGCTGCCTTGCTGCGCAGCGAGCGCCCGTTCTGCGCGCGCGTGCTCCCGCGCAGGGCCACCTCGGTCGGCGAGGCCCTCACGCGCTGGGAGGCGGAGCGCGCGGGGTCACGCCAACAGTACGCCCCGTGGACGCTGTCCCGCGTCGGCGTCGACCTCGCCGCGCTGCTCGACTTCGGCTGCGTCGCCGGCGTCGCCCCGCGCTTCCACACACTGGACGACGCGGCCCGCTGGCTCGATGACGCCGCAGCGCGCGTGCCCGCCGACCGCGCCGCCGATCCGACCTGCGCCGAGGCGCTGACGCGCATCACCGCCGTGGGCTACGCGCAGCGGGTCGCGTCGTTCCCCGACGAGACCGCGATCGACGTGATCGATGCCGGACTCTCTGGCTGGTATGGCAGCTTCGAGGCTTCACTGTGCGCGCCGCCCACCCGCGCGACCGCACGATGAGCAGCGCCGACGCCACCTCCCACGCGCCCGATCCGCTCCATGCGCGACCCAACTACCTGGCAACGATCTCGCTCGTGCTCGGCATCGCCAGCCTCCTCGGGCAGGCGTGCGGCGCGTGCATGTTCTGGTGCGCCCCGTTCGCGCTCGCGCTGCCCACCGGGCTCGCGCTGTTCACCGGCTGGTATGGGCTGCGCCAGGCCCGCGAGACCGGCGTGGGCGCCACGGCGGCGATCCTCGGGCTGACCTGCGCGTGGTCGAGCGTCGCCATCGGCTCGGTGTGGCTGGTGATGACCGGGTTCTACGCGCTGATGATGGTGCTGATCGCGCTGCTCTGACTCGATGTCAACGCGTGTCGCGGGGCATCGCGATCGCGTGACGGGCCGACGAAGGCGTGAAGGGCCGAGGTAGACTACGCGTCAGGGCACGCACAACCCAGAGGTGTCGATGTTCCGGTGGATCCCCCTGCTCGCGGCGCTGCTGGCGCTCCCCGCGCTCGCGCAGGACACCGACAACCGCACGATGGCGTTGGGGCTCCAGCCCGACGACGGGCTGCCGCCGTGGACGGTGCGCGGCTACTGGCAGCCGATCAGCTACGCGCAGGGCGAGTTCGTCAGCGGACCCTCGTGGACCGGCCGCCCCGTGTTCAGCGCGCAGCTCGTCGGCGGGGTCGGCGGCGGCGTGCGCTACCGACAGAACAGCAAGCCGCACCTCTACGGCTTCTCGCGCGCCGAGGGCGCGATGCGCTACGCGATCACGCACGGCACCACCGGGCTCGGCGCGCGCGTCGGCAGCTTCTTCGGGCTCGACGGCAAGTGGATCCGCGCCACGATGGGCCCGGACTTCTGGTACGACGTGTACGGGCTCGGGGGGTTCGGCGGCGACTACCACCTCCCCGCCTCGCCGGGGCTGAGCTGGCCGGTCGAGGGCACGCTGAAGTTCTCGCGGGACTTCAGCCTCGTCGGCACCGTGACGCCGGGCTGGGCGTTCCTCGCCGCCCGCAAGCGGCCCGGACTGATCGATCTCCTCGAGCTCTCCGGCGTGATCGCCTACTCCGGCGAGTTCAACATCGGCGTCGGCTGGCGCGCCCAGTGGAACGTCGCCGGCCGCCAGCACGGCCCGATCGTGTGGCTCCAGTTCCGGTAGGAGCCCGTCGCGCGTAGCGCGCGGTACTCCTCCCCTGCCCATGACCGTGCCCGTGCCCGTGCCCGTTCGAGGCGCTGGCAGGGCTGGGGCGATCGCCGCCAGCCGCTTCGCTCGCCGGGCTGCCTGGCGCAACGCGCGATCTGCGTGTCCGCACCTACGCGGGATCCAGTCCAGGCTGGGCTTCCGCCTGGAGCAGAACGGGCACGGGCATGGGCGCCGCTCCGCTAGCCACTCATGTGCCGAGCTGGAAGACCAGGTCGCCGAGCGGCGGCTGCGGCTCGTAGCGCACCGCCACGATCTCGACCTCGCGCACGCCGCCGGGTGATTGGTAGCGCACCGCGTCGCCCTCCTCCTTGCCCAGCAGCGCGCGGCCGATCGGCGACTTGAACGACAGCACGCCCGCGGCGACGTCCACCTCGTCCTCCCCGTAGATCCGCCAGGTGCGCTCGGTGCCGTCCTCGTGCGCGATCGTGACCGTCGCCCCGAAGCGCACGCGCGTGCCGCTGTGCGTCGCCGGATCGACGAGGATCACGTTCGACAGCCGCTGGAGCAGGAAGCGCATCCGCTTGTCGATCGCGCGCAGGCGCTTCTTCCCGTAGATGTACTCGGCGTTCTCGGAGCGGTCGCCGAGCGAGGCGGCATACGCCACCTCGCGGGTGATCTTCGGGCGCTCCTCGCGCTGCAGCCAGTCCAGCTCGCGGCGGAGGCGCTCGGCGCCGTTCGGGGTGATGTAGTTCGGCTCGGACACGGGGACGCTCCCAGGGCAGCCCCCCTGCATGGCCGTCGCGACGCCCCGCGTCAAGTGCTACCCTGGCCAGGCGGAGGTGCGCGTGGAGCTGCGCTGGTCGGGCAGCGTTCGACGAAAGACCGACGACGCTGCCGGTCAGGTCACCAGCGTCCAGGTCGGCGTCGCGCGAACCGGGGGCGCGAGCGGCGTCCCCGAGGGCGCCGAGGAGCGCCGGGTGCGCGGCGGCGGCGCGAGCGCGCTCGCCGACGGCGTGTCCGCCACCGTGGTGCGGATCGGCGACGACACGGCCCCGCGCGAGTCCCCGAACGGCCGGCTGCGCACGCCGCGGTGACGCCTCACAGCGTGCCGTGCGTGATCCCCCAGGTCAGGTGCAGCTTCGGGATGTCCGCGATCTCCGTGCGCGCGTACGTCGCGCCGTCCCATTCGTAGCGTCGCAGCTTCCCCTGATCGTCGGCCGCGACGTAGATCTCGGGGCGCCCGTCGCCGTCCAGATCCGCGACGTGCACCGCGTGCTCGAAGCCCGAGGACGCCGCGTCGATGAGGTTCGGAGTGAACGTCCCGTCCTCGTTCGGCTCCAGCACGTACAGCCCGCTCTTCATCGCCGCCGCGACGAGCTGCACGCGGCCGTCGCCGTTCAGGTCGGCCGCCACCAGGAACCGGCACTGGGTGTCCTCGAGGGATGCCACGGTCGTCTGCGAGAACGTCCCGTCCGGCTGCGGATCGAGCCGCACGATCTGCACCGGGTCGACGCGGCGCACGCCGGTCGGCGTCTTCTCGGTCTGGGCCTCGCGCACCGCGTACAGCCGATCCTTCCCAGTGCCCAGATCGGTGACGAGGATCTCCTTCGCGTGCGACGACGCCCACGCGGCGACCTGGGTGCGCGTCCACGCACCGGCGTCCACGTCCCACACGTAGCGCGACACGCCGCCGGGCTGGCTGACGAGGCTCGCGCGGTTCTTGTCGGACGGGGTCGCGTAGATCTCGAGCCGCCCGTCGCCGTCGAGGTCGCCGAGCTCGATCTCGTGCACGAAGGTGTCCGGCTTCGCGTCGATCTCGGTGAACGTCCACCCGTCGGGGCCCTCGACACCGACCGCGACCACGCCCTGATCGTGCGTCGCGAGCACGATGTCCTCACGCCCGTCGCCGTTCACGTCGCCGAGCCCCAGATCGCGCATGCGGTCGAAGTCGCCGCCCCACGCGCGCTCCCACAGCACCTCGCCCTGCCAGCCGTCGCTCGCGCGCTTCCAGTGGACCAGCCGCGCCTTGGTGCCGCCGATGGTCAGGATGCCGTCGCGCCACGGCACCGCCTTGTGGAACACGTTGGACTCGGGGTCGAGGAGCGTCTCGGCCTCCCACCGCGCGCCGTCGGTGCGCAGGATCGTGAGCTTCGCGGGCTGCGGGATCGGCCGCCTGCCGTCCAGCTCGAACCACGCTTGCACCACCAACAGCGCGGGATGCGGCGACGCGGAGAGCGGCGGCGGCGCCGGCGGGGCCGCGGGCTCCCCTCCCCCGCTGCACCCGAAGAGCGCCATCCCCACCAGCATCGCGCGAACGCCTCGCCACACCATCGGCTCCTCCCGTGCCCTGCGCCCCTTGATCCATCGCGGCCACATCGTCAAGGCCGCGCGGCCGTGGCACACGATCCGGTAGCATGGTCCCAGGAGGGATCGATGCGTCGATTCGGCCCCCTCGTGCTGGCGATCGCTGGCCTGCTCCTCGCAGGGCCGGCGCACGCGGGCGCACCGCGCGACCCCGCGGCGGCGGCAGCGCTCCTCTCGCGCTACCCGGCGGGTGAGATGCCGATGGACGGGGCGACGATGACCGCGCTGCGCGTGCTCGGCGAGCGGGGCGATCGCGACGACATCAGCCTGCTGCGCAACGTCGCCGAGCACGAGCGCGACGAGGTGCGTGGCATGGCGCTGGCCGCGATCGCGTCGATCCGCGAGCGCCAACAGGCCGATCTGCGCGCGGCGTTCGCGGCGACCGCGCCCGATCCAACCGCGCCCGCCGTCGCCACCCAGCGAGGCGGGATCGGCCCGAGCGAGTCCGCGTGCGCGCGCTACGCGCTGGGCGTGCTCGGCGACGCGCCGCTGACCGCGCCACCGAGCGGGCGCCCGCCGATCAAGGGCGATCCGGCCGACCTGATCGCCGAGGGGCGGCCCCGCCAGGCCGTCAGCGTGCTCGTGCAGGACCGCAGCGACGCCGCGCGGCGGCTGGAGGCGCGCGCCTGGGAGGATCTGGGCGAGCCGCGCGCCGCACTCCGACAGTTCGCGCTGCTCGCGGCCCATGGCCAGGCCGACGGCTGGCAGGCGCTCGTCCACTACGGGGTCGATCCCGAGCGCCTGCTGCTGGGGTTGCTCACGACGGGCGCGCTGCGGGTCGGCCGCGACGCCGAGCTGCTCGAGGTGCTGGTGCGACGCGGCGACCTGCTCACGGTGGAGGTGCTCGCCGAGCGCTCCGCGCGCGCGTCCGCGTCGGATCGGGCCGTCGCGACGGACGCGATCGCGCGCATGGTCGGCGCGACCGACGGCGCGCGCGCGCTCAGTCCCGCGGCGGTGAGCAAGGGCCGCACGGCGCTGCGGGAGGCTACGCGCGACCGCGTGGACTCGATCCGCGCGATCGCGCTCGAGGCCCTGTCCCCGTGAGCGTCGTCCGGATACCCCATCGGGGATGAACCGTTCCGCCTGGCAGCGCCCCTTCCTGTGGATGCTCGTCGTCGCGCTGGTGGTGCTCGCGGCGATCTCGATCAGCCGCATCCTCGCGCTGCGCACCGAGCTGGAGTCCCAGGTCACCGCCCAGCTCACGGGCCAGGTGGATGCCGCCGTCGCGTCGTGGGAGACCAAGCTGCTGCAGCGCTTGGACCAGTGGCTCGAGGAGGTGTCGGTCGATCCCACCGAGGCCGACCGCTACGCGAGGCAGCTCCGACGGCGCGAGGCGTGGTTCGACAGCGTCTATCTCTGGTTTCCAGCCCCGAACCTCCCGATCGGGCTCCCCGCCGCCCCGAAGGTCGCGCGCGGCACGCTGGTGCACCCGACCTACCCTGCCTCCGAGGACACACGTCGCATCCTGCTGCACCCGTGCCTCGGACGCGCCAAGGCGCTGTCGATCCTCGATGACGCCGACGACCTGCAGATGGCACGGCTCTACATCGAGGGGTGCAGCCGCGAGGCGATGCCCGTGCGCCTCGTCGCCGCCACCGAGGCCGCCACGCTGCTACACCGTGCGGGCCTGCACGCCGCCGCGCTGGCTGCGCTCGACAGCACGCGCCTGCCCCTCGAGCTGCCGATCGCCGAGGGGATCAGCATGGGCCTGCCACCGTTCCGGCTCGTCGGCCACCGCACCCAGCGTGCGCAGATCCTGCTGGCGATGGGCGAGCTCGACGCGGGCCTCGACCTGCTGTTCGAGACGGGCGCACAGGTCGCCGAGCTCGACGCGCCGCAGGCCAACGGGCTGCTCCCCTACGTGCGCTGGCCGATCATGGCCGAGCTCGAGATCCACGACCGCGCAGCGCAGGCCACCCGGCTCGCGACGATGCTCGAGCGCGCCGAGCGACGCGCCCGCGCGTGGCGTGAGGTCGAGGAGCGGCTGCTCCCGCGCTCGGCGGGCGAGCTCACCGAGGCCGGTCGCTTCGTGCAGGACCAGTACGGCGATCCGCCCTTCCTGCTGTACTACCGGCTCGCGCGCCGCGGCGAGTACGGCGCGGCCGCGGTGCTCGACCAGCCCACGCTGATCGCGGACTTCCTCGACGAGCTCCCGCGTCTGCGCGGGGATCTCGTCGTCACCGACACCGAGGGCCGGTGGGTTGCCGGCGCGGCCACCGGCGAAGCGCTGCCGGTGCAGGTTCCGTTCACACGCACGCTCACCCACCTGCGGGTCGGCGTGCAGGCCAGCGCGGTGCGCTCCGCGGTGCGCACCTACGGCAACCAATGGATCACCCCGCTGCTCGTCACGCTGGTGTTCATGTTCGTCGGCATCGCCGGCCTCGTCGCTCAGATCCGCGCGCTGAACCGGCAGAACGAGCTGATGCTCCGGCAGCGCGAGTTCACGACCCGGGTGACCCACGAGCTCAAGACGCCGCTCGCCGGCATCAAGGTGATGGCCGAGAGCCTGCAGCTCGGCGCCTACCGCGACACCGACCACCTGCGCAGCATGGCCGGGCGGATCACCGACGAGGCCGATCGGCTCACCGCCCGCGTCGACGAGATCCTCTCGGTGGGGCGCGAGCGCACCATCCCCGATCCGAGGCCGTTCGATCCCGAGGAGCCACTGCTCGAGGCGATCGACAGCTGGGGGCCGCGCCTCGAGACGGCCGGCGTCACGCTGGAGGCCGACCTGCACCCCACCGACACGGTGCTCGGGGATGCCGACGCGCTCCGCGACGCGGTGGGCTGCCTGCTCGACAACGCGCTGAAGTACCGCGACGAGGCGCGCCCGGATCCCCGCGTGTGGCTGACGCTCCGCCAGGAAGGCGGCCACGTGGAGGTCGAGGTGCTCGACAACGGGATCGGCGTGCCCGAGAAGCTCCGGCGCACGATCTTCGATCGGTTCACCCGGGTCGAGGGCCCCAACCGCGGGCGCGCCGGCGGCCACGGGCTCGGGCTCGCCCAGGTCGCCGAGATCGTGCGGATGCACAAGGGCGCTGTGTCGTGCACCGACGGCGTCGACGGCGGGGCCCGGTTCACCCTGCGACTCCCCGCGATGCAGTAGAATGGCTATAGATCGCGTAGCGCGGAGGTAGACATGCGTTGGACCCGGCTCATCATCCTCGCCCCGATCCTCGCTGCGTGCGGCGGCACAGCCCCCTCGCTCAGCCTCGCCCAGCTCGAGGCGGCCCGCGAGAAGGTCCACGGCTTCCAGCCCTGGGAGCAGGCCGAGGCAGCGCTGAAGGAGACGCTCGGCGAGCCCACGGTGGTCGACGAGGCGACGTGGGCGTGGACCGCCCGCGAGGGCGAGGCATGCCACAAGCTCACCGTCACCCGCATGGCCAAGACCGTCGGCACCGTCTCGCTCGACCCCGCCGACTGCCCGTGACGGGAGCCGCCCGTCGCGCGCGCCGAGGTTGACCACAGCGCGCCGCGCGTGCCAGCGTCCCGGGCCACACGAGGCCCCCGTGCGCTCCCTGCTCGTCGCCGCCCTGCTCGCCTTCTCCGCTCCCGCGCTCGCCGAGGAGCCCGCACCAGCCCCCGTGGTCGAGACGCCCCCGAAGGGCCCGAAGGCCAACCGCTTCGGCGGCAGCTTCACCGTCGCGCCGATCCTGATGATCGCGATCCCGCCGGAGCTCCGCCGGGTGATCTTCGAGCTGACGTCCGAGTTCCCGCTCGCCCCCAAGCACAGCCTCGCGCTCGTGGTCGGCATGGGGTGGGCCGTGGGCACCACCACCTCGACCAACCCGTTCGAACCGCCGCGCGAGACGCGCTACCGCGCGACGAACCTCGGCGGTCAGTACCGCTACTACGCCATCGGCAACTTCGACCACGGCCTGCACGTCGCCCTCGAGGCGCTGCTGAGCGACGTGTCCGGACGGGCGGCCACCAGCAGCGCGGTCAAGGTCGCGCCGCTCCTCGGCTACAAGGTCGTCGCCCCGTTCGGCCTCACCTTCGAGGTCCAGGCGGGCGGCGGCTTCGTCGTCGACACCGGCCGCGTCCGCCCCCTCGCCGTCGTCAACGCCAACCTCGGCTGGTCCTTCGTGTTCAAGAAGGCTGCCACGCGGCCGGGTCAGCCCTGATCGGGCAGGTCGAAGACGAGGAGGTACTGCTCGGGCAGCGTCTCGATCTTCGCGAGGTGGCGCCAGCCGGCGGCGTCGAGCTCGCGCAGGACCACCTCGAACGGGAGGCGCTCCGAGGCGGGTGGGCCGTGCGCGGTCTCGCGCGCCTCGAAGTCGACGACGACCAGGCGACCGTCGGGACGCAGCGCCGCGCGGAGCGCCTTGAAGTAGCCCACGCGATCCGCGATGTGGTGGTAGGTGTTCACGATGAGCAGGCGATCGACCTCGGCTGGCTTCAGGCCCGGATCCGACGGCGCGCCGAGGCGCGGTGTGACCTGGGGCGTGCCCTCGCGCGTCGCGCGCTCCTGCATGTGCGCGATCAGCGACGCCTCGATGTCGACCGCGATGACGCGACCTTCGGCGCCCACCGCCGCCGCCAGCCGCGCGTTGAAATAGCCGGTTCCGGCGCCGATGTCGGCGACAGCCATGCCGGGCCGCAGCGCGAGCGCGTCCACGACGTCTTGCGGGCGCTGCCAACCGTCGCGCGAGGGGTCGTCGAACACCGTGACCCAGCGATCGACCTCGTCGAAGCGATGCGCCGCGTCGGCGTGTGCGTGGTCGGCGTGCGGGGCGTCATGCGCGTCGGGCGCGGAGGACACCCCTTCGGCGGTCGGCGAGCCGCCACTGCACGCGAACACGAGCCACAGGAGGGCGTTGGACATGCGGACGCTCCCGGGGAGGATCCTTGGCGACGCGAGGTGCGAGGTTACCCTGACCCGTCGCGGGTCACCACCCGCGTCCCCGCATTTGCGATAGTGCGGGGCGACACGTAGTCCCCGGAGGCGAAGTTGAGCGACACGCAGGCCACCATCCTGGTCGTGGAAGACGACAAGACCATCGGCGAAGGCCTGGTCGCAGCCCTCCAGCACGAGCGCTACGACGTCCGCCACGCCGAGACGGCCGAGGCCGCGCTCGAGGCCGTACGCGCGCAGACGCCCGACCTCGTGATCAGCGACATCATGCTCCCGGGCATGGATGGCCTGCAGCTGATGCGCCGGCTGAAGCAGGACTACGAGGGCCTCCCGGTGATCATGCTCACCGCCCGCGGCGACGAGATCGACCGGGTGATGGGACTCGAGATGGGCGCGGACGACTACGTCACCAAGCCGTTCTCGCTGCGCGAGGTGATCGCGCGGGTCAAGGCGCGCCTGCGCGACCGCGCCGCCGAGCCGCGCACCCCGGACACGTTCAGCTTCGGCAACGTCAAGGTCGACCTGCGCCGCCGCATCCTGTGGAAGGGCGGCGCCGAGGAGCACCTCACCACGCACGAAGCGGGCACGCTCTCGTACCTGATCACGCACCGCGGCCGCGACGTGAGCCGCGACGAGCTGCTCGAGAACGTGTGGGGCTACACCGCGGCGCTGACCACCCGCACCGTCGACAACCAGATCCTCAAGCTCCGCAAGAAGATCGAGGATCTGCCGGCGCAGCCGCGACACATCCTCACCGTGCACGGGACGGGCTACCGCTTCGAGCCCTGATCCCCACGGCGGGCCCCCGCGGGCCCGCGTCGTTAGAGGGCGGCCATGCTCGAGCTGACCGCGTCGCACCTGAGCCTGCAGGGCCCCTCGCTCCACGCCGAGCCGGTGGGCCCGATCTACCGGGCGCTGCTGCACCACCTCGGTGATGCAGACCTCGGCGGCCTGGTCATCCTCGGCCGCTTCGGCTCGGGGAAGACGACGCTGTGCGAGGCGGCCGCCGCGTCGGAGGCGCCCGGTCGCCCCCCGTGCACCGTGGTGCCGCTGCGGGTGGTCGCGCGCCACGCGACGATCGCCGAGGGGCTGCGCCGCGTGGTCGGCGAGGCGCGGCTCGCCGAGGCGCGCGCGGGCGAGCGCGTGCTGCTGCTCGACGGGCTCGACGAGGTCGCGCACACCGAGGCGCGCGACTTCCCCGCCCTGTTCGCCGAGCTCGTGGCGCACGCCGGCCCGCGCTGGGTCGTCACCAGCCGGCCCGGCCACTTCCGCACCGACGCCGGCGAGCCCGAGCCCTATCAGATCGACGTGCTCGCCGCGCCCGGCGTGCGCGTCCTGCGCATCGAGGATCTGCCCCTCGACGTCGTCCGCCGCGAGCTCTCCGCGCTGCCGGACGGTCAGCGCCTCGCCGCGAGCGTCGAGGGCCTCGCCGAGCTCAGCCGCTCGCCACTGCTGCTGCACGTCGCCCACGCGGCCCTGCCCTACATCGACAGCGGGCGGGGCATCCAGCCGTGGGGCGTGTTCGACGCGTGGGTCCGCTACGCGCTGCACTCGGGGCCCGATCACGCCGAGGGCCTCGCGGCGCTGCAAGCGCTCGCGTGGCAGGCGTTCCGGGCGTCCGGCTACACCGCCGAGAGCGCCAGCTTCCGCCCCGCCGACGTCGCCGCGGCGCGCCTGCCGCCCTCGCTGCGCTCGCTGCTGGTCCACGATCTGGACGGGCTGCTCCGCTTCGGGCACCGCTCGCTCTACGAGTACTTCTGCGCCGCCCACATGGCGCCGCGCATCGCCGCGAACCAAGGGCACGGCCCCGACGACCTGAGCGGCCTGCGGATCACCGAGGCGATGCGCGTGTTCCTCGTCGGGCGCGTCCCGTCGATGCCCGTCCGCTACGAGAACGGCCGCGTGCGCATCCCGAGCGGCAACTTCATCGCCGGCGGCGACGACGCCTCCGACGAGCGCCCGCTGCGCATCCAGCACCTCGCTCGGCCGTTCTGGATCGCGCGCACGCCGGTCACCAACGCCGACTGGGCCCGCTACCTCGACGCGGAGCCGTCCGCCGACCGCATCGACGCGAACTACCTCTCGCACTGGGGCGCGGCGCACGCGCTGCCGCGGCTGCGCGCCGACGAGCCGGTCTACCGGATCTGGCCCGAGGACGCCGACGCGTACGCGGCGTGGGCAGGCGCGCGCCTGCCCACCGCAGACGAGTGGGAGAAGGCGGTGCGCGGCACCGACGGGCGCCGCTGGCCATGGGGCGACTATTGGCGCCCCGGCTACGCCGTGTCGGCCGAGACGGGCGTGCGCCGCCCGCTCCCGGTGCGCGCGTTCGGCGCACACGGGGACACCGGCCTGTTCGCCGCGATCGGCGGCGTGTTCGAGTACACCGCGTCCGCGTGGCGCGACCGTCCCGACCGCGGGCGGGTCGTGATGGGCGGCAGCTTCACCCACCCCTACCTGCACTCGCGCGCCAGCCTGCGGCTGTCGCACCGCCTCTCCGGCCGCCTCGAGGCAGGCCTTCGCCTCGCGTGGGACGCCGAATGAACGAGTGGACGTTCCACACTGGCGACCGCGGCCTCGCGCTCACCGTGTGCGAGTGGGGCCGGGCGACGCCCGGCGGGCTGCCGATCGTCGTGCTGCACGGCTTTCTCGAGCAGGGTGCCGCGTGGGACGGGGTCGCGCGCCGCCTCGGCGGGCGCGTGCTCGCCCCGGACCTGCGCGGGCACGGGCGCTCCGATCACGTCGGGGCCGGCGGCTTCTACCACTTCTGGGACTACGTCCCCGACGTGCTCGCGCTCATCGCCCACCTCGGCGGGCGCGTCGACCTGGTGGGCCACTCGATGGGCGGCACGATCGCGATGCTGGTGGCCGGCCTGCGCCCGAGCGCCGTGCGGCGCCTCGTCAGCGTCGAGGGACTCGGCCCGCCGGACGGCGACGGGGCCGAGGTCGACCGCGCCGACCGCTTCGCCGACGCGATGGCCGAGCCGCCCCGTCACGCACCGCTCGACAGCGTGCAGGCCGCCGCGGACCGCCTCCGCAAGTGGAACCGGTCGCTGACCGAGGCCGAGGCGCTCCGCCTCGCGGCCCGCACCACCCGCCCGGCCCAGCCGAGCGACGTCCCCGACGAGCCGCTCGCGCCCGGCGCGGTCGTGTGGACGTGGGATCCGCTGCACCGCGCGCGCGCCCCGTTCCCGTTCCGCGACGCGGCGTTCCGATCGTTCCTGAGGCGCATCGAGGCACCGGTGCTCTATGTCGCCGGCGAGGTCTCCCCCTACCGCCTGCCCGCGATCGAGGCACGCGCCGCCGAGGTCCGCGACCTGCGCACGGTCGTCGTGCCCGGCGCCGGGCACCTGATCCACCACGACGCCCCCGACGTGCTCGCACGCCACATCGCAGCCCACCTCGCCCCGGAGACGTGAATGGACGCCGAGCGCGTGTCCGCCCGATTGGAGCAACTCTCGAACGCCGGCAGCGCCCGCGCGCGCGGCAAGCAGCTGAACACGCTGCGCGGGATCCGCGGGGTGCCGGACGGCGAGATCGCCCGCCTGCTCGCAGGCCTGTGGTCCAACGACCGCCCGAAGTTCCCGCGCGACCTCGACGCGCTCCGCACCCTGTTCGGCGCAGCCTACGAGGACGGCATCGTCGCGATCGGCCTGTGCGCGGCGCTGGTGCCCGACGCGCCGGACGACGCGCTCGACCTCGGGCTGGAGTGGCTGGAGCGGCTCGACGACACCGGCACCGCGGACGCGCTCGGGGTGCTGGTGCTCGGCCCCGCCGCGCTCGCCACGTCGAGCCTGTCGGAGCTCCGGCTCGCCACCCGCGGACACGGTCGCCCCGAGGTGCGCCGCGCGGGCATCATCGCGGCGCTCGCGTGGCTGCCCGAGCCGGTCACGGGGCCCGGGGCCGCGGCGCTGCGCGCGCGCGTCGGCACCAAGCAGGTGCAGTTCGTCGACGCCCCGGCGAGCGCCGCGGTCTCCGATCAGGCCGACGCGTTCCTCCGCGACCCGCACCCCGCCGTGCAGAAGGCGCTGCGACGGGTGCTCCGCGCGTGGGGCGACGCCGATCCGGCCGCGCTCGTGCGCTGGGGCGACAGCATTCGCGGCGGGCTGCCCAGCCTCCTCGGCGACGAGGTGAAGCGCGCGCGCCGCCGCGCCGAGCGCGCCACCACGGAGGAGGGTTGAGCGAGGCCGTGCTGGCGCTGGCGGCCGCGTGCGCGCTCGCGACCGTCGACACCCGCCTCGCGCTCGACGAGGGGCGGTGGGTCGACACGACCGCGTACACCGTCGCCGCGGACGGCGTCCCGTGCACCCACGTCGACCTGACGCTCCCGGTCGGCGCGCGGCTGACCGACAAGGCGCTGAAGCTCGTGCTGCCGCGCGGCGGCGCGCGGCGCGCGGGCGACGACCACTGGCACCGCGCGCCGGCGGCCCTCGACGGCGCGGCGACCTGGCGCGTGCTCCTGCCCGAGCTGGGCGCCGGGGGGCGCGCGACGATCACGGCGACCGTGGACCGCGCGGCGAACAGCCCCTACCGCTGGCGGCCGGGTACCTCCGGCGCACGCTTCGCCTCGCTGCGGGTCCGCGACGCGCACGACGTGTCGCGCTTCGGCGCGTGGAGCCACCGCGGCGCGCAGACCTGGGCGCTTGCGCCGAGCCCGGACGACGAGGTGCGCGCGCACGCCGGCCCCGCCGACCTCCCCGCGATCCCGCTCGCGCTGCCGCAGCACTACCCGACGCCGCCGCGCCAGTCCGCGCTCGAGGCGCTCGCCGATCTCGGCACGCTCGTGCTGCTGCCCCGCGGCGTGGACGGTGACGCGCCACTCGTCGCCGTCCCGGCCCAGCGCCGCGGTGCCACCGACGATCGCGGCTTCGCGC
This sequence comes from uncultured Enterobacteriaceae bacterium, assembly GCA_964419905.1. Classification (GTDB taxonomy): domain Bacteria; phylum Myxococcota_A; class UBA796; order UBA796; genus JAFDJI01. The sequence goes on from CAYQSE010000073.1 coordinate 21,346, forward strand.
GCACGCTGGTGATGGCCACCGACGGTGGCCCCGACCGCGTGCTCCTCGGCGCGTGGCTGCCCGCGGCCCACACGGACGGGCAGTCCGACACCGAGGAGGGCGAGGTCGCGGTGTGGATCGGGCCGAGCGGCGCGCAGCCGCTGCTCCACCCGAGCCAGCCACCGCGCGGCGGGAGGATCTGGACCGCCGAGGGCATCTTCGAGGTGCCCGCGCCCTCACCGACGCTCGCTTCCGATCCGTTCGCCGCGGCCACGCGCGACAAGCCCCGGGTCGCGCGCCAGACCGCGCGCCTGCTCGATCTGCCCGAGGGCAAGGATCCGCTGATGGCGCTCTACCCCGGCGGCGGCAGCCGGATGGCCGTGCGCGAGGTGGTCGCGTTCCCGGTCGACGGGCGTGCGCGGCCGTGGGTGCTCGACCTCCCGCCCGGCGTGGTCGAGGTGGGCGTGCGCACCGACCCGCCGAACGTCCCAGAGCCCCTGTGGACGATGCGCCTGCGCGACGGTGACGCGGCGGTGGTGGTCGGCCCGAACTCCTACCCGTTCGCGCTGATCTTCGAGTGGACCCGGGACGACGCGCCCACCTGCGGCGTCACGCCCGAGCAGCTCGGACGACGGCCCGAGCTCGTCGACGCGAGCCGCGGCGAGATCGCCCAGGACGGCGAGCGGGCGTGGCGCCTCGCGTCGTTCGACGGTGCGCCGCTGCTCACCGACCGCGCGCGGCTGCTGCGCGGCCTCGAGCGTCGCTTCGCCGGACTGTCCATGCCCGAGCCGGCGCTGCCCACGCGGATGAAGTTCCAGCCGGCCAGCTGGGAGCTCGCCGCCCAGCTGCGACCGACGTTGTGGGAGCGCACACGCGTCGGCGCGCTCGCGCAGCCGGCGGGCTGGCCGCGTCGACTGCACCGCGCCCGCGCGTCCGGCGCCGCAACCCCGCTCGAGGCGGCGCTGATCTTGCGCCTGTACGCGCTACAAGCGGGCTTCGACGCGACGTGGGCGATGGTGCGCCCCGCGTGGGCGACGGGGACGCCGCCCCTGTGCCCAGACGCCTACCCCGAAGCGCTGCTCCGGCTCGGTCACGCCGGAGAGACGCAGTGGATCGACCCGGGCTGCGCGGTGTGTGCGCCGTGGGAGATCCGGCCGCACCTCGAGGGCGCCGCGGCGCTGGGCCCCGACGTCGAGCGCACGCCTCCGCCCACGCGTGGCCTGCACGCCGTCGAGGTCGACGCCGAGACGGTGCGCTGGCGGCTCGAGGGGCCCGCCGCGCTCCGCTTCCGCGAGTGGGTGAGCGCCATCCCGCGGTCTTTTCGGGGCGAGCGAATCGCCACCCGCGTCGCTGGACCAGCGGCCACGCTCGTCGAGGTCGTGGGCCTGGACGAAGCCGGTGCCCCGATCACGCTGACGGTGGCGCGCCCCCCTGGCCCGTTCGTCGGCGAGGACCCGATCACGCTGCCGTCGGAGCGCCCGAGCGGGCTGACCTGGCTGGACTGGATCGGGGAGCGCCGCCTCGTGGTCGCCGATCCTACGGCCGCCGAGGCCAAGGAGTCGGTCCTCGACGTCGAGGGGGCGCGCTGGCTCCGGATCGCCGACGCGGACGGGTTCACCGAGACGCTGGCCGTCGAGCACCGATTGCTCGATCCGTCCGCCGCCCGCGCGATCCGCGGCGCCCGCAAGGTGGCCGCCGGCGACTGAGGTTCCGTGGGCTGGTGGAACCGCGGAGGACGCGGAGGACGCGGAGCTCGGGCGTTGATGACGCACCGGACGCCGTCGGTCAGACGAACGGTGTTGGAGTTGAGGCGCAGTCCGACCGGCGTGTCCCGCAGTCGGGGATTGGTCAGGTCATGGGTGCGGCACGCCTCATACGCCGAATCGCCCTCCATCGCTCCTCCTCCGCGTCCTCCGTGCCGTGACCGATCAGCGAGGCTCGGAGGCGATCGGTCACGCTTCAGCTTGTTCCGCCACCACGACAGGGTGCCGGGGTTGACGCCGTGCTGCTCGGCGAACTCACGGATGGAGAGACCGGACGCCTCATGCTGATGGATCAACGCGGACCAGCGGAACGCGGCGGGTGAGAGCGAAATGGCTACCTCCTGCTGCGGAGGTCACCCGGCACCGATCGCGGTGGAAGATGCCGCGACTGTGTGGATACACTTCGGGCGCTTCACGCCGGTTTGCCGTGGCTCCGCGGTGCATCATCCGCTGGCGGGCGAAACCTGAACAAC
>CAYQSE010000074.1:0-23428 GCA_964419905.1 uncultured Enterobacteriaceae bacterium
ATGATCGAGGGCCCCGGGCACGTCCCGATGCACCTGATCAAGGAGAACGTCGACCTGCAGCAGGAGGTCTGCCACGAGGCGCCGTTCTACACGCTCGGGCCGCTCACGACCGACATCGCGCCTGGATACGACCACATCACCAGCGCGATCGGTGCGGCGATGATCGGGTGGTTCGGCACCGCGATGCTCTGCTACGTCACGCCCAAGGAGCACCTCGGGCTGCCCGACAAGGACGACGTGAAGCAGGGCTTGATCGCGTACAAGATCGCCGCACACGCCGCCGATCTGGCGAAGGGCCACAAGGGTGCCCAGGATCGCGACGACGCGCTGTCTCGCGCGCGCTTCGAGTTCCGGTGGCACGACCAGTTCGACCTGTCGCTCGATCCGATCACCGCGCGGCTCTACCACGACGCCACGCTGCCGGCCGAGGGCGCGAAGACCGCCCACTTCTGCAGCATGTGCGGGCCGCGCTTCTGCTCGATGAAGATCACGCAGGAGGTCCGCGCGTACGCCGAGGCCGAAGCCGAGATCGAGGCGGGCCTGGCCGAGAAGGCCGCCGCGTTCCGCGAGCAGGGCGGGCAGATCTACACCTGAGCGAGCGCGGGCGGGCCGCGCGGCCCGCCCGGCTCACACCGAACCAAGCGCGCCCGATCCGGTTCAGGTCGGGCCTGCACCTGCCCAGGCCCCGCAGGTGAGCGCGAGGAGGGTCCTTGGGAGCGAGCCCCATCGGAGGGAGGACGAAGTCCGACCGGAGCTGGGGTGAGACGAGCAAGGAGCCCGACGACCCGAGCGAGCCGAAGGGGCCATGCGGACTAGCAGTCCGCACCGCCGAGTCGACGGACGAAGGTGGCAAAGGCCTCACAGGACGCTCTGGCGTCAGCGATTCGTAGGCGCTTGATTCGGTATCAGCCGAGCTCGACCCGGAGCGTGGTCACGATGTCGCGGAGCGCGTCGACGACGACCCGGGTCTCGGGGTGCCGCACGATGATCCACCCGTCGCCCTCGTAGTGGGCGCGGCGCGGCTGCCCGACCTGGGGCAGGCTGCTCGACACGACGAGCGGACCGATCCGCTCCTGGAGCGCGTCGAGCCCGTGCACGGCGCGGATCGTCTGCCCGTGGCCCTGCCCGCGCACGAACGCGGTGCCCGCCGCCCACTGGCGCGGCGGGAGATCCCAGGTGCGCGCCACCATCAGGCGCGCCCAGTGCGCCCACAGGTCGGCCCCGTGGGCCGCGCTCATCAGCGGCATGATGTTCACGCCGGGTGGGCGCGCGCCGACCTCGGAGACGACCGGCTGCCCGCCCGCGCGGAGGAACCACTCCATGTGCGAGAGCCCGGTGCGCATCCCGAGCGCCTGCAGCGCGCGCCGGTTCACGTCGTCGAACTTCGCCACGTGCGGCAGCGCCTGCTCGCGGGGCAGCAGCACGCAGTACTGCATCCACGGGTTCTCGATGACCGCCAGCGGGCCGGGCAGGTAGTAGCAGGACGACGACCACACCGGCTCTCCGTCGATCATCACCCGCTCGAAGGTGTGCTCCTCGCCGCGCACGAACTCCTCGGCCTGCACCGGCTTGCCGGGGCTGGGCAACAGCAGGTTGAGCGCCGCGTAGAGCTCGTCCTCGTTCGACGCGCGCACCGTGTCGCGCGCACCGGCCCCGTCGAGCGGCTTGAGCACGATCGGGAACCCGACCTCGCCGACGAAGCGCAGGGCGTCGCTGGCGCGCTCGATCCGCGCCTGACGCGCGACCGGGAGGCCCGCCTTCGCGAGCACCCGCTTCATCCGGTTCTTGTCGCGGAAGTTGCGCGCCGCCTCGCCGCGCATCCCGTCGATGCCCAGCTTGTCGCGCGCGTCGCCGAGGGGCACCTGCAGCGGCTCGAGGTAGCCCTCCAGGCGATCGACCCGGCCCCACTCGCGCTGAAACGCCCGCCCCGCCGCGACGAGCTGCCGCGCGTCCATCGCGTCCTTCACCTGGTAGTGCCCGTCGAGCCGCTGCCTCAGATCCGCGGGGATCCGTTCCTTCGGCTCGTTCGTGACCACACCGAGCCGGACGTCGAGCGCGGCGAAGCAGCGCAGCGCGTGGACCATGGACGGTCCGAAGTAGGGAGCGACGAAGACGACGTTCACGCAAGACCCCCAAGCGGCACGCCGGCCTATCTCCGCGCACCGCGACGCGCCCGCCCGTGCGAGGCGCGTTAACGGACCTCCATGTCCACGGAGTGACCATGCCCCGAACCGCCCTCGCCCTCCTCCTCGCCTTCGGACTCTCAGCGTGCGGCAGCGCGCCCGACGCGCCGAAGCACGACGCCCACGTCGATCACGCGGGCCACGACGCCCACGCCAGCCCTGACGCGCACGCGGGGCACGACGCCCACGCGAGCCACGACGCCGGGCTGATGCTCGATCACGGTCGAAAGTGGGTGATGGACGACCACACCCGCGCCGCGTTCGCCGACGTCCGCGCCGCGGTGACGACGGCGTCGGTGGAGACCCCGGCGGACGCCGCCGCCCTCGCGACCACGCTCGACGCGCACCTGAAGACGCTCATCTCGGGCTGCACGATGACCGGCGCGTCGCACGACCAGCTCCACGTGTTCCTGACGACGTTCATGCCGGCGATCGAGGCCCTCGGCAAGGCGACGGACACCGCAGACGCGAAGGCCCGGCTCGCCGAGCTCCGTCGCCAGGTCGACGCCTACGACGCCCACTTCGAGTAGCCCTATCCGGCGGCGGATGCCCCGGCTGCGGGCACGTCGGACGCGATGTCGGGCGGGTGCCCGCCGAGCGCGCGCGCGAGGTGCCAGCCGATGCTCAGCGCGCCGAGCAGGAGCCCGAGCACCACGCCCGTGTCGACGATCCCTCGCCACGGCTGCGGCACGAACCGTAGCAACACGACCAGCGTGACGATGCCGAACACGAGCCCCCACGCGACGATCAGGCGCTTGCGGGTCGCATGGATCATCCCCATCGCGAACATCGGCGCGAGCGCGACGTGCAGTGGGCGCGGGTGGTCGGCGAGGTGCAGCGCGCGGGCGACGACGCGCGGCGAGAACTGCTTGTGGAAGCCGCGCCACGCCTCGGTGTACACCATGAACGCGACCCACAGGGCCAGCGCGACCCAGTGACCGCCAGTGAGCGGCATCGCGAGCGCCTGCAGCGCGAGCGGCGTCAGCCCGACGATCGCCTTGAGCAGCAGCAGCACGACGCCGCCGACCGCCCACGCCACGATGAGCGCCCGCGACCCGCCTCTCGTCTCCGCCATCCGTACGCTCCGCGTTCCCATGCCGCCCGCGTAATGCGTCCGGGCGCTACGCGTCGTCGTCGTCGAGCTCTTCGGTGCGCTCCACCTTCTCGAGCCAGCCCTGCGGGAGCGTCACGTTGAAGTAGACAGCGCGATCTTCCTTGCCGGTGGCGTCCACGCGCTCGATCCACTCCGCGCCGACCTGCATCAGCTGCGTGCGCGTGGCGCGCAGGCCCATGACCTCGAGCACGAGGTACATCTCGCGGCTGTCGAGCACGCACATCGCCGACTCGGGCGAGCGGCCGTCGCCCGAGCTGAGGATGTGGCGCACCATGCCGTTGCTGAACGCGCGCTGCGTGCTCGCCTCGAGCTCGTCGTCGAGCTGCTCGAGCACGTGCGCGAACGCGAAGCGCAGCGAGATCGACATCGGATCATCCTGGAGCAGCGCCTCGACGAGGGCGAGCGCCTGCTCCCAGTCCTCGGCGGCCATGCAGAGGTGCAGCGCCTCGAGGGCCTCCTGGTCGTGGCCGAACGGCACATAGTCGAGGCTGTACGCGTACGCCTTGCGCAGCCTGGCGTAGTCGGCGCCCTCGGGGTCCGAGAGCGCCTCTTCGAGCAGCGTCGAGAAGTCGGTGGTCATGCGCCGCGGCTACTCGGGCGCGCGGAGGGCAACGACGGTCGTGCCCGCGACGATCAGGTCGTCGACCTGCAGCCCGACGGTGTGCTCGGCGCGCTCGAGTCGCTTGTCGTCGCTGCGCAGGATGTAGGTCGGGCAGCGCTGGTGCAGCGGCGAGAGCTGGATGAAGTCGCCCGCGATCTGGATCGCGGCCTGACGACGACCGGCGAGCGCGCGGTCGAGCGTGAACCCGCCGGCGCGCGCCCGCGCGGCGCGCGGCCCCGAGCACCACCGGATGTTGTCCTGCCCGCGGCGGTCCGGGAACGGCAGCCCGGGGTGGTTCGGCTCGCGCCCCAACTCGGCGGTCTGCCCCTCGGCGACGCCCAGCCGCATGTCGGAGTCCGAGATCATCATCCCGGCATACCCGCCGTCGGCCGCCTGGAAGGTCATCGCGCCGGTGGGGATGGTGATGTGCTCGCCGTCGTCGAGCTTCACCGACTCGCCGGACCCCAGCGTGCGCCCGTTGACCGAGATGCCGGGGCACAGCGCCTGGAGGCGGACGCCCTCGCCGGTGACGTCGACGCGCACGATGGAGCGATCGGACATGTTCACCCACTGCCCGTCGGGCAGCAGATCGTAGGAGTAGGACTGCACGACGTCCGACATCGGCACCGCGGGCAGCGCCAGCCCGCAGATCACCAACTGGAAGTCGGCCTGTCCGCCCATGTCGAGCACGATCGTGTCGGAGCCGGTGGAGCGGCTGACCGCCTTCAGCGTGTCCTGGATGGCCTGCTCGAGCGCCTCGGGCGTGCCGATCACCAGGCCGCGGCCGGTCTCGGTCCACGCGAGGCGATCGGTGGGCGAGATGTTGTAGGTGGACAGCCACAGCGCGGCGGGGTTCAGCACTGGGAGCGAGTCGACCGCCTGCTGCAGCGCGCGCGAGCCCGGCGTGAACTCCTCGAGGAGCACGACCGGATCGGGCGGGAGCAGCGGCGGGCGCCCCCCGCGCTTGAGGCGCACGAGGTTGCCGACGCGCGCCGCGACCGCGACCGCGTCCGGCACCCACGCCCGGTGGCGCGGCACCGCGCGGTAGATCTCCTGCTCGCCCGGGATGCCCTTGAGCCGAAACCGCCCCACGGGCTCCCACGGGATCTCGGCCTGGTTCATGCACGCGAGCGTGCCCGGGCCGAACCACACCTCGCCCGCGGGCGTCTTCGAGCCGATGCGCGCCGCGAGGTTGACCGCCTCGCCGAACGCGTCGCCGTCGATCTCCTCGACGTCGCCCGTGTTCATCGCGAGCCGAATCGTGATGCCGCCGCCTTGGGTGACCATGTGCTGGATGTCGAGCGCGGCGCGCAGCGAGTCGGTGGCGGCCGCGAACAGGATCAGGAACGAGTCGCCGAGGTTCTTCACGATGCGGCCGCCGTACTTCTCGACGATCGGCTGAACGAGTGCCTCGTGTTCCTTGAGGATGCGCCTGAGGCCCTCGCGATCGCTGCGGGCCACCTTGGCCGTGTAGTTGGCCAGGTCGGTGAAGACGACGGTGCGAGTAGCGGTGCTCAAGGTTGCTCCCGAGCGTGCGTGCGAGGACGACACGCCCCTTTCCAGCGCGGCCTAAGGCTACCCCGCGGCGGTGGCCCGCGTCGACCCCGCCGCGCGTGATGCTTCGCCCGGGCCGCCGTTCGTCCAGCGAGGCGGAGCCCGGCGTCGGTTCGTGTTAGCCCGCCGCCCGACCCGAGGTCGCCATGCCCGCGCTGCTCTCCGTCAACGTCAACAAGTACGCGCTGTTGCGCAACTCGCGCGGGGGGAACGCGCCCGATCTGCTCGCGTCGTCCGACGTGTGCCTCGCTGCCGGCGCGCACGGGATCACGGTGCATCCCCGACTCGACGAGCGCCACGTGCGACGCGCCGACGTGGCGCCGCTGATCGCCCACCTGCGCGCTGCGTGGCCGAACGTCGAGGTGAACATCGAGTGCGAGCCCGATCCGTCGCTGATCGATCAGGTGTGCGCGGAGCGACCGGACCAGTGCACGCTGGTGCCGGTGCGCCCCGGCGAGGTCACCAGCGACCACGGCTGGGACCTGCCCGCGGAGGCCGCCGCGCTGCGCCCGGTGATCGCACGCCTGCACGCGCACGGCATTCGCGTCAGCCTGTTCGCGGACTGCGACCCCGAGATCGTGCGGCGCGCGGCCGACACCGGCGCGGATCGGGTCGAGCTCTACACGGGCCCGTACGCGTGGGCGTGGGGCACGGCGCGACAGGGTGAGGAGCAGGCGCGCGTGTGGCGCGCCGCCGAGGCCGCCGCCGAGGTCGGCCTCGGGCTCAACGCCGGGCACGACCTCGACCGGATCAACCTCGCCGGGCTGCGCGGCCTGCCGAACCTCGCCGAGGTGAGCATCGGTCACGCGCAGATCTGCCGCGCGCTCGAGGTCGGCACCCGCCAGAGCGTCCAGGAGCTGCTGCGCGCGCTCGGCCACGCCGTGTGAGTGGGGCGGGCTCGGCGTCAGGGCACCATGCGCCACACGCCGACCTTGAGGTAGCGCCCCTCGGGGAACCACGCAGCGGCGGGAAAGTCGGGGCCCTGGCCGAAGCGCTGGATCTCCTGCGCGCGCCGACCCGCCTTCTCGAAGCCCTTGAGCAGCAGCCCGTTGTACTCCTTCGGGGAGACCTCGCCCTGGTTGGACGCGACGACGAGCCAGCCGTCGGGCGCGAGCACCCGACACGCCGCGGTGACCAGCCGCGGCCAGTCGCGCTTCGCCGACCAGATCCCGACGTCGCTGCGCGAGAACGAAGGCGGATCCGCGATGATCACGTCGAAGCTGCGCCCGGTGCGCCGGAAGCGATCGAGCGCCTTGAACGTGTCCTCGGCGTAGAACTCGTGCGGGCCGAGCTCGAGCTCGTTCGCGACGAAGTTCTCCTCGACGCGCTCGATCGCCGGCGCGGCGAGATCGACGGTCACCACCTCGCTCGCACCGTGCGCGGCGGCGGAGACCGAGAACGCGCCGGTGTAGGCGAAGAGGTTCAGCAGGCTGCGCCCGCCCCAGTGCGGCTCGAGCCACGCGCGCACCTCGCGCATGTCGGCGTAGAGACCGACATCGGGGCCCTCCCACGGCCGCACCCGATACGCCAACCCGCGCTCGGTGACCCGCACGTCGCCCGGCGGCCGATGCCCGTCGATCAGTCCGGGCGCAGGGTGCATCCCCCCAAAGTCGCGGGTGTCGCGGGGATCCGGGCGATAGCACAGGTAGACCGCACGCGGCGCGAGCCGAGACGCGAGCCACGCCACCACGCCGTCGATGAGCGGGGCGACCGCGGGGGAATCCAGCGTGATCACCGCGACGTGATCCCACCAGTCGAGCCGTAGCCCGGGCAGCCCGTCGTTCTCTCCGTGCACGAGCCGATACCCGGTGGTCCCCGGGTCGACGACGCGCTCGCGCAGCGCTCTGGCCGCGTCGAGTCGCGCGTCGAGCCATTCGGCGTCGAGCGGGAGCCCGTCGTGCCGGTAGATGCGCGCCGCGATCCACCCGGCGTCGGCGAGCCCGCGGCCCAGCACCTCCCCCTTCTCGGAGCGCACCGCGACCTCGGTGCCCGGCGCCGCCCCGCCCGAGAGCACCTCGTTCTCGTAGACCCAGGGGAAGCCCTGGCGCAGCCAGCGTTCGGAGTAGCCGTTGACGATGAGGCCGCCCGACGACGGGCCGCGGCTGCTGCGACGACTCATGGCGCGCGCCTCCAGAGGTTCAACTGAGCTCGGGGATGCCGAGGGTGGCGACGACCGTGCCCGCCTCGAGCCACACGCCGTCGACCCACGACACGAGGATACCGGGCGCGGTGGCGCGGACCTCCTCGAGCACGCGCGCATCGAGCGAGCGGACCACGCCGAGCACGTCGCCGGACTCGAACAGGGCGCCTGGGCGCAGCGTGGCCACGAACAGGCCTTCGTAGCGGGTGCGCGGCCCTGATGTGCGGCGCCACGGCCCCCCCTCCCGCCGCGTCGGATCCGCGGTGGGAGGGCGCGCGACCATACCGTCGCGCGCCAGGATGCCGAGCACGGCCTCGACGGTGACATCGACCGCGCGCGGACTGGCGACGCGGCGCGGGCCCGCCTCGATCGTCACCGCGGGGACGCCGAGATCGTTGACCGTCGCGCCCGCGAGGGAGCGATCGAGCCCGAAGCGCAGGTAGAGCTCGTCGGGGTACTCGTGCAGCACGGTGAGGCCCGAGGCGTCGGCATACGCGCGCAGCGTGGCGTCCATCGCCTCACGGGCAGCGCCCTTGCGACGCACCGCGCGGTCGACGATGGCGTACGGGATCGACTGCGCCGAGTCGGCGTGCAGGTCGATCAACAGCGTCGGCTCGCGCGCGGCCAGGTCGTCCCACAGCGCGCGGGCGACCCGGCTCGCCAGGTCGCCGGTGCGCCGCCCCGGGAACTTCCGGTTCAGGTCCGGCCCGTCGGGACCGACGCCGCGGCTGGTCGCACGCAGCCCGAGCGGGTTCAGGGACGGGTAGATGTGCACACGCCCGACGAGCAGCTCACCCTGCAGGCGCTCGAACAGCCGGTGCGCCGCGAATACGCCGGTGGCCTCGTCGCCGTGGACGTTGCCGGTGATCACCACGCGCGGACCCTCGGTGTCGGTGCGCACGGTCAGCACCGGGAGCTCGACCGTCCGGCCCCGATCCCCGACCTTGAGCTGCTCGTGGCGCGTCTCCAATCCGACCCCCGCAGTCCGGCCTCATAGCGCCTCGGTGGCGATCCTTCGACCCGCGATCAGCGACCCGAGGAGCCGTACCGCGCGAGCCCGACGCGCCACACCGCGAAGCCCCCGGCGAACGCGACGAGCCCGATCAGCGGCTGGAGGAGCGCGAGCTCGGCCCACGGCGCGCGGCCCGAGAACCACGCGGCGGGCACGACACCGGTGAACGCCAGCGGCAGCACGGTGGTGAGTGCCCACGCCCACAGCCGCGGTAGCGCCTCGGGCGGGACGTGCGCGAGGCCGACGAGCCCGGTGACCAGCCCCACGGCGCTGCCGCGGTGCGCGGTGAAGAAGCCGACCGACGCCGTCGCGGTGAGCACGCCCGCGAGGAGGAGCGTGCCGCCGACGACGAACACGGCAGCCGCCACGAGGTTGCCCGGACCGAGCGCGACCCCTTGCCGCGCCGCGCCCACCGCGAACACACCCAGCGCGCCCGCGGTCAGCGCGAGCGCACCCGGCTCGACATGCCCGATCAGCACCTGCGTGTAGGGCCCGAGCGGCCGCAACAGCAGCGCGTCGAGCTCACCGCCGAGCAGGTAGCGGCGGTTGAGCACCCACAGCCCGCCGAACACCGCGCGCGTGAGGCCGAGCGCGCCCTGCGCGAGCCCCCACGCCATCAGCACCTCACCCGCGGTCCACCCGGCGACGTGCTCGGTGTGGTCGAACACCGCGAGGATCATCAGCACGCCCGCTGCGGTCACCACCACGTCAGCGGCGAGCCGAGCGAGCGCGTCACCCGGGCGCGCGAGCAGCGCCGAGGCGCGCCGCGCGAGCGCTGCCCGGATCGCCATCACCCACCCCACGCGACGAGGCGCCGCAGGGTCGCGGACTGCGCGAGCCGGCACGCGAGCGCGAGCGCGAGCACCCAGCCGAGCTGCGGCAGCAGCACGTCGAGCCACACCCCGAGCGGGGTGTCGCCGATCAACGCGCGCGCCGGCAGATCGGCGAGTGCGGGGAATGGGGTCGCGCGGGCGATCCAGCTCACCGGCTCCGGCAGCGCACCCACCGGGATCAGCGCGCCCGAGAGCAGCCACACCAGGGCCGCCTTCAGGTGCGCGAGCCCGTACACCCCACCGAGCGGTCGCGCCGCGAGCCCGACGAGGTATCCGAGCTGCCCACCGACCAGCGCGGCGAGCGCCACGGCGAGCGCGAACGCCACCCAGCGCGCGGGGGCGGACGGCAGCACGATCGGGCTCCACAGCGCCATCAACGCGCACGCCGGCGCCGCGGTCAGCGCGAGCGCCGCCGCGCTGCGGCCGAGGTGGCGCGCGAGCACGAAGGCGTGCAGATCGACCGGGCGCAGCAGATCGGCCACCACCTCGCCGCTCTCCATGCGCTCGCCCACCCACGCCTCGACCCGCCCGCCGACCGCCGCCGAGACCAGCCACGCGACGACCACGTAGGTGGCGAGCGCGCCCCGCTCGAGACCCGCGATCGGCCCCGAGCCCGCCGCCGCGGTCCACAGCGACGCGGTGGCGAGCACGACACCCAGCGCTGCGAGCAACGACGTGGCCGCCTCGAACCGCCACGCGAAGCGGTGCATCGCGCCGAGCCGGGCCGCCGCGAGGAGCGCGCTCACGCCCGCCGCTCCCACAAGGCGGCGACGACCTCCTCGGTCGGCGGCGCCTCGACGTGCAGATCGACGACCTCGATCCGCGCCGAGAGCGCCGCGAGCGCCCGACCCGCGGTCGCGCCCGGGGCGAGGTGCAGCGCGAGCCGGGTCGGAGACCGCCGCTCCAGCCGACCGAGCCCCTCCAACACCGCCCAGTCCGAATCGGCCAGCGGCGCGCCCGCCTCGACGACCACCACCCGGCCCACGCCCGCGCGCTCGCGCAGCCCGTCGAGCGTGCCGTCGAACGCCACGCGGCCGGCATCGAGCACGACGACCCGCTCGCAGACCTGCTCCACGTCGGCGAGGTCGTGGCTCGACAGCAGCAGCGTCACCTCGTGGGCCTCGGCGAGCGCGCGCAGGAACGCGCGCACGCGCCGCCGCACCCCGAGATCCAGGCCGATCGTCGGCTCGTCGAGCAGCAGCAGCCGCGGGGAGTGCAGCAGCGCCGCCGCCAACTCGCAGCGGATCCGCTGCCCGAGGCTGAGCTCGCGCACCGGAACGCGCAGCAGCGGCCCGAGGTCGAGCAGCCCGTCCAGCGTCGCCAGCCGCGCGGCGAGCGCGGCGGCGGACATCCCGTGCATCGCGCCGATCAGCGCGAACGCCTCCTGCACCGCGAGCTCCCACCACAGCTGGGTGCGGTGCCCGAACACCGCGCCGACCTGCCGGACGTGCGCTGCGCGCTCGCGGAACGGGTCGCGGCCGCCCACCCGGATCGTGCCGCCGCTCGGCAGCAGGATGCCCGCCACGCACTTGATCAGCGTGGACTTCCCGGCGCCGTTGGGCCCGAGCAGCCCGACCGCTTCGCCCGGCCGCAGCGCGAGGTGGACCCCGTCGAGCGCCCGCACCGTCACCGTCGGGCCGCCGAACAGATCGGCCAGCGCGCCGCGCACGCCCGGGCGGCGGGGACGGGTCGCATACGTGCGACACAGCGCGTCGAGTACGACCAGGGGCTCCCGGTCGTCCGCGCTCACTTCGCGACGGCCGAGGCCGCCTCCGCGCGGCGTCGCGGCGAGCGCCCCGGCGTCAGCGCCACCTCGTTGCCGATCAGTCGGTTGACGACGTAGCCAGCCATCGCGAGGCCGAACATCGGCGGCATCCACGACGACGAGCCCTGCACCTGGAAGCGCGACTCGCACGAGTAGCGCTCCTTCAGCGACTTGTCGGGACACACGCAGCGGAACGCCTCCTCGACCGCGGGATCGAGGACGACCGGGGGCTCCTCGGACCACACCGCGTGGATGCCGCCCGCGACGCCGCGCCGGCGGAGCTGCTTGCGCACGATGCGGGCGAACGGGTCGCCGTGGACGTCGAACAGCTCGCTCACCCGGATCTTGGTCGGGTCCATCCGCCCGCCGGCCCCCATCGCCGAGATCACCGGCAGCCCGCGGCGGACGCAGCTCTCGAGCAGATCGAGCTTCGCGCTCATCTGGTCGATGCAGTCGAGCACCCAGTCGAAGCCCGGATCGAGGATGCGGGCGTCGGTCTCCTTGTCGTAGAAGTTCGTGACCACCGCGACGTCGCACTTGCGGTTGATCTGCTCGGCGCGCGTCGCCATCAGCTCGGTCTTGAACTCACCGACGGTGCGCCGCGTCGCGTGGAGCTGTCGGTTGACGTTGGTGATGCACACCCGGTCGAAGTCGACGAGGGTGACGTGCCCGACGCCGGCGCGCACCAGCGCCTCGGCGGCGTAGCTGCCCACGCCGCCGAGCCCGATCACGCAGACGCGGGCGGACTGGACGCGCTGGAATCCGTCCTGGCCGAACAGGAGCTCGGTGCGGTGGAAGGGATGCATCGGCATGGGGACCCCCCGTGGTGCCCGAGGTAGCCCCGCGGCGGGGCGACGACAACACGCCGGCCCGACCTCACGCGCGGGCGACCGCTACCTCGAGCGCGGTGACGGCCCACAGCGCGCGCGCGACCTGCTCGACCGGCAGCTCGGGATCGGCCGGCAGCACGCCGAGGTCCACCACGCGCAGCCGCGACAGCGGGCCGGGCTCGAGCGGCGGCAGCCTCGTGTGCGCGATCGGGAGCCCAGGAACCCCGGGCGGGGCGCAGTCGGCCGCGAAGAATGCAGCGTGCAGGTAGGGCGTGGTGCGGTTCACCTCGGTGTCGAGCGCCTCGGCGCGAAACCACCGTCCCATCCAGTCGTCGAGCTCGGGCGTACCGACGACCCGCCCGCCGAGCAGCACGACCGCGAGGGTGCGATCGCGCACGCTCGGTGACCGCGCGAGCGCACGCAGCGCGAGGTGCCCGGCCTCGCCCTCGGCCACCACCACCAGACGGTCCGCGGTGGACCCCAACAGCGCCGCGAGCCACGCCTCGAGCGTGCTCGCTTCGTCCTCGGGCTCGCCCTCACCGACGCGGACGCGGACCGCGGCTTCGCCGAGCAGCGCCGCGAGCGCGGGCAGCACCCGCGGAATGCCGGGCGCGTCCTGCGCGGGCTCGATCACCGCCCACCGGGCGTGGACGTGTCGCTGCAGCGCCTCGGCGAAGCGCAGCGCGTCCCCTGCCCCCCAGTCCGCGACATCATCCCAACTTCCGCCCGGGCCGAGCACCCGCTGAGGATCGTAGGCGGCACCCAGCTCGAGCGGATCGCCGAGGCGCGCCTCGATCGAGGTCTCGTCGCCATACAGGCGCTCCCACCGCGCCGCGAGGTCGTCGTGTCGCGCCAGCGCCTCGACCAGGGCCTGCTCGCCAGGGACCGACAGCCCGGGCGGACGATAGCTCGACGGATCGGCCACCTTGCGCTCGGGCAGCCGCCCCGCCGGGTGAAAGGGCACGAAGCGGAGCACGCGTCGCTCCCACGATGCGGCGTCGCCGCCCTCGCGCTCGACCGCGCCGCGCAGGAGCGTCGCGAGGATCACCTTGAACCATCGCTCGCCGTCGAGCTCCGGCGGTGACGGAACGTGGAACCAACCGGCGAGCAGGGCCACCCCGAGCGCCACGCCGCCGACCGCCAGCGTCGCGGGATCGGTCACGCCGCGCGCCGGGTCAAGCGCGCGGGCGGCTGGGGCGCACCGGCACGGGCACCCGCTGCGGGCGCGGGCCGAACGCCTCGTCGACCGCCTCGATCCACTCCCGCAGCCGCTCCTTGAGCGTGTCGAGCCAGCTGCGTTTGTTGTCGTCGCCCATTCGACCCCCACATGATCACGGTACCGCACCCGCTCCGCCGTCGCTACCCGCCCGACACCGTCAGACCGATTGGTACACGAGCACGGACGCGATCACGAGGACCACGTTCGACACGAGCACGAAGCCAACATTGCCGCGCGCCGACGTGAACAGCTGGATGGTGCCGACCGAGTCCTCGAACGGGTCGAGCGGACGCATCACCCACTCCATCACCACCCAGGTGATCGCCGCGAGCACGCAGCCCGCGAACAGGCTGCCGAGCGACAGCCCCCACACCGCCCACGCGCGATTATCCGGCTTGTCGGACCCCTCGAGGCGCATCACCCCGAACACCCGCCACGCGTTCAGCGCGAGGTAGACGAGCCAGATGAGCGCGAACAGACCGATGAGGACCACGCCGATCACGGTTCCGATGCTCAAGGTCGTCCTCCTGTCGGCAGCGACCCGTGCACCCTACCAAGAAACCGCGCCGCGCGGCGGGGCCGCCTACGATGCGCCGGCAATGATCCGGTCGAGGCGCAGCACCTCGGCCTCGAACGCCGCGCGATCGCCCGCCGGGAGCGTGCGCTGCAGCGTGCCGTGGTAGTCGACCGGGTCGATCACCCGCTCGTTCTTCTCGAGCTCGTAGTGCAGGTGCGGGGCGGTGGAGCGCCCGGTGTTGCCCGAGAGGCCGATCTTCTGACCCGCCGCGAGCTGCTGGCCGTCGCGCACCGCGGTCTCGGACAGGTGCAGGAAGCGCGCGATCGTGCCGTCGCTGTAGCGGACCTCGGCGCAGTTGCCGTTGTAGGCGAAGTTCCAGTTCGTGCGCACGACCGTGCCCGCCTTCGGGCTGACCACCGGCGTGCCGACCGGCGCCTTGAAGTCCATCCCTTTGTGCGTGGGGCGGTCCTTGATCAGCGAGGTCACCTGCTCGTAGCTGGCGAGCGGGCTGTTCTGGAGGCGGCGGGGCACCTCCTTCCCGCTCTCGTCCCACCACGACGCGAAGTCGTCGCCCGTCGCCTGAAACCGATACGCGCGCAGCGTGCGCCCGAGCTTGCCCGAGCGGTACGACGCGACCGGGATGTCCGGGAACTCGCCCGCCCACTCGTAGGCGACGATCACCTCGTCGCCGCGCTGCAGATCGCGGCGCAGATCGAGGTCCCAGAAGAACAGGCGCGCGTAGATTGCCGAGACGACGTCGGCGTTCTTCGGATCGGCGCTCTGGAACGTGCGCGCGAGCGAGTGCGCGACCTCTGCGCGCACCACCTTCACCCCCTCGGGCACCACGGCCGGCGCGGACGTGGCGGCGGCGTCGAGCGTCCCCTCCGGGGCCGCGAGCTCGTCGAGCGTCATCGGCGCGACGTCGGCGGCGGCGACCTCGATCTCGACCGGCGCCGGCTCGGCGGCGCGACCGCCGATCATCAGGTTCGCGACGAGGACGACGTTGAGCAGCAGGCTGCCGCCGCACAGGGCGATCAGCGCCCAGGGACGACCGTCGGGGGGCTCGATCCAGCGCATGGGGGGCTCCAGGAAGGGGCGGGGGGAGGCGGGGGGAGGCGGGGAGCGTGGCGGGGGCGATCAGGGCGGGGCGCCCTGCTCGAGCCACCCGAGGACGAGGGCGAGGTCCTCGTCGGACAAGGGGGGGAGTCCCAGAGGCATCCCAGGTTTCGCGGGTCTTGTCAAGGTCGCGGGCCGTTCTCCGGGCGATATCGCGTCTCTGTGGGCCTCGGACCGTCGCCTCAGCAGCGCGTCGGGGATCTTGTCGGCCGCGGCCAGCACGCCCTCGCGGGTCTGTAGCTCGATGCCGGTGGCGGGCCAGCCGAAGCCCCCCGCGTTGCCCGGGCCGGCGCGCCCGCCGTTCTGCGCCGGATCCATGTGGCAGTGCACGCAGATGCGCCCGAACACGCGCTCCTCGACGTCGGCCCACACGACGGGCTCGCGGGTCGGCGCAGGTGGGGGGCCCGCGGGTGCCGCGTCACGCCAGCCCGGGTCGGCGAGCAGGACGTAGTCGCGCAGCGCGAGCGACTCTTCCTCGGACAGCCCCAGCGAAGGCATCGTGGCCGCCGCAGAGATGGACTTCGGGTCGCGGATCCACGCCGCGAGGACGTCGGGGTCCATCCGGGACCGCGTGTGCGCCAGATCGGGGGCCTCGGGCACGCCGGGCGCCGCGGGACGGGCGCCGAACCCATGACAGGCGACACAACCACGGGTCGCGAACAGGTCGTGCCCGGCAGCCACCCGGGACGGATCGGGCGCCGGGCTCGCGGGCGCCGTCGCGCGCGTGTCCGCGAACGTCGCCATCAGCGCGTCGAGCGCCGCCGCATCGAGCCCGAGGCGCGGCATCGTCTCGGGGAGCTGGGGACGGAGATCGTGTGGGTCGGCGAGGTAGGCGCGTACCCACGCGGGCTCGAGGCGCGCCATCGCCGCCTCGAGCGACGGGACGGCGAGGTAGGTGGCGACGCTCGCCTCGTAGCGATCCCACAGCGGGAACACCGCGCGGGCCTTGTCGCGCCGGATCGGATCCGCCGCGACCTCCCGGATCCAGACGTGACACGACGCGCACGAGTCGGTGCGGGGCGGCGGCGCCACGCCAGGCACGTCGTGACACAGCGCGCAGCCCGCCTCGGCGAGCACCACCGCGCCGTCGAGCGCCGCGTGCGGGCTCGCGAGGGCAGCCCACGCCAGCGCGAGCGCGGGCCAGGCCACGCCCTACGCCTCGGGCTCGGGCGTCGGCGCGGAGGCGGCGCGGTTCGCCTCGGCCGCGTCGGCGGCGTCACGGCGGACCTCGACCTTCACCTCGGGCTTGCGAACCTCCTTCTTCCCCGTCGCGACCGCCGCCGCGCCGTCGATCGCGTCGAGGACGTCGGCGAGGACCGCGCGGTCCTGCGAGGGCGGGATGTACATGCCGCAGGCGAGCGCGGACGCAGGCGAGAGCAGGGCGGCGAGGATCACGACGATCGGGCGCATGGCGGACCTCCGGGGTGGGGACACGGGGTCCGACCCCGCGCCGCTGCCCCGGTTCCGTCCAGCGTTCGTCAAGCGTCCGGCTTGCCGAGCACCTTCTCGAGCAGCGCTCGGTCGCCCTGGATCGCCGTGCGCTGCCAGTAGAAACGCAGGCCGCGCGCGCCGCCGAGCTCCTCGCCGCCGCCGGCCTTTCCGGGCCCGCCGTGCACGAAGCCCGGGAGCACGGTGCCCGGGCCGAAGCTCTGATCGTGCACCTTGCTCGAGCCCCACACGATCCGCCCGTGCCACGGCGCCAGGCCGAGCACGACCTCACCGCCCCAGTCACGGTCGTCGGAGTAGACGCTGCACACGAGCCCACCGCCGCCCTTCGCGACGATCGCCACCGCGTCGTCGGCCGCGCCCGAGTAGGGCAGCAGCGTGCCCACCGGCCCGAACACCTCGTGCTCGTGCACGAAGGGCGCGTTCACGCCGCCCTCGTCCAGAAAGAGCTGCGGCGCCACGTAGTAGCCCTCGGACGGGACGGCCTTCGGATCGCCGTACACGCGCAGCGCGGTGCGCGAGAGCTTCTCGACGCCGAGCGCGATGTCGCGCTGCTGCGCCGCGGTGGCGAGCGGCCCCACCCGGGTCTCGCGCGCGGAAGGATCACCGACCGGCGTGTTGTCGAGCCGCTCGATCAGCGCGTCGCGCACCGCGTCCACCGCCGTCTCCGGCACGACGATGCGCCGCACCGCGGTGCACTTCTGGCCCGCCTTCTGGGTGAGATCGAGCACGACGTCGCCGATGAACATCTGGAACGCGTCCGAGCCCGGTGCGATGTCGGGCCCGAGCACCGAGGCGTTGAGCGAGTCGGCCTCGATGTTCACCGGGAGGTTGTACTCGACGACCTTCGGGTGGGTGCGGATGACGCGCCCGGTGTCGCCCGAGCCGGTGAAGCTGACCACGTCCTGGGGGCCGAGCTGATCGAGCAGATCGCCCGCCGAGCCGGTGAGCAGCGACACCGCGCCCGGCGGGAGCAGGCCGCGCTCGGCCCAGATCTCGACGATGCGCACCGCGACCGTGGCCGTCGCCGTCGCCGGCTTGCTCAGCACCGGCACGCCCGCGAGCAACGCCACCGCGAGCTTCTCGCACAGGCCCCACGCGGGGAAGTTGAACGCGTTGATGTGCACAGCGACGCCGCGGCGCGGCACGAACACATGCTGCCCCGCGAACCGCGCCGAGCGCAGGATCTTCTCCTGCGGCCCGTCGAGGAGGAAGGTGCGGTCGCCGAGCGTGCTGCCGAGCCACGCGTAGTAGGCGAGCGTGCCCGAGGCGCCGTCGATGTCGAACTTCGCGTCGGACCGGGTGTTGCCCGAGTTCTCGAGCGCGAGCTCGATCAGCGCGTCACGCGCCTCGTGGATGGCCCCGCTGAGCGCCTTGAGCAGCGCGCCACGCTCGGCGAAGGTCATCGCGCGCAGCGCCGGTCCGCCGGTCTCGCGCGCGTGGCGCAGCGCGGCACCCAGATCGAGGCCGCGCGTGGACGCCTCCGCGATCACGGCGCCGGACGCGGCGGCGTGCAGGCGGGCGCCAGGCCCCTCGCCCGCGATCCATCGGTCCTCGAGGTAGCTGTTCAACATACGCATCGGGGCGACTCCCTACCGAAGGAAGTCGCCCCTAACACGCGGTCGCGGGTTGCCGAGGGGCCTCGCCCCTAGCGCACCTGCGGCAACAGCTCCTTCTGGAGCGTCGCGCAGTCCGCATCGACCTGCAGCTTGCTCTCGGCGAGCGCCTGTCGGCATCCGTAGAGCGTGATGTCACGCCCCTCCAAGGTGACCTCGCTGTAGCACTCGTTGTCGGCGATCTCGGCAACGAGCTTCACCGCCTCGACGGACTCGACCTTCGCGACCAGGACCCGGTAGTCCGCCTCGGCGACGGCCATCAGCTCCTCACTCCGGACGGTGGCCTCCTTCTCCTGTGCGTCTCGAGCGAAGACGAGCACCGCGGCGTAGGACTCGAGCTTCTGGTAGTACTCCAGGCTGCCGCTCTTCTTGTCCGCCTCGAGCACCTTCTCGACGGACTCGACCCGGTCGACGGTGTAGAACGCATCGCTCTTGTCCGTGTAGAACTTGATGAGCTCGACGGCGGGGTCGTCACAGGTGCGGCAGCCGTGCGCCCACAGCTGGTTGGCGAACAGCTCGCGCAGAGCGTCGGACTTCGCCCGATCGTACTTCGCCTCGAGCGCCGGACACGCGTGCGACGCGTCGTCACCGGGGATGACCTGATCGTGCGGATCGCTGTTGGGCGCGGCGCCGGCGGCGGCGGCCCAGCCGAGCGCGACCAGGCACGGGACGATGGAGCGACGGATGGTCGAGGTCATGTTTCCCCCTTGCGGATGTGGAACTGGAGCAGTGCTTCGAGAGGATAGCGCACGAAGCGCAAGACTTGCACGACATTTGCACAAACCGTCCGCCCGAGCCCTGTCGACACGAGAGAAACGGAGGGTCGGCCGCCCGATCGAACGACCGACCCTCCCCGGCCAGCTTCCGAGCGCGAGCGCCCTCAGCCGATCCGGCCCCCTTGCTCTTTCCCGTGCCACGAGGTCGTCACGCTGCAAGCCTAGGTCGTCAGACTGTCCTACGCGCTGTCAGCGCCATGACATCGGAGCTAGCGTGAACGCGCATCCAAGGCGGCACGAAGTCGCATGACGCGTTCTCGGGAGACCGGATTTCTCCAGTCCCCGTCTTCTTTCAGCCACGACCCAACGATCACCGCGTCCGCGTGCGCTGCGAGTACCCCGATATCGTCGGGTGTGACGCCGGAGCCCACGGCGACCGGGAGGCCGGCGGCCCGCGCACGAGCGACGTCCAACGGGTCGGTCGGCGCCCCAGTGGACGTGCCGGTGATCACGAGCGCGTCCGCACCGGAGAACGCGGTGCCGCGCGCGACGTCCTCCAGCGTCAGGTCGCCGGTCACGGCGTGCGCGGCGTGCTTCTTGCGGACGTCGGCCCAGATCGCGACGTCCGCGCCGAGCGCGGTGCGCGCGCGGAGCAGCTCGCCCGCGCAAGCGTCCAGCCAGCCCTCGTCAGCGACGTGCGCGTAGGCGAACGCCTCGACGCGCAGGAACGAGGCCCCCGACGCGACCGCCACGCCGAGCGCCTCCCGGTTCGCCGCCGCGAGCACCTGGACGCCCACCGGGACGCCGTGCGCGACGACCGCGGCGGTCGCGCGCGCCATCGCGGCGACCGTCTCGGGGAACACGCCCCCGCGCAGATAGGGCAGATCGCCCATGTTCTCGACGATCAGCGCGTCACAGCCGCCGGCCACGAGCGCCTCGGCGTCCGCGCGCGCGGCGTCGAGCACCGCGTCCATCGACCCACCCCAGCGCGGGCTCCCCGGCAACGGGAGCAGGTGCACCATGCCGACCAGCGCGCAAGGACGTCCGAACATCGACTACACCCCCGCACCTTCCCCTACCCGGCTGGCGCGGTACAGTGCGAACACCTCGCGGCTGGTCAGCTTCGGCCGGAAGCCGAACTCCTCCTTCAGCCGCCGGTTGTCGAGCACCGGGCGCCAGCGCAGGAACATCGTCTGCTCGGGCCCGTACGGCGCGAGATCGAAGCGCTGGAGCAGCTCGAGACCGCCGCGCACCCACTTCTCGGGCACCTGCACGAAGCGGCGCCCCATCCCCTGCGCGATCTCGCGCAGCGTCATCACACCGTCGCCGGTGAGGTTGAAGACGCCCTTCCCCTCGCCCACCACGCCGGCGACGAGGGCCGCGACCACGTCCTCGTCCCACACGAAGCAGAACGGGGTGTCGGCCTCGCGCAGCCCGACCACGACCGGGCGCTCGAAGATCGCGGTGATCTGGTTGCGCACCGTCGGCCCGAGGATGGTGGACACGCGGAACACGAGCTGCGCGAGCTCCGGGTGGCGCTCGCGGTAGCGCGCGAGCATCTCCTCGACGAGCCGCTTGTGCCACGCGTACGCGAACGCCTCGTTGCCGCGCAGCGGCGCGTCCTCGGCGAGCAGCGCCGCGTTGTCCGGGTGGTAGCCGTAGGCCGCTCCGCTGCTCGTGTAGACCAGCTTGCGCACGCCGGCGGCGACGCACGCCTTCAGCACGTTCTCGGTGCCGCCGACGTCGACCGAGTACTGGAAGTCGCGCGTCTCGGCGGGGCCCGGCGACACGATCGCGGCGAGGTGCACGACGGTGTCGATGTGGTGCTCGCGCAGCAGCGCCTCGAGATCCGGGCTGCGCACGTCGAGCGCGTCGTAGATCACGCCCTCGACGCGCTCCGCCTGCGGGATCGGCCGGATGTCGGTGGCCACCAGCACGGGGACCGCCTCGCGCTCGCGCGCGAGGGCGTTGGTGACCAGCCGGCCCAGGTAGCCAGAGGCTCCGGTGACCAGCACGGCGCGCGGCGGCGTCATCGGGACCTCCTCGGTGTTCGGTGCGTCATTCTCGGGCATCTCAGCCCTCCGGCTCGGCGTGCATGTCCTTGAAGGTGCGCAGGTTCGGCGCCCACATGTGCGCGACGGGGTCGACGTCGACGTGCACGACCGCCGGCTTGCCCGACGCGATGCACCGGCGCAGCGCGCCCTCGAGGCCCTTCGGATCGCTGACCCGCTCGCCGTGCGCGCCCATCGCGCGGGCCAGCACGTCCCACTCGATCTCGCCGAGGTCGGCCTTGATCGTCTCGTCGGCCGAGAGCGAGCCCTTCACCAGCGTCTTCAGCGGCTTGAGCGCAAACTGCTGGTTCATCTTCACCATGCCCCACTGCTTGTCGGCGCACACGATCCACACCACCGGCAGGTCGTTGCGCACCGCAGTCTCGACCTCCTGCATGTGGAAGCCCATCGCGCCGTCACCGATGATGCAGTACGCGGGGCGATCGGGGCACGCGACCTTCGCGGCCACCACCTGACTGCAGCCGGCGCCGAGCATGCCCATCTTCGGCGTTGACAGCACCGAGTTCGGGCGGCGGACCTGATGGTAGAAGTTGGCCCAGATCGCCGTGTTGCCCCCGTCGATCACCAGCACCGCCTCGTCGCCGAACACGGCCTGCGCGGTGGGCGCGACGTGCGCCGGGTGCATCGGCAACCCACCCTTGGCGAGGTGCTTGTCGAGCGACTTGCGCCGCTTGATCATCGCCTTGGCGAGCGTGTCGACGAACTTGCGCCGCGGCGCCAGATCGCCCGCGCCGCCGTCGAGCGCGATCGCCAGCTTGTCGAGGAACGCGCCGACGTCGCCGAGGATCGGGAGCTCCGTCGGGCGGATGTTCGCGAGGATCGTCGGGTCGAGGTCGACCTGGATCGTCTGCTGCTCGCCCGCCTTGCCCCAGTAGGGCGCCTTGCCCCACCAGTCGGTCTCGCCGACGCGGCTGCCGAGGATCAGCACCAGATCGGCCTCGCGGCGGGCCTGATCGACCGCGTCGACGAAGAGCATCGGGACCGAGAGCGGGTGCCGCTCGTCGACGACCGCGCGCGCCGCCCAGCTGGTGGTGATCGGCGCGTGGAGCTGCTCGGCGACGCGGAGCAGCGCGCCGTAGGCGCCCGCGTGCGCGACGCCGGAGCCCGCGTGGATCAGCGGGCGCTTCGCGGCGCGGAGCATCCGCACCGCCTCGTCGATCTGCGCCGTGGTGGGCTCGACAGGCGCGATCTGCCGCGTGCGCTCTGGCGCACGGAACCAGTCCGCGTCGAGGTCGAACGCGCCGTTCATCAGGTCTTCGGGGATGTCGACGTGCACTACGCCGGGGCGACCGACGAAGCACATCCGCAGCGCCTTGCGCATCAGCTCGGCGATGCGGTCGAACGACGGCACGTGCACGCTGTACTTGCACATCGCCGCGATCGCCTGGTGCTGCGGGAACACCTGGTAGCCACCGCCGCGATCGGGCTCGACGATGCCGTGCCGCCGGCTGCTCGTGATCAGCAGCACCCGATTGCCCTCGGTCTCCTCGACCGCGACGCCCGGCAGCGCGTTGGCGACGCCCGGTCCGTTGCTCGCCATGCACACGCCGATCTTACCGGTCAGACGTGCATAAGCGCCCGCCATGTGCACCGCCGACGTCTCGTGCCGCGGGGTGATCAGCTCGATGCCGTTCGGGCCGAACGCGGCGTACATCCCGAAGTAGGTGCCGTCGATGATGCCGAACACGCGCTCGACGCCCTCGGCCGCCAGCAGCCGCGCGACGATCGCACCGCCCTTCACCTTCTCTGTCCTGCCCAACATCGGTACGTTCACGTTCAACCTCCCTGTATCCTACGTCGCTCGCCCGTATAGCTCGATTTGACCGATCGGTCAACCGATATTTGTGCTGTGCCGGTGGACCGGCTACGCTCGCCCCCATGAACCTGGCCGCCACCGACGACACGTCCTCCCGGATCCTCGCCGCCGCCGACACGCTGTTCGGCGAGCGTGGCTACGACGCCGTCTCCGTGCGCGACATCGCCGAGCACGCCGGCGTCAACAAGGCGCTGGTGTTCTATCACCACGGCACCAAAGAGGCGCTCTTCGCCAAGGTGATCGAGCATTACTACGAGGCGCACCGAAAGGCGATCGAGGGCGCGTTCGAGGGCGAGGCCCCGGTCCGCGACCGTCTGCACCAGGTCATCGACACCTACCTCGACTTCATCGCCGCCCATCGCCACTACCCGCGCCTGATCCAGCGCGTCGTCGCCGGCAGCGGCGCCCCGATCGAGCCTGTCCAGAAGAACCTCGCGGTGCTCTACTCCAGCGTCTACCGGGTGCTGTCCCAGATCGCACCGGAACACGGCCCACGCGCCGCCCGCCACCTCTTCGTCACGTTCTCCGGCGCAGTCATCAACTTCTTCACCTACGGCCCGCTGCTCGCGCCCGCCTGGGGCGTCGACCCGCTCTCCGACGAAGGCATCGAAGAGCGGAGGGTCCACCTCCACTGGGTCGCCGACTGCCTCATGGACGGCCTCTCAGACACCTGATCACGAAACGAAGCGCAAGGACGGGCGAGCGCTGTCGTGGGCCGGCCGTCCCGGCCGGCCGCCCCTACCGTCACGGGCAGTCGCCCGCCGACGCCAGCACGCCGTGCAGCGAACGCCTCGCCACGAGCGCTGTCGTGGGCCGGCCGTCCCGGCCGGCCGGGACGGCTGTCGATCCTACACATCTTGGCTGCGGCCCGAGATCAT
>CAYQSE010000075.1:0-22979 GCA_964419905.1 uncultured Enterobacteriaceae bacterium
CCCCCGGGGCCGCCCGAGCCGCCCCCGTCGGCTGGTCCGCCGGCCCGCAAGGACAGCCTTTCCGACAGCGGCGCGCGCTCGCCGGACGACAAGGGCATGCTGCAGATGGTCCCGCTCAACGAGCCTCAGGAAGAGGACGCGAGCGAGAAGGCCAAGTCCGCGACGCAGTTCTTCGCGATTCCGGCTTCCAAGAAGAAGCCGAAGCCGAAGCCTGGCGCCCCGTCCGGCGGTGCGCCGCCCGGGATCGCCACGGGAGGCGGCGCGGCGGGCGGGATCGCGTCCTCGGGGATGGGCAGCCTGCCGCCGGGCGGCCCACCGCCTGGCATCGGGGGCCCGGGCGCGATGCCGGGTGGGATGGGTCCGATGGCCATCTCGGGGCCCGTTGCCTCCGGTCCTGGCGCGCCACCGCCCGCGATGGGTAGTATGGGGGGGTCGGCCAGTCAGTTCCAGGTCTCGGGGCAGCCCAGCGCGCAGGACGGCAACGACGACCGCGCGCGGTCCTACCGGATCTACGCGATCATCCTCGGCCTGTTCGGGCTCGTCGGCATGACGCTGATCGTCGTCGTGCTCGCGGTCGTGTTCGGCATGCGGGGTGGGGGTGAGGAGCCCTCCAGCGACGCCGTCGTCGAGGCGCCCAAGCCAAAGACCAAGGCTGCGGCGAAGGACACCGCGGCACCGCCGATCGATCTGCCGCCGCCGCCACCACGGCCCGCGCCGAAACCACGCACGACGCCTTCCCCCGGGGTGGCGCCGGCGCCCGCGCCCGCGCCGAAGCCTGTCGGTCCGGCGGCCGCGAGCTTCGTGATCCCCTCGGGCGTGTTCTACACCCACGTCGAGGTGACCTGTCCGAGCGGCACGCGGGAACGCGGCGCGTTCTCGGGGACCAAGGCCACCGTGCCCAACGTGCCGACCACCGAGGACTGCACCGCGCACTTCAAGGGCGGCCCGCCCGCCACGGCGAAGCCCGTGCGTGGCGGTAAGACCTGGACCTGCGAGTTCCCCTCCGCTTCTGCCGTCTGCAAGTGATATCAAGAGCCGTCGCCGAGCTGGCGACCTGCAAGGAGACGCTCATGTTTGCTTGGGTGGCCGTGTTCCTCGGCCTGTGCGCGAGCCCCGCGATCGCTGCGGACCTCGGTTCGTCGGAGGCGACGTTGCCTTCCTACGGCCTGTTCGCGGCGCAGGATCCGATGGCCGACATGAAGGCGAAGAAGGAGGCCGAGGACAAGGCGCGCGAGGAGCGACTCAAGGCGCTCGAGTCCGCGCAGTCGCAGGTCTCGGCGCGCGTCGTCGTGCTCTCGTGGCCCGGCGCGCCGAGCGTGAACTACGATCACGCGGGTCTGCGGCAGAACATCGCGAGCCGCATCGCGCGCCCCGACGCGATCTACAGCCCCGACATGGACCTCTACCAGGTCGGTCGTCGCCACCCGAACCGCGCGCTCTCGGCCGCCGAGCAGCCGGGCACCGTGCCCGACGAGAACATCGGCATCATCATGGACGTCGTCCGTGACATCGAGAACGTGCCGTGGAATGGCATGTCCGAGTCGGACTGGGGCATCACCGCGAACAACATGGTCGTGCTCGTCGAGCGCCTGTGGTTCATCGACCGCCCCGAGCTTCGCGAGTCCCTGTTCCTGCTCTACGTGCAGATCGGCCGCGCCGCCGAGAACATGAACAACCCGGTCGCGCCGTTCTACCAGATGCAGAGCGGGCAGCTCACCAACTACTACTGGTACCTCGCCGGCGCGATGGCCTACGAGGAGCCCGCGCTGCTCGGCAAGCTCACCCACCCCGATCTCGCGTCGACCATCGAGTACTACAAGGGGATGCTCGATCGGAAGGAGATCGAGTTCATGACCCTGTCGTTCGAGCAGGGCGGCGTCTGGGACGCGCGGAAGTTCGCGGGCGAGTACCAGGTGTTCATCAACGGCCGCGAGGTCGTCATCACCGACCCGAACTCGCTCCACAAGGTGCCGCCCGGTCGCGTCGACATCTTCCTGAAGCGGGCCGACGGCGGCTTCTCGATCTCCGACCGCGTACAGCTCGACAAGCTCGAGGGCAAGGTCTACTTCGTGCGGGACGTCGCGCGGAAGCGCATGGGCATCGATCTGATCGATCAGCTGATGAAGCACCCGAACGAGTGTACGCCGCGCGTCGAGGGCGACATCCTCACGGACCTCGCGATCTACGCGATGCTGCACAAGGGCGCCGAGGTCTACGTCGCCGTGCCGGTCGCTGGCGATCCCACCAAGGTGCAGATCTGGCGGTGGAACCGCGAGGCGAAGACGCTCACCAAGGTGCTCGACAACACGGGCGGCTACCCGATCCGGTTCGCTGTCCTCGGCGGCGCGGGCATGCAGTTCTCTGGGCTGGCGGCGGGTGAGCCCAACTGCACGCCGAACCCGATCCCCGGCGAGCCCGACATCTGCACGCCGGCTCCGCCCCAGCTGGTGCCCGCGGGCATCCCGTTTCACGCGCAGCTCCGCGCCCACTATGGTCGCCTGATGGTCCTGTTCGGCGGCGAGTTCTCGCCAGCGATCAGCGAGGGTGGGTTCATCGACGAGTACCAGGTCGCCTCGGGCCACAACGTCGTGGGGCCGCAGGGCGAGGACGTCCTGAAGGAGCGGCAGTGGAACTACCTCCTCTACACGGGCGTGGGCGTCATGTTCATGAAGAAGGCGGCGCAGGGCTTCGGGCCGCGCGCCTATGTGCGCTTTGGCGGCTACAACGTGCCGCACACCTTCGACCTCACCGCGCACGGCGGCCTGACGTTCACGCCGCCGGGCAAGGAGGATCAGGAGGACAAGCCCACCCGGATCAAGTTCCTGCTCGACGCCGACGGCTACATCGGGATGCAGATCCCCTACGGCCGGTCGATCTACGACAGCCCGCTGCTCACGTTCGGGCTCTCGGTCGGCGCCGGCCTGACCTTCTGATCGCGTGAATCCGCTGCTCGACGGGGCGCCCCCGAAGGCGCGGATCGCGGCGATCAGCGCGCTGACGCTCGCGCTCGGCTTCGCTGCCGGCGCGACGTACGCCGCACCACGCTCGGCAGTGGTCGCGCTCGAGGTACCGGACGCCTCGTCGATCGAGGTCGAGTGCGGTGCGGTGCGTCTCACGGTCGATGCAGACCAGATCGCGATGCTCGCCGCCGCCCGTGAGTGTACGGTGCGGGCGGACTTCGCCGGCCTCGGCTGGGTGTCCGGTCCGTTGGACGCCCCGCGCGCCGGGGGCTATCGGTGTTCGGCACGAGAGGGAGAGCTTCGATGCACAGGGCCCTGATCGCACTGCTGGTCACGAGCCTCCTCGGCGCTCCCGCCTGGGCCGCGCCGGTGGTGGTGTGGTTCACTGCGGAGTCGCCTGCCGAGCGGGACATGCGGCGCGCCGAGGCGCTGCTCGACGGTCAGACCTCGCTTCACCTCTCGGGCGTCGATCTCGCGTGGGCGCCCGCGCCGTGGACGCAGGACGACGCGAAGGCCTTCGAGGCGCTTCGCGCTGCCGCGATCGACGGCCGCGCGCGTTGGGATCAGTTCGACGTCGAGCTGGACATCGCCGAGCAGCTCGGGGAGCGGCTCGCGCCGATCACCGTCGTGCGGGACCGTCGTGACCTCGAGCAGGTCGCCAATGCGCTGCTGCTCCAGGGGGCCGCGATCGAGCGCGCGTTTCCGCCGCTGGGGTTCCAGGAGCTCGACGAGGCCGAGCCGTTCCGAGTCACCGTACCGGGCGCGAAGGTCAACCGCGCCTGGGTCTGGGCCATGGCGATCCAGCCCGACCGCGTGTTCAACCGGGGCGACCTCGCGGACGGAGGGCCCTGGCCGGCGTTCAGTGAGCTGCAGCAGCGGATGCAGGAGCTCCCTTCGGGCTACCTCGATATCTCCGGGGTTCCGCGCGGCGCGACGCTGTTCGTCGACGGGGACGAAGTGGAGATGGGGCTCAAGGAGCTCGACCTTCGGCCGGGCTTTCACTTCGTGCACGTCGTACGCGATGGGGTGGTCGGCGGGCGTCAGCTCGTGGAGGTGCAGGCCGGCCTGACCGCGAAGTTGGAGCCCGTGGCCGACCGCGCGCAGGTCGAGGCCGCGTCTGCGGTGCTCCTCGGCGGGTCCACCGTGGGCTTCCCGGCCGACGTCGCGGACTCGCTCGACGCGCTGACCCGCTACCACGGGGGCGAGATCTACGTGGCGGCCGCGCAGGACGGCAAGCTGGTCGTGCAGCCCTACGGCGGCAAGGCCGCGAAGGTGAAGAAGCGCCCGGTCACCGTGGTCGTCAACGGCGAGCTGGGCGGTGGGGTGGTCGTCAGCTCGCTGTTCGACGGGTCGAACGGCGAGCAGGTCACCAGCCCGGCGGCGATGGGCGGGCTGGGCTTGGAGATCGGCATCTTCAACGGCGTGCTGCTCGGGGGCTTCGACCTCGCGTTCACCCCCGGCAAGACGATCACGCACGGCAACCGCGACCTGACCGAGAACATCACCACTTCGGTGTTGCCGCAGGCGTGGGGCGGCGTAGGTGTCTACGTCCTGCGCCCCAACGAGGCGCGCACCACGCTGATGCTCGCGGGCACCTACGGCTGGTACGGCCCCGCCCACAACGCGCTCGGCGGACGCGTCGTGCTCGGCATCCCGATCGACCAGCGCGGCACCTGGTTCCGGCTCACGGTCGGCGGGGTCTCCGCAGGCAGCAGCCGGTGGGACACCGGCACCGACGCGACCCCATTCCACTCACTGTTCATGCGATTCGGCTTCGGCGCGAGGTTCTGATGTTGCGTTCCCTGTTGTTGTCCGCCCTCCTGCTCGGGGCGCCCGCGACCTCGTTCGCCACGACCGGGCTGGAGTGGTCGTTCGCCGAGCCGGCCCGCTATCACCTCGACGCGACGGTCGAGCTCGCCGAGCTGCGCTGGGTCTACGCCGAGCGCAACGACGAGGCGCGCATCTCGGCCATCCGCATCGGGCTGGTCACGCAGTGCGCGCCGTCGCTCGAGCTGGGCAAGCGCGGGTGGGAGCTCGACTGCAAGATCGAGAAGGCCGTGGTGGTGCTCGGGCCCACGTCAGGCGAGCGCGAGGCGGCACAGCGCATCGCCGAGGAGTGGAGCGAGCGGCTGAGTGGCGCCACGGCGCACATCGTGCTGCTGCGCGATGGCCGCGTTCGTGCGGTCGATCTCCGCGATGTCCCGTTCGACCAGGTCAACCAGCGCACGAACGGCATCCTCGAGGTGATGCGGCAGTTCACTGCGCGCGCGTTCGCTTCGCTCGACCTGCAGTTCCCGAAGAAGGGCGACGACAAGGGCACTGGTGCGTGGAAGCAGCGCGAGACCCAGATCTTCGGCTTCCCGTCGCAGATCGCCGCGGTCGGATCGGCCGACGTGCGCCACGAGATCTCGCAGACTCAGGGCGACCTCGTCGACATTCGGAGCGTCGGGCGCGGCACGATGGGCTCGGGCGACGTCATCACGGTGGCAGGGGTCGAGCAGCCGAAGAACCTGTTCGACATGACCGTCGAGAGCGTCACGCGCTTCGACACCAAGCGCGGCGCCATCCTGTCACGCGACTATGTGGCGTTCGGCACGTTCACGTCGTCGTCGGTGGGGGCCGAGGGGCGTGGGGGCTTCCCCTACATCCAGTCGGTGATGGTGCGCTGGCTCGCGCCCGACGCGCCCGCGCTCGACCTCGGGGGCCCTGGACTGCTCGAGCGCGTTGCGCCGGCGGCGGCAGAGTAGGGCGCGGACTTCGGTCCTGAACGCCCTTAGAACATGTCCGCGACCCACTCGTAGTACTCGCCGAAGTGCACGCGGTTGACCTGCTTGCCCATCTTGTAGAGCTCGCGGGCGACGGCCTCGATCGCGTGTTTCATCCCGACGGGCTGCTCCTCGGCGGCCGCCACGATGCATGCGTTGATCGCCGCGTTCATGATGCTGCCGCCCGCGAGGACGAACTGCTTCGCCATGTAGTGCAGGTCGAGATCATCTGCGCGCGGCGCGTACTGGGGAAAGAACCGATTCCACAGCTGCTCGCGCTCGGTGATGGTGGGCATCGGGAACTCGATCACCGAGCCGAACCGGCGGAGGAACGCCTCGTCGATGTTCTCCTGCAGGTTCGTCGTGATGATCGCGCAGCCCTCGAACACCTCGAGTCGCTGGAGCAGGAAGCTCACCTCCTGGTTTGCGAACCGGTCCTGGGCCTGCTTCACGTCACCGCGTGAGCCGAACAGCGCGTCACCCTCGTCGAACAGGATCACCGAGGAGCCGCCCTCTGCCGCGTCGAAGATCTCGCGGAGGTTCTTCTCGGTCTCACCGACCCACCGGGAGATGACCGACGACAAGTCGACCTTGAACAGGTCGAGCCCGAGCGAGCCGGCGATCACCTCGGCGCACATCGTCTTGCCGGTGCCCGGGGCGCCGGAGAACAGCGCCTTGATGCCATAGCCACGGGCGCGGACCTTCTGTCCGCCCCATCGGTGCATGACCGTCTCTTGCTGGGCGAGGTACTGCTCGAGGTGCTTGAGCTGTCCGACGATCTTCGGCGGGAGGATCAAGTCCTTCCAGTTGTACTTGGGCACGATGTGCTGCGCGAGCCCGGAGAACTCGGGCCGGGCCGCCTCGCGGCAGCAAGACCAGATCGTCTCGAGATCGGGCTCGCGCCCCCCCGACTCGGCGCGCGCGCGCTCGAGCACGCGGTCGATCGTCGTGCCGCCGACGGAGTAGAAGCGCTCGGCGACGTCGAGCGCCTTGTCGGGGTTCCACTGACGCTCGAGCAGCGCCTGGGCCCACGCGTCGGTGCGCTCCTCGAGGGTGGAGCGTCCGACCGGCACGGTGACGTTGGGGCGGTCCGCGCCGATCATCGTCGCCATCGCGCGCCGGTCGTTGCCCCCGGCGATCACGGGGTAGGGCAGGGTGGCGAGCGCGGTCCCCACGTTCATCATCTGCATCCGCAGCTGCGGCTCGTCATCGGTGTCGGGCACGTTGATCACGAACGGGATCGCACCGTCCAGGCGCAGGTCGCGAATCAGGTCGTAGGGCTGCTCGAGGTAGGACTTGCACCGCTCCATGTCGACGCGAACGAGCGGGCGCCCGGCGATCCGCGCGATCGCCATGCTCACGCCTTCGCGCAGCCCCATCGTGCCACCGACCACCGCCACCGTGATCGGGGTGTTCAGCGAGCCCGTGAGCTGCTCCAGCCGGTCGAGCGCTTGCGTCGGGATGAACGGGCGACGGGTCGTGTCGATGAGCGTCGCGCCCTCGGCGAGCGCCACCGAGTCCTGCATCATCCACCGCAGCAGGCGCGGGGAGGGGTGCAGTCGGCGCGAGGTGTGCGTCTCGAAGCCGTCGGGTGGGTTGAGCAGCAGCAGGCGGTTGTTGATCAGCGGCGCGCCGGTCAGCAGGCGGCTCTGGAGCGCGAGGCGCTGCCGGCGCTCCTGCCGCAGCACGCGGGTGGCGAGGTCGACCGTGAGGTAGGCCTGGTTCAGGTTGTCGTTCAGGTACGCGAAGATCTTGCCGTAGCCGGCGGAGATCTCGGGCGCGAGCGCGAGCAGCAGCAGATCGAGGTCGTCGCCGTCGAGGTCGAACGCCTTGCGAAGCTGGCTGAACTTGCCGCCCGGGGCGTCGCGGTAGGCGCTGGACGCCGCGATCGCGTCGTCGAGTCCGTCCGCGCCGATGACATAGTCGATCTCGCCGTGCGCGCGCAGCAGCGCGTCGACCTCGTCGTCGGTGATGACCGAGCCCCAGAACTGGCCCTTGGCGCGCATCGCGGGGCGCGCGCGCTGTCGGCGCACGGCGCGGAGCAGGAGGAGATCGGTGCGGCGCAGTCGCCGCGCGAGGTCGCTGAAGACGCTGGTGGTAGCCATGCCGGCAGACTACCCCGGAGTGACGCCCGGCGGGGGGCTCAGATGCTGCGCACCGCGGTAGAGCGAACACTGGTGGTCTCTTCGCGCTCGACGAGCGCGTCGATCACCTTGCGGGCGAGCATCTCGACGATCGCCTCGTGGCTCATGCCCTGCGCGGCCATCGCGGCGTAGGCGCCCTGGCTGGAGCTGGCGCTGCCCGGCTGACGCTGGTTCTGTGGCGAGAGGGACCTGGTGCGCCCCGCGCGCGACACCGGGTCGACGACGTCGCGCATGATCTCGCCGAAGGACTCGCCCGAAGCGCTGCGGTGTAGCACCATCTGCTCGACGGCGATCGCGGACTTCTCCTCGGCGTCGAGCATCTGGTTGGGCATGTCGGTGCCGCCGGACTCGAGCTGATGGACGCGCTCGTGCGCGTACAGCGATTGATCCTCGGGGTTCGACGGGTCGAAGTCCTGATCGACGATGATCGTCTCGTCCATCGTCATCGCGCGGGCGCCGACGGCGCGCAGCGCGCGCCGCGCGGTCGGGCCGGTGTAGACCTCACCACCATCGCCCATGGACACGCGCGAGAGGTTCTGGCGGGCCATCAGTCGCGCGGAGAGCTTGTCGCCGGGCGTATCGTGATCGGCCATGGCGGGTTCCTCCAGAGAGATATCGACATAAAACAGGAGCGGGAATGACGGTACTCGAGCCGGATCGGGTTTGGACGCCGAGCGGTGTCCACGCCGGGTGGACGGTGACCATCACGAGCGGTCGTATTGTACGCGTCGGACCGGCCGCGCGCCACCACGACGTGAGCGTCCCGCTGCCGGGGCGGATGTTGATGCCGGGTCTGGTCAACGCCCACAGCCACGCGTTCCAGCGCGCGATCCGCGGGCACGTCCAGCGTGGCGGCGGAAGTGGTTCCGACTTCTGGTCGTGGCGGGACGCGATGTACGCCGTGGTCGCGACGTTGCCCCCCGAGGGCGTCGAGGCGATCAGTCGCCTCGCGTTTCTCGAGATGGTCGAGGCGGGGATCACCCACGTCGGGGAGTTCCACTACCTCCACCACCAGCGCGACGGGACGCCCTACGCGGACCCCGACGAGCTGGCGCGCCGGGTGATCGCGGCGGCGCTGGAGGTGGGGATCCGCATCACGCTGCTGCGGGTCGCGTACGGGAGGAGCGCGCCCGGCGAGGCGCTGCGAGGGACGCAGCGTCGCTTCGGCGATCGCGGCCCGGAGGACGCGCTCGCCGCCCTCGACCGGCTCGCCCCTTCCGATCCCCGGGTCGGTCTCGGCCTGGCGCCGCACTCGGTGCGGGCCGTGCCGGCCCCGTGGCTCGAGGCGTTCGCGGCGTGGTCCGGCGTGGTGCACGCGCACGTCGCGGAGCAGCCACTCGAGGTCGCGGCGTGCCGCGCGGAGCACGGGCGCTCGCCGCTCATGGTGTTCGACCACGCCGGGCTGCTCAACGATCGCTTCACGGCGGTGCACCTGACCTTTCCGGACGAGGGCGACGTCGATCGCCTGGTCGCAGCGGACGCCAGCGTGTGCGCCTGTCCGACGACCGAGCAGGATCTGGGTGATGGCTTCCTCCCGCTCTCGGTGCGGGCGGCTCGGATCTGCCTGGGTTCCGACGCTCACGCGCGCATCGATCCGTTCGAGGAGGCGCGGTCGCTCGAGTGGCACGCGCGCGCCCTCGCGGGGCGTCGGCACGTCATGACGCCCGCGGAGGCGACGCCTGGTCTGGCGTCGCGCCTGCTGGACGCCGCGACGCGCGCGGGCTCCCGATCGTTGGGGGTCGGAGTCGCCGATGCGGCAGGGGTCGTGGATGGGATGCCCGCGGATCTGATCGCCGTGGCGCTCGATCGACCTGCGGCGCTCGGCGTTCCGCCGCTGGAGGCGGTGGTGTTCGGCGGCTCGCCCGAGTGGGTGCGCGACGTGTGGGTGGCCGGTGAGCCCGTCGTGCGCGACGGTCGGCACCCGCGCCGAGACGTCATCTGCGACGCGGCGCGTCCGTGGCTCGGCCCGTCGACGTGATCAGGCGCAGCGGGCGCGCACGATCTCCTCGATCACGTCCACTGCGCGGACCAGCTGGTCGATCGGTACGTGTTCATCGGCTTGATGGGCCACCTCGATGCTCCCTGGTCCGAAGATCAGCGGGCGGCAGCCGAGCTTCGCGAGGTTGCCCCCATCCGTCGCGAACGTCGCCGCGCCGCAGTGAGGATGCGCCGCGTGCGGTGCCAGGAGCGCCTGCAGTGCGGTGCCCTCCGCGGTGAGGAGGCTCGGGGTGATCCGAAGCACCCGGGCCGTCGCGCGGGCGCCCGCGCCCTCACTCCAGCGCGCGTGGACGCGCTCTGCGATCGTCGTGAACACGGCCTCGGGGTCCATCCCGGGCAACGGGCGATAGCCGATTCGCACCACGCAGCGGTCGGGGACGATGTTGATCGCGCTTCCCCCGACGATCTCGCCGACGTTGACCGTCACCCACGGCCGCTCGAGCAGGTCGGCGTGGGCTGTGTGGGCGCGCAGCTCGGCTGCGATCTCGTCGATCAGCTGTACCGCCTGGGCAGCCGCCGCGATCGCGTTCACCCCGAGGTCGGGGCGCGAGCTGTGCGCGGCGCGTCCCGTGAACTCGAGCTCCATCCCGACGTGACCGGGGTGCATGCGGAGGATCCGGAAGTCGGTGGGCTCGCCGATCAAGCAGGCCTCGGGCAGGGAGCGCCCGCGCTCGGCCAGCTCGTGGGCGAGACGGGCGCTGCCCAGGCAGCCCACCTCCTCGTCGTGGGTCCACACCAGCACGAGCTCCCGGCGCAGCGCGTGTACGTCGATCCGCGCGAGCGCGTGCAGCGTGGCAGCCAGGAAGCCCTTCATGTCCGCGGTGCCGCGCCCGAACAGCGCGCCCTCGCGCTCCACCACCTCGAAGGGGTCGGACCGCCACGGCTGACCGTCCGTCGGCACGACGTCCATGTGCCCGCTCAACACGAGGCCGTCGGTTCCCGGCGGACCGGCGGACGCGACGATGTTCACCTTCCCGTCCAGATCGGAGGCCTCGAAGCGCTCGATCCGGAAACCCGACTGCTCGTGCGCGCTCGCCATGTGCGCGGCGAGCGCGGTCACGGGTCGCGAAGACACCGTCGGCCAGGCGACGAGACGGGAGAGCGTGTCGATCAGCGTGCGCGCCATGCGTCCTCCGCGGGGCTCACGCGCCCTCTCCACCGGCCTCCTCTTCCTCCTCCTCCTCCTCGAGCGTCCACCACGGGTCGCGGATCCGCTTGCGGTTGGGTGGCTCCTGCGCCACGGACGTCACATTCTGGATCTCGTTGGACAGCGACTTGATCTCGGCGGGCATGTTCTGCTCGGGGCAGGCGTCGGCGCCCCCGATCGCAGCCATCGCCGACGGCTCCTGGAACTCGGCGCCCACGTCGTCCAGCTCGACCAGCTTCGTCGTCGAGCCGATCTGCTCCTTCTCTTGGGTCATCGCGCGCTCGACGAGCATCTTGCCACGACCGAGTGCGCCGCGGCACAGCTGGTAGGCCGCCTCCTCGTAGGTCCGGGCGACCTCGCGCCACCGGGTCGGATCGGGCTTGGAGTACTCCTCCTTGCCCTTGTCACCGACCTGTCGCCACCAGCTGTTCTGCGCTTCGATGGTCGTGAGCCCGACCTCCTTCTCCTGCACGCCGCGAATGGTGCGCAGGCGCGTCGCCAGGAACTCGAGGAGCTCGTCGCGGCTCGACTTGCCCGACTCGATCCGCGTCTTGAGCTCCTCGTTCCCGACCGCGGACGCGGAGCGCCGCAGCTTGTCCGAGGAGCGATCTCCGAGCTGAGCAGTCGCGGCGCGCTCCGCGCCGACGCCCAGATCCGATCGCGTCTTGCTCTTCTTGTCGGTCTGACTCATGGACTGGAACCTACCACCGAGACCGTGTGCGCGGCGAGCCCAGCCAGAGAGTTGTGTGCTCTTGCGGTCAAGGGGTTGATTTTCGCTGCCCACAGTGGAAACGATCCTCCTCCGCTTGGGGCGGACCCCCCTGGAGCGTGTCGTTGTTGGACCCTCGCGTACGCCTTGAACGCAAGTACCCCGGGGAGGGACGCTTCCTCCTCAGCCCGATCGAGGAGCGTCTGCTGGCGCGCGATCGGGAGGGTCGCGCGCCGCGTCGCGAGCCCGGTCAGACCCTCCGCGGGCGGGTCGTGAAGATCCGAGCCGTGTGGCGCACCGCCGACCCGACCCCGAACGCGCCGCTGCTCAAGCGGATCGTCCGATACCCTTACCGGCTGGAAACAACCTACGGACGCCGGTTTCGCGTTTTCGAAGCTGGGATGATCGCACGCGAGCACATACACTCGCTGCCTCCCGCCGCGCGGGTCGCTCGGGCGGCACGCGGCGAGATGGTGTGGGGCAACCCGTTGCGACAAGAGCCTCCTCGGCTCGCGCGCCGCGTGATCCCCTCGGTGGCAGAGTGGCTGGCTGGAGTGGCTGAATGATCGAGAAGATCCTCCCCGACAACTACGCGAGGGGACCGTCCCAGGGCCGAAACATCATCGGCGAGGTGACGGAGTCCCTGCATCGGTTCCTGCTCGAGGGCTGGAATCTCGGGGGAGCTGCGCCGCGCATCGAAGAGGACCTCTCGTTCGTCCCCAAGGACCGCGAAGAAGTCGTCTACGTCTATATGTACAAGGTCACCCAGAACCAGGCGCTGATGAACTCGAAGCGCTTCCGGCTCGCCCGGTTCGAGTTCGAGGACGACAACGATCCTGACTCCAAGCGCACCTACTGGGAGCGTCCGCCGCTCTACCTCGAGCTGCACTACCTCGTGTCCGTGCACTCGAAGTTCCGCAGCGACGCCGAGCGGCTGATGGGTTGGTCGATGCTTCGACTTCACGAGGCGACCCACCTGGTGTATCGTCCCCGCCGCTACGTACTGCCCTCCGGTCGGGAGATCGACTCGAAGGGCCGCGACTGGCAACTCGACCGGATCGACGACGAACTGATCATGGAGAAAGTCTCCCTTCAGCTCGTCGACGATCTAACGGTCGGAGACGCGATCAACTTCTTCACCATCAACGAGGCCCCCTACCGGCCTTACCTGACC
Organism: uncultured Enterobacteriaceae bacterium; assembly: GCA_964419905.1. GTDB lineage: Bacteria > Myxococcota_A > UBA796 > UBA796 > JAFDJI01. The sequence continues at coordinate 12,898 of CAYQSE010000075.1, forward strand.
TACAAGGCGCGCTGCGCCATGGAGGGTGCCCTGATCTCCGGCCCGACCGGACCCGTGGACGTCGACTACTCGCTTGCGTACACCGACGCGAACGAGCTCGCCCGGGCCCAGCGTGCAGAGGAAGCTCAGGACGACTCCTCAACCCTTGGACGAACCGAGACACAACGTGGTCGCATTGCGGCCCGCCCGGTTCGCCGTACAACCCATGTCGAGCCCACCAAGGACCACGACAAGTAGAGCGAGGACGAAATCATCATGGAATACCACACTCCTGGCGTGTACATCCGCGAAGTCGACTCCGGGGCCAAGCCGATCGCATCGGTCGCCACCTCGATTCCCGGCTTCCTGGGCATGTTCCAGTTCACTCCCCCCACCGACGCGGTCGCCATCACCGGTACTGACGGCGCCAAGACCGTCACCGGCAAGGTCATCCCGCAGCTGGTCGACACCAAGGGCAACATCGCCACGAAGGACACCGACGCGGCTGTCACCGCGCTCACGCAGGCCTTCCGCCTCAAGCGTGGCGCCGTGCGCGACCTCAAGGCGCTCCTCGAGCTGAACGGCCACAAGCCGACGATCGGCAAGGGCGAGAAGGGCCAGACCAAGATCACGGTCGGCAAGGAGTCCGTCGCGGTGGCCGAGGAGCTCCTCGACACGAACGGCAAGATCATCACGGACAGCGAGGCCGCCATCGAGGACCTCCTGAACTCGGTGAACGCGCAGTTCCACCTCGACAAGCCGCAGCCGAAGACCGCGAAGGACCTCCTCCAGGTCTACGGCTACGACTTCCAGGGCGCCCAGGGCACGGCGATGCTCTCCGAGTACTCGGTGCCGCCGTTCGGGGTCACCAACAAGTCGGAGTTCTTCCGCTGGCTCCAGAGCTTCTTCGCGCAGTACCTCGTCGAGACCCGCTCGATCGAGGAGCTGGTCGGTGAGAACATCGCCGATCCCGACGAGGCCGCCGACGCGGTGTTCGAGGCACTCGCCAACGACGAGAAGCTGAAGAACGAGTTCCGCAACTTCCTGTCGCAGCCCTCCGTGTTCAACTTCGTGGCCGGCGTGAACGGCTTCTACGACAACGGCGGCGGCAAGGCGTACGTCTACCTGATGGGCGTGCAGGACCTCGACGTCTCGATCCGTGAGAACCAGGCGGACAAGCTCGGCCTCTACGCGTTCGACGACTGCGACGACATGGCGCTGCACGTGGCCGTGGGTCTCAACTTCAACCAGCAGCGCGAGATGCTCGAGCACTGCGAGACCCGCAAGGACCGCTTCGCGATCCTCGACGGACCGATCGTGTCCGCTGGCGACATGGCCATCCCGGCCTCCGCGAAGGGCTACGGCGCGATGTACGTGCCGTGGGTCAAGGTCACCAAGCCGTCGTGGTACTCGGGCGAGCAGGACATCAAGGTCGGCGGCCCGCTGCGGCGCAAGCTGATCAAGACCGACAAGAACGAGCTCTTCGTTCCGCCGTCCGGTCACATCTGCGGCCTGTTCGCGCGCGTCGACACCGACCGCGGCGTTCACAAGGCGCCGGCCAACGAGATCCTCATGGGGATCACCGGCCTGTCCCAGAACATCAACGCCATCGAGCAGGGTCAGTACAACGACCGCGGCATCAACGTGGTCCGCATCTTCAAGGATCGCGGCATCCGCGTGTGGGGCGCTCGTACGCTGGCCACCAAGTCCGACCCGAGCTGGAAGTACATCAACGTCCGGCGCCTGTTCATCATGATCGAGCAGTCGATCATGCAGGGCATGCAGTGGGCCGTGTTCGAGCCGAACGACCACACCCTGTGGAAGAAGCTCACCCGTGACGTGCGCGCGTACCTCATGCGCGTGTGGCGCTCGGGCGCGCTCTTCGGCCAGAACCCGGACGAGGCGTTCTACGTCAAGTGCGACGACGAGACGAACCCCCGCTACCTGATCGACGCGGGCCAGGTCAACGTCCAGATCGGCGTCTGCCCGGTGAAGCCGGCCGAGTTCGTGATCTTCTCGATCGGCCAGTGGGACGGCGGCGCGCTCATCGACGAGTAGTCGCTCCTTTCGGAGCCTCCCGGGCGTTGGGCTTCTTGCCCCGCGCTCGGGAGGCTCGACCGCGATCTCTGCACACCCTGCTTTGTTCTCTCAGACCTGATCTTCCACTTCAAGGTGACCCATGGAACTCAAGACCGAGTACGAGTTCATCCTTCCGCGCGGCTACATCGACTCCGAGGGCAACGTGCATCGCGAGGGCGTGATGCGCCTGGCCAACGCGAAGGACGAGATCGTCCCCCTGAACGACCTTCGCGTGCAGCGCAACCGCGCCTACCTGATCATCGTGCTGCTGAGCCGGGTGATGACTCGCCTCGGCACCCTCCCCGAGGTCAACACCGGCATCGTCGAGAACCTGTTCGCCGGCGACTTGCGCTTCCTCGAAGAGATGTACAACCGGATCAACGAGGACGAGGCCACCGTGCGCGTGACCTGTCCCGAGTGCGGCGCGACCTTCGAGAAGGAGTTTGGACGCCTGGGGGAATCGTAAGCTACCCCCTTGAGAACATCCTCAAGGAGGTAGCGTTCGTGGCCTATCATTTTCACTGGGGTCGAGAAGAGATCATGGCGATGTCGCACAAGGAGCGACACGCCTGGGTCAAGGAGATCTCAGCAATCAACGAAAAGATCAACGCGCCGCGCTGAACACTGTTCAGCGGAACCGCCTCATAGGACGGAGAGACCTTGCGGACCGGAATCACCATCCAGCACGCGAAGGACCTCAGCCGGGACACCGGCATGGCCCGGAGCGATATCACCGGGTTCATCTCGGTCGTCCCGAAGGCGCGTTGGCCCCGGGGGGCAGTCCAGGGCGACTACCTGGAGCTGCCCCTCGAGAGCTACGGCGAGCTCCTCGGCAACCGCGGTCGCCTGATCTTCGATCCGGTGAGCCGCCGTGCCGTGAAGAGCTTCTTCGAGAACGGCGGGGTGGAGTGCCGCCTGATCGGACTGTGCGTCGATTCGCAGGAGGACCTGTTGGTCGACGACCCGTTCTCGGTGTTGTTCGAGCCTCTGCTCGAGCGGCTCCGTGGCGAGGAGGACATCGGCATCCTCGCGATGCCCTTCCTCTCCTACTTGCCGGTCACGTTCAACGGTCCCGACGCGGTCGTCCCCTACGAGCCGATCCTCGATCTGCTCCTCGGGCACTGTCGCGAGATGAACAACCGCTTCCTGATCATCGACGCCCCGAAGGATCTCCACGAGGTGCCCCTGCGGCGCTGGGTCGCCAAGTTCCAGCGGAAGAACTCGAAGTCGGCCTCGTTTGGTGCGATCTACTACCCGTGGCTGATGTCCGGGGACGAGCTCTTTCCGCCGAGCGGCAGCATCGCCGGGATCTTCGCGCGCACCGAGCACGCGCACGATCCGTTCGGTGTTCGTTGGCCGCCGGCGAACGAGGTGGTCCGCGGCGTCACGCACCCCTCCATCCCGCTCACCTACAAGGAGTCGGAGGACTACACCGAGGCCCATGTCAACCCGATCCTGAACCAGCCGACGCGCGGCGTGGTCCTGTGGGGGGCGCGCACCCTCTCCACCGACCCACGGTGGATGCACATCAACTCCCGACGCATCGTGTCGTTCATCGCCGAACAGCTGCGACGCGACTCCGAGTGGGCCGTGTTCGAGAACCAGAGGCCAGAGCTGTGGCGGATCTTGGAGCGCGTCGTCCGAAATCGACTCGACCAACTTTGGGAGGGTGGACTTTTGGCTGGCGATCAACCAGGATTGGAGTATCTTGTGAAGTGCGATGAGGAGGTGAACCCACCACAGGTTCGCGATGCTGGGCAGGTTCATGTCCAGGTCGTCCTCCGGCCGATCTCTACGGCGGAGGCCATCGTTGTCGAGCTCCGCCTCTCTGCGGGCGGTTCTGTTGTAGAGGGTATGTAACTATGGGCAAGTTCGATCCATTCATCCCGCTCGCGAAGCAAGTCGGGAACAAGATCAAGCGGCGGAACCCCGGGCTGAAAGTGCCTTCGTGGTACGAGGCGCCGGTCGTGTCCAAGCCGTCCGGCAACTTCAACCCGGGCAGCTACCAGGAAGGGGGCAAGGCCCCTGCGCGCGGGCAGTTCAACCCGGGCGGCTACCAGGAGCGCGACGTCCAGAAGCCCTCGGGTGCGTTCAACCCGGGCGGCTACAAGGACGAGCCGCGCTACCCGGACACCGACCCCTACGGCAACTACTACTTCGCGCTCGAGCTCAGCGACGGCGAGAAGAACGGCATGGAGGTCGCCCACTTCCAGGAGTGCAGCGGCCTGAAGAACTCGGCGACGCTGTTCGAGATCGAGGAGGGCGGGCTCAACGCCAAGTCCCACAAGCGCCCTGGTCAGGGCAAGTGGGAGAACCTCGTCCTCAAGTACGCGTCCTCGTCGAGCACGCTGCTCCTCTCGTGGCGCGACGACTGGTTGACGGGCACCGACAACTGGAAGAACCGGACGAAGTACAGCGGCGCCGTCACCCTGCGCAACAACGCGGGCGAAGTGGTCAAGCGGTACGAGTTCCGCAACGCGTGGCCCGTCTCTTGGGAGGGGCCTGCCTTCAACGGCGGCAGCTCGGATCTTGCTGTCGAGACGCTCGAGATCGCACACGACGGCCTTGTCATCAAGGATGCGTAGCGGTTCGTTCGTTCTTCTGATTTCTTCTTCTTTGTTTTCCAGGAAGGCCTGACATGAGCGACACGGCTCACACCGTCCCCGGCCAGACGATCCTCGAGCGGCTCTACGCTCGCGGCGCGGTGCGCCCGCAGATCGGACCCAAGGCAGCGTTCTACGAGCGCTTCGGCCTTGCCGATCCGTGGACCGAGGTTCGGGGTGGAATCGGGGAGGAGCAGGACGCCCAGTCCATGTTCTTCTTCCTCAGCGCGGCGCCCTACTACGCGCGACTCCGCGGCCAGCGGCAGCGCGAGTGGCGTGCGCGGCGACGCCTGATGATGCGGCTCTCCGAGCCCGCGGGTCACGTCGCGGAGCGCGCGTTCCATCGCCTGGCCGGGATGGGTGGCGTCGCTGGCGCCTGGCTCGCGCCGAAGCCGCGCGTCTCGCAGATGGCGTGGTCCGGCGAGGCGGCGATGGTGGGGCTCTCGGCTCAGCCCGAGGCGGTCCCCGAGCTTCAGGGCGAGCCGTCTCGCACCCGCGGTGAGCGCGAGCGGCGCGGCGGCCGCGCCGAGCGCCGTCGTCGCGACGCGGTGTCCGAGCTGCTCCTCGCAGCAGCGCCGGCCGCGCCGGGCGTCGCGCGCGTGTCCCGGCGTGCAGCCGCGTCCGAGGTGCCGAGCGTCCTCACCGAGATCCTCCGCGTGGCCTCGGGTCCGGCGCGGCGGGTGCTGGTGCGCGTCATCGAGGAGGTCCAGTCCCTCCCGATCGAGGAGCAGCGCGTCGTGGCGCGCCGAATCCAGCGGCAGCTGCGCGGCCCGGCCGCGCGGATCGCCCAGGTCGCGCTGGCTGACGCCCGCGAAGACGCGTCCGAGCGTCCGATCCAGGTGGCAGCGAGCCGCGCCGAGCCGATGGCGCGCCGCTCGCGCGGGCTGCGTCCCGTGCTCGCGTCCTCGCCTTCGATGCAGGCGCTCACCTTCGAGACCCCCGAGGTCGAGGCGCCCGGTGCCGCGCCGCCTGCCCGTCGCCCGATGGCCTCGGTCGCTCCGCGGCGGTCGACCGCGCCGGTGGTTCGCGTCGAGGTCCCCGAGGCGCGCGTCGCGCGCGAGGTGCGCACCCAGCTTGTGACGGGACGCGCCGGTCCGGCGCCGATCGAGGCCGCCATCGCGGCCGAGCCTGCGCCTCGCCGGAGCCGCCCCACCGAGAGGGTGGCGCGCATCGCGAGGGAAGCCGCTCGGATCGCCCCTTCCGACAACCGCTACGGGCTCGAGGCCACGCGTGCGCCGTCGCGCGTCGGCACGATGCGGCTCTCGCAGCGCAGTGAGGCCGAGAGCGCGATCGGATCGCGCGGGGAGCGACTCCTCAGCCCGTCGCCGACCGGCTATCTGCGCCGTGAGAGGAAGGTGCGCGCCGCGTTCGTCGCCGCGCCAGAGACCTCCTTCCTTCGTACCGCGCCCGAGGCGGACGTCGCTGCGCTGGACGAGGGCCCGACCCGTACGCCGCGCACCGCCGCCGCGCGGGTCGCGAGCACCCGCCGCGCCGCCGAGCGCGCGACGCCTGTCGACGGCGCGCCGATCACCGAGCGTGGGCTGCGTTCCACCCGCGCACAGGTTGGGGCGCCGACGACGACGCGGCGCGGCGCAGACGGCGTCGTTGTCGAGCCGGTCGACGCATCGGGCGCGCCGCGTGCCGTGCGCCGGCTCGGTCGGTCGACGACCGAGCGGGCACAGCGCCGTGCCGTGCCCTTCACGCCAGAGATCGCACCGACGGGTGCATCTGCTCGCGCCGCCACCCGGATGGAGTCGGGCGCGCCCGACGGGTCTCGCCGCCGCGTCTCGATCGCGAGCCGTCCGACGTCCTATCTCGACGCCGTGCTCCGGCCGCCCGTCGAGGAGGCTGCCGCCGAGGAGGTCGCGCCTGCCCGTCGCTTCGGTCGTCCGACCGTGCGGGCCTCAGCGCGGGCCGAGCGCCCTGCGCGCACCGACAGCCGCGGTGTCGCCGTGCTTGCGACGGCGCCCACCGACTACCTCGGTGTTGCCGAGGCGGCCGAGGGCGAGGGGCCGCTGACGCGCTCGCCGCTGCGGGCGCGAGGCGCCCGTGGGGTCGCTCGCGAGGCCGCGACCTCGCGACCCGTCGCGGGCGAGACCGTCACGCCCACGTCCCGCGTCCGTCCGATGCGGGGGGCAGTGGTCGATACGAGCACCTTGCTCGAGACGGCCCCGACTGCCGAGGTCGAGGCGGACTCGGGGGCGCCGACGCGCGCCGAACGTCGCGCCCGTGCCCTGGCTCCGCGGACGGCTCGCTCGACCTCCACGGCACGCGCGGCCGAGCGCCTCGACATGGCGCCGGCGACTGAACCGCGTCGTCGCGCAGCGCCGCAGCGCCGCGCAGACGTCCCTGCCACCGAGACCCCGGCGCGCGACGCCATCCTCGTCCGTGACGCGCGCGGGGTGGTTCGTCCGTCCCGGCGCGTGAGCACCGGGGCCGCGGCCTACGCATCGGCGCGCTTGATGGGGCAGACCTCCGAGGAGGTCCGCGAGGAGCGCGGCACCGAGCGCGCACAGCGCCGCGCGGTCACGCCGCTCGAGCGGTCCGCGGCGCCGAGCCGTCGCGTCGTGCCGCGTCCCGTGCCACACGCGGTCGTCGCACGCGACTTCCGTTGGCTGATGCCCGAGCCGCTCCCCGAGGTCGAGCCGACTCCGCGCGCTGCGCGACCGGGCCGCGTGGCTCCGGTGCGGGTGCCGGCCCGTCTGGCTCCGAGCGCCGCAGAGGCTGCGGCGGATCGGATGCGACCGGTGCGGGTGCGGGGCGAGGCCCGTGCGACGGCGCGCGGCGCGGTCGCGCCCGAGCGCGTCTCCGAGATCGTCGCTCGCGTCAGCCTCGCGGTCCGCGCGGTCGAGCGCTCGCTCGATCCGCAGGTCGTCCTCCCCGCTGCCCGCCGTTCCATCGAGGGGGCGCGGAGCATCACGGCCCAGCCGCTTCGGCGTCGTGCTGGAATGGGGGCCGGTGAAGGGGTCCTCCTCCGGGTCGTCGTAGAGGAGGCGCCGAGCACGCCGGTCGAGCGCGCCGAGCAGCGAGGCGCCGTGCGCCGGGTCGCCGGGCGGCCCGCGTCGGTGAGCACGCCACTCCAGCGCGCGATGCCGGGTGCGTCGGGTCTCGCCCTCACGCAGATCGATCGTGCCTCGGCGCGTCGCGACGCAGCGACCACCCTCGAGCGTGGAGGCGGCGGTCGCGCCGTCGCGCGCACGCTGCGCACCGCGGACGGGCGATATGCCCCGTCGCCGGCGCGCACCCCGCTCGCCGCACAGGCAGGTGGTGACTTCGGCCTCGGCCAGCCGGGCATTCCGCGACGCGTCAGCGCCGGAGTCGCTCGCGCGCAGGGTGTCTACCTGGCCGAAGCGCCTCAGGTTCCGGTGCAGGAAGGCGGTCCGCGCGTGCGTCCGCTCGGTCGGACCGTCGACTACGTGCAGGGCCAGACCCGTCCGATGCGCCTGGGCGCGGTGGACATGGCGCCGATCGCGGCTCGGCCTTCGTCGGGCGTTCCGGGTGCCGCGGATGATTTCGTGGACGAGGACGCGCCCGCTTGGGCGCAGCGCGCGGTGCGTGGCACCGCCGCGCGTCGCCGCGCTCGCCGGCCGGTCGAGGCCCCCGAGGCCACGCCCGCCACGCGCGCGGCCGCTAGCGGTGATCTGTTCACCGCGCTCGCACGCGCCTCCCGCCCAGAGGATGTCGTGCAGGTCATCCTCGAGCGGGGTCAGCGACTCCGCTCTGACGCGCGTGGCCTCCCCGAGCCGGCTGTTCGGCTCGTGGAGCGCATCGCGCGTGTGCAGGAGGACGGAACCCTCGCTCGCACGGTGCGCACGGCACCCGAGGGCGACCACCTGTCCCCGACCCACCGGACCCGCGCCAGCGCCTCGTCGGCGTCTGTTCGTATGTCCAGCCTCCCACAGTCCTCCGGGGCTTCGCCAGCTGCGCTCCGCAAGGTCACGAGCCTCGCGGACAAGTTGATGAAGCTGATCCACCTCGCAGAGGTGGAGCGCCGGCAGACGGACGCGCAACGGCAGGTCCGTATGGCCGACGCCAAGCGGACCCACGAGGGAGGCGAAGTGGACGCCGGCGGTGCGAAGGGTGGGGATGCGCCAAGTATGAAGCAACTCGAGAGCGACGTTTTGAAGGCGGTCATTCGTGATCTCGACCTCATGAAGAACCGTCAACCGGAGGATTTTGGCAATGTCTGGTGGTGAGCACAACAAGGCGGCCTTCCACAGGGAGGGCGGTGGTACGTTCTACGTCCAGTTCAACCCGAAGGAGTTCAAGGTAGAGGAGAGCGCCGACTACCAGGACGAAGAGACGCCCTCCTCCGCGAAGCCCTTGATCGCCTTCAAGAAGATCAAGCCGGCTACGGCTTCGATGGAGCTCGTGTTCGACACCACCGACACCGGTGACGATGTCAACACGAAGTGGCTCGCGCCGCTCCGATCGTTCCTGTACCAGCCGCTCGACAAGTCGGATGAGGCCGGCTCGGGCTCCGAGGTGAAGAAGCCCGCGATGGCGACGTTCATCTGGGGCAGCTTCGAGATGGAGGCCTACGTCGAGAAGCTGTCGGTGAACTACCTCCTGTTCAAGCCGGACGGCACGCCACTGCGTGCGAAGGTCACGGTGAACCTCAAGGAGACGAAGAACCGCGATGCGTCCTTCGAGGGGAACAACGTCACGCTGACGCTTCCCCCGAAGATGATCGAGAGCGGCGAGGACACCAAGACCGACCGCAAGCAGGAGTCGATCAGCGCGAAGGTCGGTGAGACCAAGACCGCGACGGCGCAGGAAGGCGACACGGCCACCTCGGTGGCCGCGCGCACGGGCGGCGACTGGCGCGACATCGCCAAGGCCAACGATCTCGAGGATCCGATGCACGTGCCCACGGGCATGAACCTCGTGATCCCGAAGACGCCCGTGCTTGCGTCGCTGTTCTTCCACATGAGCAAGACGCAGGCTGCGACGAAGTGGAGCGACTACGAGCCGCAGCTCAACCGCGACTCGGCGGTCGCCGACCTGTGGCCGAGCGACGCGAGCGAGTTCTCGCACTCGGAGGAGGAGCTCGCAGAGTGGAACTTCGGCGTGTACACGTCGAACCCGCCCGAGGCGACCGAGTTCGAGGCCAAGGAGGCGCCAGCGGCGAAGGAGTACGAGTTCTCCGAGAAGTACACGCGCTCGAAGGAGGCCACGACCTTCGAGGCCGGTGAGTCCGCAGCCGCAGACGGCTTCGACAACTCCCCGACCACCTTCGAGCGCAAGGAGGGTCCGGCGGCGAAGGAGTACGAGTTCTCCGATACCAAGACCAGCTCGAAGGAGGCAACGACCTTCGAGCACGGTGAGTCCGCTTCGGCCGACGGCTTCGACAACTCGCCCACCGAGTTCGAGCGCAAGGAGGGTCCGGCGGCGAAGGAGTACGAGTTCTCCGATACCAAG
>CAYQSE010000076.1:0-22942 GCA_964419905.1 uncultured Enterobacteriaceae bacterium
CACTTCTGCTTCTGCGCCTCGGAGCCGTAGGCGTGGATCGGGAACATCACCAGCGAGCCCTGCACGGATGCGAACGAGCGGATGGCGGAGTCGCCGCGCTCGAGCTCCTGGCAGATCAGGCCGTACATCACGTTGTTGAGCCCGGGGCAGCCGTAGCCGTCGAGGTTGGCCCCGAGGAAGCCCATCTCGCCCATCTCGCGCACCAGCTCGGCGGGGAACGTGCCCTGCTCGTAGTGGTGCTCGATGGTCGGCAGCACGCGCGTCTCGACCCACTCTCGCACGGCGTCGCGGACGGCGCGCTCCTCGTCGGAGAGGAGGTCGTCGATCTGGTAGAAGTCCACGCCTTCGAACTTGGCCATGCGCGTCCTCGTGGGGGCCCTGGCGAGCGGGTCCCGGCTCGGGTAAGGGAACTGTCCTCCTATGCCGGGGGAGGCGCCGTGGCCACTGGCTCGGGCCGCGCGAGGTGCAGGTTGAGCGCCGGGTGGGCAATCGTCGATGGCGAGGCGGTGGTACCGCTCGAGGAGGCGCGGTTGCCGGTCACCGACCCCGGCTTCACGCTCGGGTGGACGGTGTTCGAGACGCTGGTGGCGCGCGGTGACGTCCCTTCGTCGCTCGATGAGCACCTCGATCGGCTCGCACGCTCGTGTGAGGCGGCGTGCATCACGATGCCGTCGCGCGCGGCGCTCGAGTCCGAGGTGCGTCGGGTCGCGGCGCGGGTCGAGGGGCCGGCGCGGGTGCGGATCACGCTGACCGGGGGCGGTCGGCGGGTCGTGCAGGCGGGTCCGCTGCCCACCGGTCGGCGCTGGGGCCCGGTGCGGGCGGCGCGCGGGGTGCACCGCGACGAGCCCTACCTGGCGGGTGCGGTCAAGCACGGCAGTCGCGCGCCGTGGGTGGTCGCGCTCCAGCGCTCGGGCATGGACGAGGTCCTGCTGGTGGACGCCGATGGGCGTTTCACCGAGGGCACCACGTGCGGTGTGCTCGCGGTGGTCGACGGTGTGCTGTACACGGCGCCGCACGATGGACGCATCCTGCCGTCGACGACGATCAACGATCTGCTCGCGCGCGCCGCGCGGCTCGGCGTGCCGGTGCGTCGCGAGGGGCCGCCCGCGTCGGGCCCGTGGGACGGGCTGTACATCGCCTCCGTCACCCGCGACATCGCGCCGGTCGTCGCGCTTGACGGCGAGGCGCTGTCGGGGTGGGATCCCGTCGGCGAGCGACTGCGCGACGCCTGGGAGGAGCCGTGAAGCTGGGCCTGGAGGCGTTCCTCGACGACCACGTCGCGCGGCTGCGCGGCGCGCGGGTCGGGCTGCTGTGCAACCACACCGCGGTCGATCACCGCTATCGGCACGCGGTGGACCTCCTCCGCGGCGCCGGCGTCGAGCTCACGCGGCTGTTCGCGCCCGAGCACGGGGTGCGCGCCACCGTCCAGGACATGATCGGGCTCGACGAGCAGCGCGATCCGGTCAGCGGGCTGCCGGTGGTCTCGCTGTACACCGACCATGTCGCGTCGCTGAAGCCGCGCCCGGAGACGCTCGCCGATCTCGACGTCGTGCTGTTCGACATCCAGGACATCGGCAGCCGCTACTACACCTACCAGGCGACCCTCGGGTACACGATGCAGGTCGCCGGGCCGCTCGGGGTCAAGGTGGTCGTGCTCGACCGCCCGAACCCGATCAACGGGCGCGCGGTGGAGGGCAACCTCGTCCAGGAGGGCTTCGAGAGCTTCGTCGGCGCGTTCCCGATCGCGGTCCGGCACGGGATGACGGTGGGCGAGCTCGCGCGGTTCTTCACGCGCTACTGCGAGGTCGCGTGCGAGGTCGAGGTGGTCCGCTGCGAGGGCTGGTCACGCGACCAATGGCTCGATCAGACCGACGCGCCGTGGGTCTACCCGAGCCCGAACATGCCGACCCTCGACACCGCGACGGTCTATCCGGGCACCTGCCTCGTCGAAGGCACGAACCTCTCCGAGGGGCGCGGCACCACGCGGCCGTTCCACCTGATCGGTGCGCCTTGGCTCGATCCCGAGGCGTCCGCGCGCGCGTGCACGGCCCGCGCCGAGGCCGTGGGCCTGCGCGGCGTGATCTTCCGGCCCGCGGCGTTCCTGCCCGGCTTCCAGAAGCACGCCCGCCAGGGCTGCGGCGGCGTCGAGATCCACGTCACCGATCGCGGCGCGCTGAACGCCTGGCTGCTCGGGCTCGTGGTGTGCGACGCGCTCCGCTCGGTCGACCCCGAGAAGTTCCGCTGGCGCACCGAGACGTACGAGTTCGTCGACGATCCGATCGCCATCGACCTGCTCACCGGCAGCAGCGCCTACCGCGCGTGCGTCGAGGCGGGGGGCGATCTGCGCGATGTGCTCGCAGGGTGGGCCCCGGAGCTCGCGGTGTTCCGCGAGCTCCGGGAACCCTGCCTGCTCTACTGACGGACTACGCGAACAGCCGCTCGTCGAGGCAGCTCGCGTCGTTGGACTGCACGGCCTTGCCCAGCGCGACGGCCTGCGGCAGCACGTTGGCGACGTAGAACTTCAGGTTCATCAGCTTGCCGTACAGGAAGGCGTCGTCGCCCTCGGCGTCGATCTTGCGCTTCGCGACGACCGCCTGGTGCATCGACTCGACGCCGAGCAGCACGGTGCCGAACATGCGCAGGAACGGCGTGGCCTGGAGCATCGCGCCCTCGATGTCGCCCTTCATCCCGAGCCCGCCGAGGTGCATCGCCGCGGCGCCGACCGCGCCGACCGACTTGCCGAGCGCGTCGGCCTCGGCCGTGAACCCGGCCTCGGCGCCGATCTTCAGCTCGGCCTGCGCCTCCTGCATCCACTGCATGAACAGCGCGCCGCCCTTCACCCGCATCTTGCGGCCGAGGAGATCGAGCGCCTGGATGCCGTTCGTGCCCTCGTAGATGCTCATGATCTTGCCGTCGCGGACGAGCTGCTCGATCGGGTACTCGCCGATGTAGCCGTAGCCGCCGTAGACCTGGAGACCGGTCACCGCGACCTCGAAGCCGACATCGGTGCAGTGCGCCTTGAGCACGGGCACCAGCAGGTCGACGACGCCCACGAGGCGCTCCTTCTCGGCGGGCTCGTCGGTGTGCGCGGCGACGTCCTCGCGCAGCGCCATGCGGTACGCGAACGAGCGCATCGCCTCGGCCTGGCACTTCATGCTCATCAGCATGCGGCGGACGTCGGGGTGCTGGACGATCGGGATGCGCGGCGAGCTGGCGTCGCGGAGGTTGCGCAGGCTCTGGCCCTGGATGCGCTCCTGGGCATACGCCAGCGCGAACTGGTAGGCGGCGCTGCCGACGGCCACGCCCTGCACGCCGACGCCGATGCGGGCCTCGTTCATCATGTGGAACATGATCTCGATGCCGCGGAACTCGTCGCCGATCAGCCACGCCTTGCACGGGCGATCCGCGCCGAGCGCGAGCGTGCACGTCGCGGAGCCGTGGATGCCCATCTTCTCCTCGATGCCCACCACGAACGCGCCGTTGCGCTCGCCGAGCGAGCCGTCGTCCTCGACGAGGAACTTCGGCACGAGGAACAGCGACAGGCCCTTGGTGCCCTCGGGCGCACCCGGGGTCTTCGCGAGCACGAGGTGGATGATGTTCGTGGTCAGGTCGTGGTCGCCGCCCGAGATGAACACCTTCTCGCCCTCGAGGAGGTAGGTGCCCGGCTCATCGGAGGGGATCGCCTTGCACCGGTTGTCGCCGACGCTGCTGCCCGCGTCCGCCTCGGTGAGGCACATCGTGCCGCCCCACTCGCCGGTGTACATGCGCTCGGCGTAGGGCTTGTGGGCGTCCTGGGCGAAGTGCTGGACGATGCGCGCGGCGGCGCTGGCGAGGCCCGGGTACATCTGGAACGCCATCGAGGCTGCGGTGAACATCTCGTTGACCGCCATCGAGATCACGTGCGGCAGGCCCGGGCCGCCGAAGTCGGGCGCCGCGGACGGGGCGATCCACCCGCCCTCGGCGAGCACCTGCCACGCCTCCTTGTAGCCGTTCGGGGTGGTGACGTTGCCCTCGCGGTCGAGCTTGCACCCTTCACGGTCGCCGGGGCCGTTGATCGGCGCGATGACGTCGCGGGCGATGCGCGCCGCCTCGTCGAGCGTCGCCTGGTACAGGTCCTCGTCGAAGTCCTCGTACGCGGGGAACGCCTTCAGCGCATCCTGGATGTCGAGCTGATCGAAGAGCACGAACGCGATGTCCCGGATGTCGGGGTCGAACTGGGTGGAGCTCACGGGGGCCTCCCGGGTGATGAATGAACGGTCATTCAGAGGGTATCCACCCCCCTACCGTGCTGCCCGTCGCCGCGCACCGTCCGGATGACCGACGGGCTCCGCTTTGGACTCCGCGTTACGCGCGCGCGATGCGTACCTTCCGACGGATCTGTGTCTACTGTGGCTCCAGCACGGGCCGCCCCGTCTATGTCGAGGCGGCGCGAGGCCTGGGCACCTGGCTCGCCGAGCAGGGCATCGGCGTGGTGTACGGCGGCGGCCGCGTCGGGCTGATGGGTGTGCTCGCCGACGCGGCGCTCGCTGCGGGCGGCGAGGTGTACGGCGTGATCCCCGACAAGCTCCGCGCGCTCGAGCTCGGGCACGAGGGGCTCACCGAGCTGTTCGTCACCGACAGCATGCACGCGCGCAAGCTGATCATGGCCCAGCTCTCGGACGCGTTCATCGCGATGCCGGGCGGCTACGGCACGCTGGAGGAGCTGTTCGAGGTCACGACCTGGACCCAGCTCAACTACCAGGAGAAGCCGGTGGGCCTGCTCAACGTCGAGGGCTTCTACGACCCGCTGCTCGCCCACCTGGAGCACGCGCACGGTGAGGGGTTCATCCGTCCGATCCACCGCGAGCTGATCCAGCACGCGGCCACGCCCGCGGCGCTTGTCGAGAAGCTCGCCGAGGTCGATCTGCCCGCGCTGCACCGGTGGATCGACCGCCCCTGAGCAGGAGAGCCCGACCCCCCGTGAGGGGGCCGGGCCCGGAGTGCTGCAGCGGCGCGGCTAGAAGGTGTACTTCGCGCCGAACCGGACCGAACGCGGAGCCTGGCGGAACATCGTCTTGCCGAAGCTCTCGTTGTCGTTCTCGTAGTAGGTGACCGGCGTGCGCAGGTCGGGCAGGTTGAACAGGTCGATGTTCAGCTCGACGGTCTGGTTGTTCGGCAGCGCCAGGCGGTGGCCGACGCGGAAGTCGATGTAGTGGACCGCCGGCATGAAGCGCGTGCCGCGCCCCTCGGGGAACGAGTAGTAGTCGCCGTACAGGTCGACCAGCCCACGCTTCTGCCACGCGCGACCCGAGTTGTACTCGTAGACCACGCCGAGCGTCGTGCCGAAGTCGAACGTGTAGAAGCCGTTGACCTTGACCTGGTGGAAGCTGTGGTACGGCAGGTAGCCGTAGTAGCCCGCGGTGTCGGACGTGGTGCCGAGGCCGGCGAGGCCGTCGTTGAGCCAGCCGAACCCGTTGTCGTAGAAGAACGCGCGGGTGTCCGGATCGTGGATGTCGTCGAGGTAGACGCCGACGTTGTTGCCGTCGGAGCCCGACGAACCGCCGGACGCGAGCTCGAACTGGCCGGGCATGTGGCCCTTGGACTCGGAGAGCGTGTAGCTGGCGAGCGCCGCCCAGCCCTTATGGAAGTTCTTCTTCACCGTGAACTCGAGGGCGCGGTAGTCACGCCGCTTCGCGGGGGTGTTCGCGATGACCCAGGTGTCCAGGTTGATGTCGAGGTCTTCCGGCAGGTTGGCGGTCTGCGACCAGATGCCGCGAAGGCCGATCGAGAGGTGGGGGATGATCTCCCGCTCGACCGCGATCGCGAGCTTGTCCATGTGGTAGGGCTTGAGGCCCTTGTCGCCGCAGTAGGACTCGGCCACGCCGCGCTCGGCGTCGGCCGACTCCTGATCGTAACCATAGTCGTCGATCAGGTGGTGGACGTAGTCGTCCAGGCTCTGGTCGGTGCAGTACACGAGCGGGTTGGCCGCCGGGTCCTGGATGTTGGTCGCGAAGTAGCCGTCCGCGCCGTTGCGGAACGTGCCGAACACGAAGGCGGAGCGCGTGTCGGCCCAGCCCGCGAACCCGTTGCCCGCGACGTCGTAGTAACGACCGAAGTTCGCCGAGATCAGCGTCTTGCTGTCGTCGGTGACGTCCCACGCGACGCCGATGCGCGGCGCCGGCATCACCGCGCCGATCACCTTCTGCCCCTGGTTCTGGAACAGGGTCTCGGTGTCGATGCGGAAGCCCGCGTTGATGGTCAGCTGCGGGATGGGCCGGTAGTCGTCCTGGACGTAGAAGCCGAACACGCTGCCGCGGTGGCCGAGCGCGCCGACGTTCTGGTAGGTCGTGAAGCCGTAGCAGTTGTCGAGCAGCCCGTCGCCGTTCGTGTCGGTGTCGCACGGCAGGCCGTTGTCGGGATCGGTCAGATAGACGATGCCGCCGTAGTCGTAGCCGTCCTCGTACTGCATCTCGCCCTGGTACATGAACGGCCCGGGCACGGTGCCCTCGCCGCCGGTGAACACCAGGTCGCGCTCGTCACGGAGCGACCAGTACTCGAGGCCGGTCTTGATGCGGTGCGAGCCGCCGAAGTTGGCCAGCTGCGTGTACTCCAGCTGACCGCCGAGGCGGGTGCGCTGGTTGTAGTCGAAGCTGTCACCGTTCCCGAACTGCTGCCCTGTCGTGATGTTCTGGAACCGGACGTCCTTGACGTCGCCGACCTGCGGGACCACGTTCACGTTGATCGGGAGGTACGAAGCCTTGAACTGCAGCTCACCGGTCGGCAGCGGACGCCACTTCGCGGTCAGGATGTGGTTGATGCCGTGGCTGACGTACTTCTCTTGGGCGTCCGCCGAGACCAGCGGGTTCGAGATGCGGTTCAGCGACGTGTTGCCGTCGCCGTTGAGCTGGTACTGGAACGTGAGGTCTGGGGTGGCGAACCAGGTGACCTTGCCGAAGCCGGCGATGCCGCGCCCGACCTGGGGATCACTCGCCGGATCCTGTCCCTCGAAGCGCGTCCACCCGAGGTTGCCCTGCAGGGCGACGTAGTACCAGAGCTTCTCCTTGACGATCGGACCGCCCACCGTCAGCGCGAGCTCATGCGTCATGAACTTGCGCTTGTCGGTCGGGACCTCCTCGGCGACCTCGACGTCGAGGATGTCGTACTGTCCGCCCGACGCATGCATCGACAGGTAGTACGCCGCGGTGCCGTGGTGCTCGTCGCCGCCGTCCTTGGTGACGACGTTGACCATCATGCCCGTGGCCTGGCCGAACTCAGCCGGCGCGCCGTCGGTGTAGACCTGGATCGACTTGATCGAGTCGAACTGCACGTCGGAGCCGAAGGTCTTGGTGGCCGGATCGCGCGTCGAGATGCCATCGACGTAGTAGTTGTTGCCGTACGCGCCTTCGCCGCGGACCGACGGGTTGCCCGTGCCCGGGTCGCCGTTGATCGTGTCCACGCGGCCGTAGATGCCAGGCAGCATCTGGACGGCCTGCTGGTAGGACCGGGCGACCGGAAGGTTCTGCAGCACCTCGTTGGTGAGCTCGGTCGAGAGGGACGACTTGCTGGTGTCGATCACCGGCGTGTCGGCCTCGACGATGACGACCTCCTGCACCGAGGACTTCGACATCGAGATCGGGATGTTCACGGTCTCGCCGAGTCGTACGGTCACGAGGAGCCGGGTGGGCCCGAACTCATCTGCGCTGATCAGGACCTCGTGGGCGCCGACGGGCATGTTGAACACGCTGAAGAAGCCGCCCTTGTCGGTGGTCGTCTCCATCACGCCGGGGAGGTTCGGTCCGCTGGCCTGGACGAGCGCGCCGACGACGGCGGCGCCGCTCTCGTCGACGACCTTGCCGCGCATGTCACCGGTCTCGGACGCTTCGGCCAGGGGCGCGTAGAGCGCGATGATGGGCAGCGCGAGCCAGAGTGCTTGTCTCATTCCTCACCTCCGTAGGTGATCTCGATGGCGGGGTCACAGACAGGAGGTTCGGGCGCGGCGGAGTCGCCGGAGTCGGGATCGTCTCCGCTGGCGGCGCACACGATCGGGTCGCCGGTCGCCGGGTGAACGACCGTGCCGTCGCCGTCGACGATCAGCACCATGTAGGTGCCGTCGGCCAGATCGGGCGCGGCGAACGAGGCGTAGGCCGTGCCGCAGTCGGACGTGAGGTCGGCGGTCGCCACCTCGGCGCCGGTCGCGTCGATGACGCGCACCGAGAGCGCAGCGGTGTCGATGTTGCAGCCGCTCATGCTGATCGTCGCGCCGGCGGTGAGGCCCTCGGTGGGCGCGAACGCCTCGATCTCGGGCGCCGCGGGGCAGGCGACATAGTAGAAGCCGCCGGTGCCGGTGATGGTGTCCGTCTTGCCGTCCGAGGTCACGGTGACGTCCTGGACGCCGACCTCGGCGTTCGGGGGGGTCACCGCGAAGAAGAAGAACGTACGATCCTCCTCGTCCTCGGGGCGCTCGATGTCGGTCACCGCGGTGCCGCCGATGGTCGCGCTGATCGAGTCGCCGAGGCTCGCGCCGGAGATCTTGACGCTCGTGCAGCCGTCCTGCCACCCGTA
The DNA here is from genome assembly GCA_964419905.1 of uncultured Enterobacteriaceae bacterium. Lineage (GTDB taxonomy): Bacteria > Myxococcota_A > UBA796 > UBA796 > JAFDJI01. The sequence goes on from CAYQSE010000076.1 coordinate 8,542, forward strand.
GGTGGGTCGGATGGTGACCGCGTCGAACGGCACCTTGTTGCACCCTGCGAGAAGCAGGGCGCCTAGGAACCAATACTTCATGGTCGTCTCCCTCCATCCGGCGAAGAAGATCGCCGGCTCGGGACGCCTCGATGTCAAGACGCCCCGCGTCGTCGGGCAGTATCTGAAAAATCAAGCCCTTCGTGTGCGGAAATGAGCACCGTGAGGCGTCGTGCTCGATCCCGCGCAGGTTTTTGGCGGTGGCCGCCATCGCGTAGCGCCGTGACTCGCACGTGACATGCGGTGCATCGGGTGACCTGCGATGACAGATCGTGACTTGGGCGGAGGCGATCTGGGGCAGGCGTGCCTCGATGGGCGAGCGAGCTGCGACAAAATATGCGCGGGTCGTTGGCGGTGCGCGCTCGGGCTGCGCTGCAGCGCGCTTCCTGCGGGGGGCTTCGCCTGGCATGGTCCCTGCACGGGGAAGAGCGCCCCGGAGGTCCACATGTCCCGCATCCTCGCAGTCGCCATCGCCTTGCTGATCACGACGCCGAGCGCGTGGCCCGAGTGGGCCGAGCCGGTCGACGCCACGGCGGTGGCGCTGAAGCGCGGCGGCGACGACGGGCTGCTTGCGCTGAAGCGCGGCGGCGACGACGGGCTGCTGGCGCTGAAGCGCGGCGGCGACGACGGGCTGCTGGCGCTGAAGCGCGGCGGCGACGACGACCTGTTCGCCTGATCCTCAGCGCCAGTCGCCCATCACGACGAACGCGCCCCAAAACCACGGATGCGCCCGGGCCTCGCTCGCCAGGGCCTCACGCTGCGCTGCGCGTAGCGCGCTCGCGATGTCGTCCCCAGCGGACAGGCGTTCGTAGAAGGTCATCATGAGCGCGCGCGTCGCGGCGTCGTCCACGCGCCACAGCGTCGCCACGAGGGTCTCGACCCCGGCGCGGCGGAACTGCGCTGCGAGCCCATTGATCGCCGGCAGCTCGGCGTCCGGTGCGGCTTGCGCGCGGGACACGGGGAGCCCGGACTCGCACGCCGACAGCACGACGAGTCGACACTGCGCGAGCGACGGCGCGAGGCCGGGGATCTCGGCGTAGGTGAGGCGGCCCGCGGGCCCCGCGAGCACGAGGTGCGAACGGTCGGGATAGAGCGGGTCGATCCGTCCGTGCGTGGCGAGGTGGAGCGTGCTGCGCCCCGGAGCGAGGCGGGCGATGGCCTCGCGCGTCCCCGCCTCGCCCAGGAGCAGTCCCGCGCCGGGGAAGCGCTCGGCCAACGCCCGGACCTCGGACGCGGCGCCGGGCAGTGACCCGTCGGGGTCACCCAACAACAAGAGGTCGGCGCCGTCGAAGCGCGACGGTGGGCGCCTCGTCCCTTCCCCGAGCAGCGACCCGACGTGGGTGATGCCGACCACCGCGACGCGCTCCACGAGCCACGCGTCGTCGTGCCGGAGCATCGCGAACGGGAGCTGCCGGAATGGATCGGTCGCGGAGATCACCAGGGTCTGGGTGTGCGCCAGCACGTCGGCGATCGGCGCGAGCAGCCAGGCGCCGAGCTGATCGGCCTGCGCGCGCGTCCACTCCGGGCGGGTGGTGAGGCCGGCGCGCAGGCTGCGCGCGAGTCGCGCGCTCACCTCGCGCACCTCGGCGCCGGCGACGTCCACCACGCGCGCCTCCACCGCGTCGTGGCGGAAGACGAGAAGCACCAGCCGGTCGTCGTAGAGGATCGGCTGGAGCACCGTCACGTCCGGCGGGAGGCGCGCCTGCACCGCCTCGAGATCCTCGGGCGCGACGCGCACCCGGCGGTCGAAGTCCGGGTCGCTGGCGCGCAGGCGGTCCACCGTGGCGGCGAACGCGACGCGAAGCGCGGCCAGGCGCTCGCGCAACGCGACGCTCTCCTCGCTGCCTGCATCGCTGCGCTCGGCCTCACCGAGCCGCTCCTCGACGTAGCGCGCTTCGGCGTCGAGCGCGTCCGCCTCGATGTCGCCCAGCTCTCGCGGCGCGTGCAGCGCGTGCCGCTGGAGTCGCTCGGCGACGTGCAGCGCCTCGGTGGCCTCGCCGCGCTCGACCAGCAGCCCGACCAGCATCCGATAGGCCACCTCCGCTCCCAGGGGGTGAGCAAACGCCGCCTCGGAGGGGCGTATACCCTCGACCTCACGCACGACCTCGCGCAGCAGACGAAGGGCGACCTCGGACTCGCCGGCGTCGCGCGCCAGTCGCGCGCGAACCAGCGCCGTGCGCCAGCGCAGGTCGTGTGTGCCCAGCGCGTCCGCGAGCGCCGTCGCCTCCCGCGCGGCCGCGGTCGCGCGCGCCCGGTCGGTGCTCTCCCACGCGATCGCCATCGCGGCGAGCGCCTGGACGCGCCCGTCTCCCGCCGCCTCGGCGCGCTCGCGGGTGATCTCGAGCGCAGGCAGTGGATCCTCGTCGAGGAGCGCGACATTGAGCGCCACCGAGACGGCCTCTCGCGGACGTCCCGCGGCCCGCCACGCCTCGTCGGCTGCGCCGTAGCGGGCGCGCGCCTGCCCCGGATCACCCGCGCGATGCGCGAGCGCGCCGAGGTTCTGCTGCAGGGTAGCCTGGCGGGTCAGGTCCTTGCGGGCGCGGGCGCGCTCGAGCGCCTCCTCGTAGACGGTCGAGGCGCGTTCATCGTCGCCGAGCGCCTCGTGCGCGCGTCCGAGTCCAATCGATGCGTCGATGACGCCGCCCGCGTCGCCGACGCGCTCGTGCAGCGCGCGCGCGGCCTCCAGATCGACCGTCGCCGAGCGAGGGTCGCCGGCCCGCAACGCGGTGACGCCGAGGTTGGTGCGTGCGTCTGCGCGTCCTGCGTCGTCGCCGAGCGTCTCGAACAGCGTCGCGGCGGTGGTGAACGCACGGCGGGCCGCCTCGAGCTCACCCCGCGCGAGCCGCGCTGCACCCAGAGAGAGCGCGGCGGTCGCGGCGCCGCTGGGGTCGCCGAGCCGCCGATGCGCCTCGTACGCGTCCACGAGCAGGCGTTGGGCCTCGGGGGCGTCGCCGCGTGCGAGGGCGACCTGTCCCGCGGCGGTGCGGACGCGCGCGCTCGCGACCGTGTCGGCGCCCGCGTGCGCTCCTGCCAGCGCCACGGCGGCGGCGGCGGTGTCCACCCGGCCGAGCCCTCGGTGGGCGGCGGCGAGGCGCAGCGCGGCGTCGACCACCGCCGGCCCGTCGTTCGCTTCGCGGGCCGCCGCGAGGACCTCGCTCCAGGCCGTGAGCGCGCTCGCCACGTCGCCTGTGCGCCACGCGCGATCCCCGCGCGTCATCGCGTCGTCCTGCGCCGTGGCGACGGCGGCGGCGCACAGCCCGATGGCCAACAGCAGCGCCTGGACGACGCGTCGCGTCACGGCGCCAGCGCGGCGAGCTGGGACTGCGCCTCTTGGAGTCGTGGATCTGCGGACAGCGCGATCTGGAACGCCTCGCGTGCGCGCGTGACGTCCTTGCCGTCCAGGTAGATCAGGCCTTCCGAGAGCGCGATCGCCGCGTCGAGGGCGCGCGCGTCGGGGTGGGCGACCGACTCGGGCCGGGACGCCGGGTCCGTGGTCGCGCCCCGCGTGTTGGGCGACGGATCGTCCGCGGGCGGTGCGGCCAGCGTGGTGAGCGAGGTGCGCCACGCCTGGGAGAGCCCTTCACGAAGCGCGTGGAACTCGTCGGGTGCCTGCTGCAGCGCGTGGGCTGCGAGGATCTGGCCGGTCTCGACGTGCACCATCCGGGACTGGACGTAGAGCTGGCCCCCGAGCTCGAAGTAGGTGCCGAGCAGCAGCCACTCGGCGCCGACCAGCTTGCCGACCTTCGCAGCGGTCGCGGGGTCCGTGACGCCCTGGTGCCCCAGGCTCAGCTCGTCGAGGATCCCCTGGAGCGCCGTGCGCTCGACGACCCGGACGTCCGGGGTGCCCACCAGATCGCTGATCAGCAGCTGGGTCAGCCCGACCTTGAGCGCGTCGTACGCGGTGCCGCCGTTCTCGAAGTACAGGACGGCCACCGTGCGCGGCGCCGCGAGTCCGAGCGCGGGCCAGAGCAGGCAGCCGAGCAGGATCAGGAATCTGGGCACGACGATCTCCGCGCGCGATCGAGGGGAAGTGTAACGCCCGAGGCGTGGGGAACGTCCCCGACCGCCGCCGGGCGCGACGGTTCCGGGCTCCCCCTCATCCGCGGCTCGCGTTGTCGAGGATCCAACCCCGGAGGGTGAGCAGGAACAGCGTGGCGAGGAGGCCGAGCAGCGGTGGCCCGAGGTCGAGCGCGAGGCCGTCGGTGACGTCGAACACGACGACACCGAGCACGAACAGGGCCGCAGAGAGGCCCACCACGAGCGCGCCGAGGACGTGGTCGCTCATCCGTCGCCAGGCTGCGAGGACGGCCAGCGCGCCGAGGAGACCGAGCCCCCACGCGAGCAGCGGGCTCGGCGAGCGGATGTGGCTGCCGCGGATCAGCGTATCGACGATCTGTGCGTGGATCCTCGGGCCGGCCATGTCGGGCTCGATCGGCACGGGCATCGCGAACGGCGTGAAGAAGCGGTCGCCGGCGTCGTGGTCGACCCGACCCACGACGACGACGCGATCGGCGAGCAGCGCGCGGACGTCTGCGGGCACCTCGATGTCGGCCCCCACGCCGAGCCCGCGAAGCAGCGCGGCCTGGGCGTTCACCCGCAGCGCTCGCGCCGCGGTGACGGTGGGGAGGCCGTCCGCGTGCTCGGGGCCGCGGAAGTTGATCGACAGCGGCTCGTGGAGCGGATGCGGCAGCGGGAGCAGGCCGAGATCCTCGGCCGAGAGGGCGCAGCGCATGGGCGTCCCGCTGCACCCGGACTGGAGCTCGCGTGCGAGCTGATCGGGTGGAACGGCGCCGCGGCGGTGCAGTGTGGTCGCGACCAGCGAGAGGGCGGGGACGACCTGATCGATGTCCTGCTGGCCGCCCACGAGGTTGCCGGGCCAGGGCCCCATCAGGTGGCTGCGATCGGCGAGGCGGACGAGCGGTACGCGGCGCACCAGCAGGTCGCCCGAGAACAGGGTGGACTGTTCCGCTTGGAAGTTCGCGTAGCCGGAGTACATCGCGCCGAGCAGGGTGGGGGACACACCAGCGACGAACTCGCGGCCGCTCGAAGGCTCGGTGACGACGAGGCGCTCGGCGGCGACCACGCGCCCGTGTGCCCGCGCCGCGGCGGCGAGCGCCTCGTCCCCCTCCCGGGGCTGGTCCAGGAGCAGGTCGAGGACGATCACCGAGGTGCCCGCGGCGTCGAGGAAGCGCACCAGCTCGGCCAGGAGCGCTCGGGGTGTCTCGCTGGGCGTCGGATCGGACGGGTCCCACAGATAGAAGGCCTCGGGGCCGATGGTGAGCAATGCCACCTCGCCGGACACCGGCGCGTGGGGGCGGAGCTTCAGGTAGAAGTCCTGGAATCGCCCCTGAAGGGCTACGAACGCGAGCACCGCGATGGCGACCGCGGTGACGAGGACGACGAGCACCTCGTACGCCATCGCGCGGAGGATGAACCCGAACGGCTCGCGCGTGTTCTGGGGGATCTGTCGTGCCCACCAGCCTGCGCGCGGCGCGGCAGGCTCGGGAGGCACCGACCCGGGCGCGATGCGCGCTGGGGGTGCTTCGGGCGCGGGGACCGCTTCGAGCTCGGCGGCTTCGGCTGCGGGCGGCGCTTCGGGCCTGGCCGCTGCTTCGGGTTCTGGCACGACGGGCCCGGATGTCGCTGCGGGCCCTGGCTCTGCCTCGGACGCAGGCGTCGCTTCGCTCTCGGCCGTTTCGAAGTGCTGGTGTGGCACGTCGGGCTCGGGTGGTGCTTCGAGCCCGGTCGCCGTGGCGTCTGTCGCCTCGGGCGGCTTGGTGGGCGCGCTCTCCGGGGCCTGTTCGTCGTGGCCGGTTGGCGCCTCTGGGGGCTTCACGGGGCCAAGCCGGCCCGCTGCTCGAGGGCGCGGCGAAGCGCGATCAGCGACGCGTCGTCGGGGTGCGCGACGAGCGCCTCGTCGACCACGTACAGCGCATCACTCGCCAGGCCAGCGTGCAGCCAGACGGAGGCCTCGACCGAGGTCCGTGCGCCGAGGTCGGCGCCGGCGAGCTCGGCGGCGGCCTGCCGTGCGGCCTGTGCGGCGCGCTCGGCGGTGCGGCGCTGCGCGTCCCCGATCACGGTGAACGCGAAGTCGCGACCCTGCAGCGTCAGCGCGTAGGCACCCGCCGACAGCGGGGGGCCGCCATAGTCGACCTCGTCGTCGCCGCGGCCGCGCCACACCTCGTCGCCGGTGAGCAAGTCGGAGATGGTGACGGCCTGCTCGCCACAGCCGCCGCAGCGCCAGCTGAGCGCGCGGGGCGCCGTCAGTGCGCTGCCGGGCACCGGCCGCACCAGCTGGACATCGCCCGAGCGCGTGACGCCGGCTGGCGCCGTCGACACATGACGACCGAGCAGCTCGTCGAGGACGTCGACGCCCTCCTTCACCGCGGTGGGCTGCTGCTTGAGCGCGGCGTGGTCGACGCGCGCCGGCCCGAACACCTGGGTGGCCGCGCCCTCGAACAGCACGACGACCAGCGCGCCCTCCGCGAGCTCGAGGAGCTGCCCGGGCTCGAGCAGGAACGGCGGCGCGGGTGCCTCGTGGGCGGCCTCACCGATCGTGACGCGGATCGCGCCGCGTGCCGTGGTGACCAGCGCGGGAGAAGGGGCCTGCGCGTGGGCCGCGGTGGAGGCGAGGGCGAGGGCAAGGGTCGAGATCAGCATGGGTCGGGACTATAAGCCAGGATGTGGCGGCCTGCCCGTCGTGGACGGGGGAGGCGGGCCAGGTCAGAACACTGCGGAGAGCGCGTCGCGGACGGTGCGCACGCCGATCAGCTCGACGCCGGAGGGGGCGTCGGCGGCGCACGCGACGGGCGCGATCACGCGTCGGAAGCCGTGACGGAGCGCCTCTTTCAGGCGCAGCCCCGGCTGGGTCACCGCGCGGATCTCGCCGACGAGACCGACCTCGCCGAGCAGCAGGGTATCGCTGCGGATCGGGGCGTCGGTGAGGCTGCTCGCGATGGCGGCGACCATCGCGAGGTCGCACGCGGGCTCGATCAGCTTGATGCCGCCCGCCGCGTTCACGAACAGGTCGCGGTCGTGTAGCGCGCAGCCGGCCTTCTCGAGGACGGCGGCGAGCATCAGCACCCGGGTGCGGTTGACCCCGACGCAGGTGCGCGACGGCGTCTGGGGCGAGGGCCTTCCGACCAGCGCCTGCACCTCGGCGAGCAGCGGGCGGGTGCCCTCGAGGGTGGCTGTGACCGCGGTGCCGGGCGCGTCGGCGACGCGCTCCTGGAGCAGGCGTGCCGACGCGTCGGGCACCTCGCGGAGTCCGTCGTCCACCATCTCGAACACGCCGAGCTCGCCGCTCGGCCCGAACCGGTTCTTCACGCTGCGCAGCACGCGCAGGCTGCTGCGCCCGTCTCCCTCGAAGTAGAGCACGCAGTCCACGAAGTGCTCGAGCACCTTCGGCCCTGCGAGATCCCCCGACTTCGTGACGTGCCCGACCAGGAACACGGCGGTGGAGGTCTGCTTGGCGAGCACCATCGCCCGGTGGGCGACCTCGCGGATCTGACTGACGGAGCCGGGGATGCCGGTGCACTCGGGCACACGCAGGGTCTGCACCGAGTCGATGACCACGACCTGCGGGGCGTACTCGCGGACCATCGCCTCGACGTGGTCGAAGTCGGTGTGGGCGAGCAGCAGCAGGCTGCGCGCGCCGGCGACGCCGAGGCGCTGCGCCCGAAGCTGCACCTGCCGCGTGGACTCCTCGCCGGTGACGTAGAGCACGGTGAGGCCCTTGCGCGCGAACCGATGCAGCGCCATCAGCATCAACGTGCTCTTGCCGACGCCCGGATCGCCGCCGAGCAGGATCAGGCTGCCCGCGACGAGCCCGCCGCCGAGCACGGTGTCGAGCTCGGCCAGCCCCGTGCGCACCCGCACGTCGCCGCCGTCCAGCGTCGAGACGTCGTCGATCGGGATGGGGCGCGGACGCGCATCGGCCGACAGGGAAGGGAGCACGGGCTCGGCGCGCTCGACGACCTCCTCGAGGGTGTTCCACGCGTTGCAGTCCGGACAACGCCCGAGCCACTTCGCGGCCACGTAGCCGCACTCCTGGCAGGTGAACCGGACGCGCGGCTTGGCCATGGGGACTCCTTCGGGCTCTCGGACGTACCGCCGACCGGGCGCGGGGGCCAGCGCGAACCCGACTACCTGCCCAGGACTTCCCCCGGGTCGGTGATCTCCTGACCTGTGGGTGCGACCGAGGCAGAGTCGGGTGTGGATTCTTGATAGGAGGGCGCATGATCGACGTCCTGCGCTGGGGCCGTACTGCCTACGAGACCGACGACGCGCTCGCCATGGAGCGACGCGGCGCGGAAGCGCTCGGGCTGACCTGGGCCCTCGCGCCCGCGTTCTCGCCGCCCGAGGCGCTCGACGAGGCGCGAGCGCTGGTGATCCCGAGCAAGGTGCGGATCGATCGCACGGCGCTGTCGCGGTTTCGCGGGGAGCTGATCGTCGCGACGACCTCGGGGCACGACCACGTCGATCTGGCGGCGTGTGGAGCGCAGGGCGTCGCGGTCGCGCGGCTGCCCGGCGCGCGCCGCGATGCGGTGGTGGAGCACGCGCTGGCATCGCTCATCGGTCTGTCGCGCCGCGGTCCAGTCCTCGCTGCTCGGGCGGGGGCCGGGGCGTGGGCCCGGGGAGAGCTCGCCGCGCTGGCGCCCCGCGGCATCTCGGGTTCGCGGATCCTGGTGATCGGGCTCGGCGTGATCGGGCAGCGGATGGCCGATGTCGTCTCGTCGCTCGGCGGCGAGGTGCTCGGCTTCGATCCGCTGGCTGCGCCGGGCGGTCCGCCGTTGGACGACCTGCTCGCCTGCGCGGACGCGATCACCCTCCACTGCGCGCTCACGCCATCGAGTCGTGGCCTCCTGTCGGCCTCGGCGCTCGATCGGCTCGCGCCCCACGCGGTCGTCGTGAACACCGCGCGCGGGGAGGTGCTCGACGTCGAGGCTGCGGTCGAGCGGGTGCGCGAGGGACGGCTGCGCGGGCTCGCGTGCGACGTGTTCCCCGTCGAGCCCTACCCGGGGCTCGCCGAAGGCGCGGCTGTTCCGGGCGTGTGGTTCAGTCCGCACAGCGCGGGCTACACGCACGACCTGGGAGAGCGGGTCGCGCGCGGGGTGGTCGACGTGCTGTCGGCCTGGGTGCGGGGCGCGCCGCTCCCGGATCGCCTCGTCTGACTCAGCGCGCGGCGATCAGCGCCGCCGCGAGCTCGGCGAACCCGTGGCCGCCGTTGCCGTCGGTGACGAACGCGGGGTGCGCCTTCATCCGGGGCAGGAACTGCCGCACGTTGGCGACCCCCACGGCGAGCGGGAACGCGGCGAACAGCGGCTCGTCGTTCGCTGAGTCGCCGACGAACGCGTAGTCGTCGATCACCGCGTCGAGGTCCTCGCCGAACCGCTCCGCGAGGAAGCGCCTGCAGCCGGTGAGCTTGTCGAACGCGCCGAACCAGCCGTTCACGTGGATCGACGAGACCTTGCACGTCGCGCCCGCCGCATGGAAGCGATCCACGATCGCGTCGATCGCCTCGTCTCCGAGGGGTGGCACGTCCTCGGTGAAGTCGATCGCGAGGTCGAGGTCGCGGTAGGGCTGGTCGGATGCGAGCGCGGTGCCGGGCACTGCGGCGAGGATCTCGCCGGCCAGCGCGTCGAGGCGCGCGCGGTTCGCCGCGCGGGTGGCTGGGTCCTGCAGGAACCGGCGCACCATGCGACCTTCGTGCATGTAGAACCACAGGCCCCCGTTCTCGCCGACGACGCCGTCGACCGGCCACATCCGGGCGATGTGGTCGACCCAGCCGCCCGGTCGGCCCGTGATCGGGATCACGCGCAGCCCGGCCGCGCGCAGCGCGACCAGGGCCTCGAACGCCTCGGGGACGATGCGCCCCTCCCAGGTGAGCGTGTCGTCGATGTCGCAGAACACGCCGCGGACGCGCGCCGCGTCGGTGCGCCGCAGCGCTGTCAGCGGGCGCGGGCCGTCGCCAGCTACCCGACGTTCCAGGTGTCCCCCGAGTGCAGCAGCTTCTTCAGCTCTCCGACGCCCTGCTTGTGCGTCGCCTCGGCGATCTGGGCCTGGAACGCGCCGTCGTAGGTGGGGCGATCCTCGCGGAACAGCACGCCGATCGGCACTGGGAACGCTGGCGTGGGCATGCGCGCCAGGAACTGCGCGAGCACCGGGTTCGTCTCGTCGTGGACCATGCAGTCCGACTCGGAGTACTCCTCGCCGAGCGTGACCACCTTCAGCGCGAGCCCCTCGAGCACGAGGCCCCGACGCAGCGCCTTGCCCCACACCAGCGGCTCACCATGCCGAAGCTCGATGATGCGCTCGCTGCGCGCGGCCTTGTCGGTGATGTCGGCGAACGCACCGTCGTTGAAGATGTTGCAGTTCTGGTAGATCTCGACGAACGCGAAGCCCACGTGATGGTGCGCGCGCTCCACCATCTCCTTGAGGTGGGCCGGGAGCACGTCGATGGAACGCGCGACGAGGCTTGCGCCCGCGCCGAGCGCGAGCGCGAGCGGATTGAACGGCTGGTCGATCGAGCCCATCGGCGTGGACTTCGTGCGCTTCCCCACCTCGGACGTCGGCGAGTACTGGCCCTTCGTGAGTCCGTAGATGCGGTTGTTGAACATCAGGTGCTTGATGTCGACGTTGCGGCGCATCGCGTGGATCAGGTGATTGCCACCGATCGACAGGCTGTCGCCGTCGCCGGAGATCTCCCACACCTTCAGATCGGGGCGCACGGCCTTGAGGCCGGTGGCGACCGCTGGCGCGCGGCCATGGATGGTGTGGAAGCCGAAGGTCTCCATGTAGTAGGGGAAGCGTCCGGAGCAGCCGATCCCGCTGATCACCGCGTACTTCTCGCGCGGGACCCCGAGGGTGGCGAACACGGTCTGAACCTGGCTCAAGATCGAGTAGTCGCCGCAGCCGGGACACCAGCGGATCGTCTGGTCGGACGAGAAGTCCTTCTTGGTGTAGGCGGGCGCTTCGACGCGGGCGTTGTTCAGGATGACGTCGGGTACGGTGCTCATGACAGGCTCCCGAGGTGCTCGGAGATGATCGACTCGATCTCGGCCGCCGTGAACGGCAGCCCCTGGATCTTCGGGACCGACACGGCGTCGACCAGGTACTCTGCGCGGACCAGCCGGCTGAGCTGACCCAGGTTCAGCTCGGGCACGATCACCTTGTCGTAGCGCCGCAGGATGTCGCCGAGATCGGCCGGGAACGGGTTGAGGCAACGCACGTGGACGTGCGCGACACGGTGGCCCTCGGCCAGGTGACGCTTCACGCCGGCCCGCAGCGCCCCGAACGTGGAGCCCCAGCCGAGCACGAGCAAGCCGCCATCGGCGCCGAAGACCTCGGAGGGCGGAAGCAGCTGGCGAACGCGCTCGACCTTCTCCTGACGGAGGTGGCTCATCCGCTCGTGGTTCGCGGGGTCGTAGGAGATGCTGCCCGTGCCGTCCGCCTTCTCGATGCCGCCGATGCGGTGCTCGAGCCCCGGCGTCCCGGGCAGCGCCCACGGCCGCGCGAGGGTGTGCGGATCGCGACGGAAGGGCTGGAAGTCCACCGGGTCGGTGTGGAACGTCGGGTGCATGTCCGGGATCGCGTCGAGGTCCGGGAGCAGCCACGGCTCGGCGCCGTTCGCGAGGTAGCCGTCGGAGAGGACCATGACCGGAACCATGTACCGAAGCGCGATTCGCGTCGCCAGCACCGCGATGTCGAAGCAGTCCGATGGGGTCGCCGGTGCGAGGATCGGCATCGGGGACTCGCCGTTGCGGCTGTACATCGCCTGCATCAGGTCGGCCTGTTCGGTCTTGGTGGGCATCCCCGTCGAGGGCCCCGCGCGCTGCACGTTGACGATGACGAGCGGGAGCTCGGCGCTCACCGCGAGGCCCATCGCCTCGGCCTTGAGTGCCACACCCGGCCCGGACGTCCCGCAGACGCCGATGGCACCGCCGTAGGAGGCGCCGATCGCCGCGCAGACCGCACTGATCTCGTCCTCGGCCTGGAAGGTGGCGACGCCGTGGTTCTTGAACGGCGCGAGGGCGTGCAGGATGTCGGTCGCGGGCGTGATCGGGTAGCTGCCGTAGAACAGCGTCAGCCCCGACTTCGAGGCGGCGGCCGCGAGACCCACCGCGAGCGCGGTGTTCCCGGTGACGAAGCGGTACATGCCGCTCGGGAGCTCGGTCGTGGCGGGCACCTCATAGGTGGCCTGGAACAGCTCGACCGTCTCGGCGTAGCTGACGCCGGCCTCGAGCGCGGCGATGTTCGCCTCGGCGTGGGGGCTCTTGAACTTGCGAAGGACCCACGAGCGGGTGGGCTCGAGGTCGCGGCTGTAGAGCCAGTACATCATGCCGAGCGCGAAGAAGTTCTTGCAGCGGTCGGCCTCCTTCGCGTTGAGCCCGTGCGGCTCGACGGCATCGCGGGTCATGCTGCTGATCGGCGCCGAGACGATGCGGAAGCCTTCGAGCGAGCCGTCTTCGAGGGGGTTGCCCGAGAGGTTCGCCTTGTCGAGGTCGCGTGTCGTGAACTTGTCGGCGTTCGCGACGATGATCCCGCCTGGACGAAGCCGGCCGAGGTTCATCACGAGCGCGGCGGGGTTCATCGCGATCAGCACGTCGGACTCGTCGCCCGGGGTGTGAATGTCGTGGCTGGAGAAGTGGAGCTGAAACGCGCTCACACCCTCCCGCGTGCCGGCAGGAGCCCGGATCTCTGCCGGGAAGTCCGGCAGCGTCGCCAGGTCGTTTCCGGCCAGCGCGGTGGTGCGCGTGAACTGGCTCCCGGTGAGCTGCATGCCGTCACCGGAGTCCCCAGCGAAGCGAATGACCACGTTGCGGACGGTCTGTCTCTCGGCGGTCGCCATCTTCGGACCTCCCTGATGGTCGCCTGGGCTAACACGTCGCGGAGCGGGCGTGTAACGGATTGTGATGTCCGTTGAACCAGGTGGCGACCGACCCGAGGACGCGCGCCGCGACATGTTGCCCCTAAGGGTAGGGAGCTGGTGGCGACCTCCACCTGGGCCCTACGCGTCAGGATCGGCCTCTGGAGCGGTCTTGACGCCGCGCCCTCGGGGCGTCCGCATTCCACCACCTTACAAAACGCTACATGTACTAGCGGACCCGTGCGATACCCTTCTAGAGTCACTGGAACCGGGAGGGTTGTGATGCGTTGCTTCGGCTTGGGGGTCCTCGTCCTCGGTGTCTCGGCCTGCGGCTCGCAGTCCATGCACTTCGAGCACCAGAGTGAGCTGCCGGTGACCACACGCGGTGTGGCGATCGACGCGTCGGGCACCGACGCGGTCGCGGGCATGTTCGCCACCACCTGCCGGGTGTCGCTGGCAGACGGCGCGATCGGCGAGGACTACGACTTCCCGACCGACAGTGAGAAGGTCGTCGACCACAGCACCCTGTTCGGCGAGTCGGCCGTCCTCGTCATCTCGGACGCGGGCGCGCACACGACCTACCCCGACCGGGTGTGGGACTGGAGCACGCAGGATCATCCGTCCGACGGGGTGGTCGATGGCCGGCTGTGGAGCGAGGGCGTCGCGCTGCTCGACAACAGCTCCGGCGGCGGGTGTCAGGCGACCTGGGTGGCCGGGAGCGACGTCACGCGCACGCCGCTCGCGGCTTCGAGCTGCGACGGCGCGAGCGTCTCGGTCGATCGCGACACCGGCACGATGTTCATCGGCGCGGGCGCAGAGGTTGTGAAGGCCACGGCCGCGGGGTCGTCGGTGATCGGGCACGACGCGAACCTCGTCGCCTGGGACGTCCGCGCGCAGGTGCTCTACGCGGCGCAGGCAGGGGACTCGACCCTCTATGGCCTCGAGGCCGACGGCTCCGTCCGGTGGATGTCCGACCTCGAGGCGAGCATCGTCTCGCTCGACGCGATGGGGCCGCTGGGCCGTGCCGCGGTGATGGTCGCGAACGACAGCGGCACCGGATCGCTGCTCACCGTCGATGGCCTCACGGGGGAGATCGCGTCCACGCTCGGCACCCCCGAGGCCGCCGATCAGGTCCGGATCTCGGACAACGGTCGCGCCATGGCGTTGATCCTCCCGCGGGAGGTCCACTTCTTCCGCGTCCAGAGCTTCGACTTCTAGGGCGTCTCAAGCGCCCTCTGGCGCGTCGGCGGATCGCGCGGCGGCAGAACTCGCCGCCTCGTGCGATCTCGTACTTGACGCTCCCGGGGGGGTACCATAATAGGGCTGCGTTCGAAGGTCGGGGGCCACCCCGGCGGTCGAACAACGGAGACTGGGTTGACGGGCCCTCGCGCCCGGTTAGTCTTCGGCGGCCACGGTCGCTGACCCGGCCCGGCCGGTCTTTGAAATTCAAGCAGAATTGGAAGCTCGGAATGGAGCTCGTGCCTTCCCCCAAGG
>CAYQSE010000077.1:0-16253 GCA_964419905.1 uncultured Enterobacteriaceae bacterium
CTCGGGCCGCAGCCAAGATGTGTAGGATCGACAGGCGAGACGCCCGCCCCACGTGCTCTCGAGCCCCTCACGAGATGTGTGGGATCATGAGGGTGCATCGCGCTCGCACTTCTTGCAGAATGGAGCGAAAGGGAGGGGTGTGGATGGTCGGTCGACGCTTGGCGCGGGTGGCGCTTCCCCTCCTGGGGGCGGGCCGATGAGTCGTTGGCTCGCGGTGGTGCTCGTGGTGCCCGGCGTCGCGTCGGCGCAGCACGAGTTCCTCCCGCCGGCGACCGTGGTGTTCGAGGACATCCCCGAGGCGTACCCGCGCTCGGACATGGACCTGAACGACGTCGCGCTGCGGTACAGCGCGCGGTGCGATCTCGTCGGCGCGGGCATCGTGCGGCAGGTCGTCCACTTCGCGGCGGTCGCGGCGGGCGCGCGCAAGGAGAACGCGCTCGACGTGGCGCTGCCGGCCGCGGCGACGGTGCGGCTCGGGCTCGATGGGGGGCCGCTCGAGCCGCTCCCGGTCGTCGGCGGGAAGGTGCGGCTGTTCGAGGACTTCCGGCGCGCGTTCGTCGGTGTCTCGGGGGGCTTCGTGAACACCGAGGGCGACGACGCGTTCGTCGCCGGGCGGCCCGGCGTGCTCGAGCTCGTGTTCGACGCCCCGTACATGAGCGACTGCCCGGACGTCGCGTTCGAGGTGCGCCGACCCGAGCTGGTCGCGCCGATCACGCTCGCGACCACCGTGCAGCCGAACAACCAGCCGATCACGGGGCAGTTCGACGGCGCGTGGAGCGTCCCGCGCGAGACGACGCCGATCTGGGAGGCCTACCCGAACTTCCTCGATTGGGTGTCGGACGCCTGCGATACGCCCGAGTGTGAGGCGTGGGCGCTACATCCGGTCCAGTCCGCGGTGATCGCGCGCTCGGAGCCGAACCTCGAACTGTACGCGCCGCTCCCGGAGCTGCCGACCTGCGCGGTCGGTCTCCCGTGCGGCGACGCGCTCGGCGTCTGCCCGTGCCCACCGTTCTATGGCGACGCGCAGAGCGTCCCGGGCCTGTCGTGCGCCGACATCCTCGCTGCCCGCCACGACCCGCCGTCCGATGTCTACTGGATCGAGCCCGCCGCAGGCGATCCGGCGAACGCGTTCGAGGTGTACTGCGACATGGACACCGACGAGGGCGGCTGGACGCTGTTCACGACGATCGCGACGACGATGCAGGCGGGCGGGTGGACGCCGTACCTGTCGTCGTCGCTCGGGTGGGCAGACCCGTGGACCACCCGCTTCGCGCGAAAGCCCGCGGGGACGGTGCTTAGGGTCCACGTCGAGGGCACGGGGTGGTTCCTGACGATGAAGTCCGCCGCGCCCACCGGTGCGTTCGGGCTCGACCCGTGCGTCGAGAGCCCGCAGTCCGGCACCGTGCTGATCGGGAGCGAGGCGGTGGTCGGCGTGCCGACCTTCCTCGGGGTGAACAACAACAAGGGCGCGGGCTGCGACGGCATCGGGATGTTGATCTCCGGTCGTACCGCAGACAACCAGAAGCTCGAGATCAAGGGCGTCGTCCCCGCGTCGGACGGGGCGTTCGACTACTTCGCGATCTGGGGAGGGCTGCAGCACTGGTACGTGGCGCCGCCGTCGAGCCAGGGCGGCTTCAAGACGCAGTGCGACCCGGCGGCGAACGACGTCAACTACCGCTGCTCGGGCTTCCTCGACGACCCGAACTGGACGGCGATCCGGCTGTTCTATCGGTGAGCGCTCGCTCGGCTGGGGGAGGTGGCGCGCACGACGCCCGGCCCTCGGTGCGGGGCCCGAGGCCGTGCGCCGTCGGCGCGGGCGTCGCACACCGTCTCATTATTTCAGGCCGGACTGAAAGTTAGCGATCGAAGCCCAACAGGACAAGCGCGTCCGCGTCGGCATGGATCGCGACCGTCATTCGGCGGATGCTCATGCCATCCGGGCGGAGGGTTCATGATTCCCAGCAGGGTACTGCGGTTGGGCGGGGCGCTCGTAGCGGCTTGCATGGTCGCATGCGTGGCACCGGCGGAGTCGCTCGACGACGTCCGCTTCACCGAGGGTG
Organism: uncultured Enterobacteriaceae bacterium; assembly: GCA_964419905.1. Classification (GTDB taxonomy): domain Bacteria; phylum Myxococcota_A; class UBA796; order UBA796; genus JAFDJI01. The sequence continues at coordinate 2,061 of CAYQSE010000077.1, forward strand.
CGGTGCTCGACTCGCATCGCGATGTATCACTCCGGGTGGAGGGGCGTGTGCCGCCTGGCCTCGGTCGTGCCTCGGTCGTGGTCCCGGGAGAGGGTGTCCGCTTCGAGGGCCCGTTCGCGCTGCTCGCCGAGCGCGGACTTCGGCTGCGCGTCGCGCCCCACGTCGCCGCGCTCGAGGTTCGCTTCGTCGGACCCGGCGGCGCTGTGCGGCGCCAGGTGGAGATCGAGAGCAACGGCGCCGCGGTGCTTAGCCTCGGAGGTGTGCGATGAAGCCGTGGATGCTGATGGCGGCGCTCGGGCTCGCGGCGCCCGCGGGTGCTCAGGAGCTGGTCGCGCAGTCGACCGGGCTGCGCACGTTTGCGGCCGAGGACGTGTTCGAGGGGGGCGACCACGATCAGAACGACGTCGTGCTCCGCTACAACCGGCGGTGTCTCGTCGACGCGTTCACCGACGAGCTCGCGCGCGAGACACTCCAGCTCTCCGCGGTCGCCGCGGGGGCGCGGCGGGTGAACACGCTGCTGCTCGAGCTGCCGGCGCCAGCGGAGACGGTGACGATCACGCGCGGCCAGTCGGCGCCTGAGCTGCTGACTCAGCAGCCCGACGGGGCCGTGGTGTTGTTCGAGGACTTCCGACAGGCGTTCGACGGTGCGAGCGGCTCCTACGTCAACACGCTGGTCGGCCAGCCGGTCGTTCCCGCGGTGCCCACGCGAGTGGACATCGTCTACGCCGCAGGCACCCGCGTCCCGATGGGCGCCACGGATCCGTGTGAGGAGCCTGCGCTCGCGATCGCCAACGCGCAGTCCCCGCAGCGCATCGACCGGTTCACGACGGTGGGTCCCAACAACAAGCCGCTGGTCGGGACCTTCCCGGGGGACTGGGCGGTCCCCGCCGAGACGATCCGCGTCGACGCGGCCTACCCCGACTTCCTGTGCTTCGTCACCGGCGCCGGTTGCGCGTCCTGGTACCAGAGCCCGGCGAGCGGCGACGTCGTGCTCGGGCGCGCCGACCTCGAGCAGACGGCGCCGATCCCCGAGTTGGAGTCGTGCTGGGATGGCGTGCAGAACCAGGAGGAGGAGGAGGTGGACTGCGGGGGGCCGCTGTGCGCCCCCTGCTTCAACGACCTCGCGACCGGCATCTACTACCTGGAGGCGGGCTACGGATACGAGGTGATGTATGCGTCGCTGGACGGAAGCTACACGACCTACACCGGCGCGACGGCGTACTACGAGCCGCTGTCCAACCTCACCTACGACCCGATCAGCCAGTACCTCGCGTGGTGGACGGAGAGCGGTCCTGCGCCGAGGGCTTTCTACGGCATGGGAAACGGGGATTCCATCTACTTGGAAGGACAGTTCGGTTCAGACTGGCCGACGGGCATCGTTGACGCTGCGGCCTCCCCCTGGTCCTACGGTTCGTTCTACATCGTGCGCCCCTCGATCGTCAGGCGCGTGGGCCCCTACAGCGCGAGCACCGTGTCTGGCATGGGCGGCGTGACCATCGCGTTCGATCATTGGAACGACGCGTTCGTGTGGGCAGACCAGTGGGGCGACTTCTATTTCGCGTTCGAGGGCGCGCCGGGCGAGTACCCGCTGTTCCCGTCCTGGACGGAAGTCGCGGACATCGCGGTGGATGGCTACGCCAACATGGTCTACTGGACGTCCCCGTACGTCGGCGTGATGGCCTCGGATGTCTGGACGGGCGGGGCCTATCTCGTGCATGAAGACCCCAACGTGACGCCGGAGACCAACCTGTCGTTGGTGTTCGACCGCCTGTACTGGGCGACCACTGACGGCCTGCAGAGCGTGCGGACGAACGGGACGGGACATGTCGTACACAGCACCTCCCTGACCGCGCCGCGCATAGCAGCGGTGCCGTAGCACTCGGCTCCCGGCACGGCGCTGCTCGACGTCCCGAGACGGGGAATCGCGCGACGCGCCACCCCTGGTCGTGGGCCCCGCGCGCTTGGCGCACCGTCGCGTCGAGGGTTTGCGGTTTATTACGCCCATCATCGCGTACCGCGTGCCCCTCGCCCGCCGAATGCGGTGCGTCGTCCCCTCTCATCTTGCAGAATGAGGTGAAAGCGGGGTGGGCATGGTCCGTCGAATCCTTGCGCTCGCGGCGCTCCTCGGTCTCGGTGCGTGCGCCGCGCCCCCACAGACGATCGCGGATGTCCGCTTCGCCGAGGGTGATGTCCTCGACACCCACGCGCGGGTGCGGTTGCACGTCGATCCAGGCGCGCACGATCCCGAGCAGGTGCACCTCGAGGTGAGACTCGGCGATGGTCAGCCGTTGTACGTCGGGAGCGCGCGGCTCGCGATGGTGCGGTCTCCGCGGCTGAAGGTGCCGGCCCGCACGCAATCGCTCGACGTGACCGCCCGGTTCCCCGATGGGACCACCCGGTCCGCTGAGCTCGATGTGGTCGGTGGGGCGGTCGACCTCTCGCTCGGAGCGTTCTGATGCGTCGATGGTTCGCGGCGTTGGTCTTCGTTCCCGGCGTCGCGCTCGCGCAGCACGAGCTCCTCCCGCCGGCGACCGTGGTGTTCGAGGACATCCCCGAGGCGTACCCGAGCTCGGACATGGACGTGAACGACCTCGCGCTGCGCTACGCGGCGCGCTGCGACCTCGACGGCTCGGGCTTCATCGTGCGTCAGGTGGTCCACTTCGCCGCGGTGGCTGCGGGCGCGCGCAAGGTGAACGCGCTCGAGGTGGCGGTGCCGACGGGGGCTACGGTGCGGCTCGGGCTCGACGGGGGGCCGCTCGATCCGCTGACGGTCACGGGCGGCAAGGTCCGGCTGTTCGACGACTTCCGCCACGCGTTCACCGGCTCGTTGGGCGGGTTCGTCAACACCGAGGAGGGGGCGCCGATCCGGCCCGGTCGCCCCGGGGTGCTCGACATCGTGTACGCCACCCCGCTCGTAGGCGACTGCCCGGACGTCGCGTTCGCGCTGACGCGGGCCGACCTGGCGGCGCCGATCACGCTGACCACGACGGTCGGCGACAACCTCCAGCCGATCGCCGGCCACTTCGGTGGCGACTGGGCGGTGCCCAAGGAGCTGACGCCGATCTGGGAGGCCTACCCGCACTTCCTCACCTGGGTGAGCGGCGACTGCGGGACGATCGACTGCGAGGCGTGGGAGCAGCATCCCGTCGCCGCGAACGTGATCGCACGCTCGCCGGCGAGCCTCGAGATCGACGCCCCGCTCCCCGAGTTCCCGACGTGCGGCGCGGGCCTGGCGTGCGCCGAGGCGCTCGGGGTGTGCGGCTCTTGCGAAGGGGCGGCCTGCACGGACGGCGGCGGCACCTGGGACGGCGCGACGTGCAGCTGCGCGGAGGGCACCTGGGATGAGGGGCTCCAGGCGTGCCTCGGGCCCGAGGCGGTCGCCTGCCTGCAGCTAGGCGAGAGCTGGGTCGAGGGGACCTGCGTGTGCGCCGACGGCACCTGGGATGGGATGATCTGGGCGTGCATCGCCGATCCGGTGGATCCGGAGGCGGAGGCCTGCGGGGTGGTCGGCGGCACCTGGACCGGCGCGACCTGTCAGTGCCCGTCAGGGACCTGGGACGCGATGATCTGGGACTGCATCGACGACGGGGGCGGCGGCTGCGTGGACGACTGTGGCTGCCCGCCCGGGACCCTCGCGTCCGGTGACGACTGCGTGCAGGCGATCACGTTGACGATGTTCGACGCGATGGAAGGCAGGACGTTCGGCCTGGTGCCGTCCGCGCTCACGGTCGCGTCCGGCGCCTCCATCCTGTGGCGGCCGTGGTCGTCGTTGGGTGATGTGGAGGTCGAGATCCTGGGCGGGTCGGCGATCGGCTCGACGATCGGCACCACGGGGGGGAGCGTACGCCCCTACACCGCGGGCACCCCTCTCTTCACCACCACCGAGACGGTTCGCTTCTCCGTCGGCGGCGTGACGCGCGACGTGCTGGTCACGGTGATGCCCGAGGGCCCTCTCGGTGGCCAGGCCCTGGCCGCGGTGAGTGCCCTCGGCGGATGCACCGCGGATTCGGAGGGGATCACCTGTTGGGGTAGGGCCGCCTACGCCGGGCGATCGTCGATGAGCGATCAACCGCCGGTGGTCGGGCCGGAGCTGATCCTCGCGGGGACGTTCCTCGAGCTGGCCTCGAACATCGAGGGCTACTGCGCGGTCGAGGACAACGGCGCCGTCTGGTGTTGGGGGAACTGGTTCAGTGGGGTCTCCGGCTCCCCTGTCGAGCTGCGTCCGGCAGCGAGCGGAGCGGTGGGCCTGGCAGGCCAGTTCGCGAACGAGATCTGTACGATTCACGCGGACAACTCGATGCGGTGCTCGGGTGGTCCGGGCGTGCTGATCCCGTGGGGCACGACGAGTCGCTGCACGTACGGGTCGCAGTCGAGCTGTGAAGCGGACGCGATCTGCCGTTGGTTCGTGCCCAACACGGGTTCGCCCCGCTGCGAGCGGTTGCCGAACATCCCGCACGCGCAGCCGTGGACGGTCGACACGCTGCCGGCGGGCACGCTGAGCGCCTGGTCCGGCACGGGAATGGACGACCAACCCACCTATTGCGCCGTCGTGGACGGTGGGGTGTATTGTTGGGGCGACAACTATGTGTCGACGGTCGGTGCGGAGGGCGCCCTCGGGTTGGGGATCCCCTTCATGGGCTCGAACCGATACGTCTACACGCCGACGCTCAAGGCGGGGCTCGCGTCGGGCGTCACCGCGATCGCCGTGTCGGACTCGACGCGCTGTGTCGTCCAAGGTGGCGCGGTGCGGTGCTGGTACTCCGGCTCGACCACCCTGCACGACCTCCCAGCGCCCCTCGACGCCGGTGTCGTCGACATCGCGATCGGAGGCGGCGCGCTCCTCGCGGTCCTGAGCGATGGAACGGTCCGCGCCCGGGTCGGCGGTGTCACGAGCGTCGTCGCGAGTGGCTTGCTGCCCGGTGCGCTCGACGCCTCCGTGTTCGGGGCGGGCTCCCAGGCGCTCTGCTTCCTCGACGCGGACGGGCGGCCCTGGTGCCGATCGGATTGGTCGTTGCCGCTGGCGGGCAACTCCGGGCTGTTCTCCGGCGTCAACAACCTCGGTAGCGGCATGGGATCGGGGGACTGGTTCTTCCCGTTGAACCTCCAGGCGCCAGACGCGTGTGGCTACAAGGCCTATTTCTCGGGCACCGCGTGCGAGTGCACCTTGCCGGACGAGGTCTACGACGCGGAGGCGATGCGCTGCCGTCCGAGCTGTGGCGACGAGGCCACGTGGAATCCCAACGCTCCGAACTCCTTTTCAGGCATCCCGGGCGCCTGTGTGTGTCCAGAGCTCGAGAACGTCGTGGTGCACGCGTATGACGCTTGGAGTCAGACCTGCTGGGTCGACTGCGGATCGGGCGACATCTCCTACGACGAGATGCTTGGATGCGTCTGCGCGGATCCCGAGACCGAGTGGGCGAGCGGGACGACCTCCGACGGGATGTCCAACTGCCACCCGATCTGCGGCAACGGCGTGTGCCAGGACGGCGAGGACTCGGACAGCTGCCCCGAGGACTGCAGTTGGTGCGGCGACGGGACCTGCGACGCCGACGAGGACGCGTGGAGCTGCCCCGACGACTGCGGGTACTGCGGAGATGCGTACTGCGCTCCGAACGAGGACGAGTGGAGCTGCCCCGACGACTGCGGGTACTGCGGGGACGCGTACTGCGCTCCGAACGAGGACGAGTGGAGCTGCCCCGACGACTGCGGGGGCGGAGACTTCTGCGACGAGTTCCACCCGTGTTGGGACTGGGGCACGTGGTCTTGTTTCTGTTGACCGTCGAGCCGGTGCGGCCGCGCGGCTCGCGGGTTCGCGCGCGTCCCGCCGGGCGTCCGATCGTGTGACCCGGTGTGTTGGCGGTCGCCCATCGTTCACTTGCATACGTCGATCTGACTCCCATCGAGCATTTCGCGCGGAAACGAAAGTGCTCGCTGGTACGCTGTGGATGGTGTCCTCGGAGGGGTGAAGATGAAGCGTGCGGCGTGGGTGGTTCTCCTGGCGGCGCTTTCCCTGCCGGCGGCGGCCCAGGACCGGGTGGCGCTGGGGACCGGGCCTCGCGTCTTCGCCGCCGAAGACGTCCTGTCGGGGGGCGATCGAGACCAGAACGACGTCGTCGTGCGCTACGCGCGACGGTGCATCGTCGAGGCGTCCACGGGTGAGCTGGTCAGCGAGGTGCTGCACGTGGCGGGGCTCTCCGCAGGGGCGCGGCGGACGAACCGCCTGCACCTGCGGCTCCCGGCGACACCCGAGGACGTCCGGATCGCGCGCGGTCCCCTGCCGTTGGAGCCCGCCAGCGTGCTCCCCGACGACTCCGTCGCCCTGTTCGACGACTTCCGCCAGGCGTTCGTCGGCGCGCCGGGCGGGTTCGTGAACACCGAGGTCGACGCGCCGGTGGTCGCGGGGATCCCGGTTCGGGTGGAGGTCACCTACGCCGCGGGGTCGCGTCCGTTCGTCGGCGCGGCCGGGCCCTGCCCGGAGCCGGACCTCCGCGTCGTGAGCGACGCGAACGGCGGCGTCCCGATCGACCGCACCACCAGCGTCGGCCCGCTGAACCTCCCGCTGGTCGGCACGTTCCCGGGCGCGTGGTCGGTGCCCCGAGAGCAGGTGGCGATCGAGCAGGCGTATCCATCGCTCCTGTGTCATCTGCTCGGCCAGGGCTGCGACACCTGGTACACGTCGTCGGTCTCGGACCTCGTCATCGCGCGCGTCGAGGGCACCGGAGGGGATCCGGACGTCTCCGCCCCGCTCCCCGAGTTCGAGACCTGCGACGACGGGATCCTGAACCAGGACGAGGCGGAGATCGACTGTGGTGGGGCGCTGTGTCCATCGTGTGGTGGAGGCGGCGGCGCGCCGAGCGCAGGCATCCTCGACCCGCCGCTGCGCATCGGCGCGGGCTTCGAGTCCACGGTCGGCGTTCGCGCGAGCGACGACGCCGCGGTCTATTGGGGCTTGAGCAGCGACGGCGAGGCGAACGTCCCGGCGGGTGAGGCGTTCTTCACGGTGGCCCTCGCCTCCAATCACATCTGTGCGCTTCGTGTGAGCGACGGACAGCCGCGGTGCTGGGGACGCGACGGGGACGGGCAGGTCTCTGGGACGCCGGTCACCGCATCGTTCGATCGGATCACCGTCGGTCGAAGCCACAGTTGTGGGCTGAACAGCGAAGACGGCAGCGTCGAGTGCTGGGGTGCGGCCGATTATGCGACCGTGCCCGCGGGTGTGGCGTTCGACGCCATCGACGCCGGCCCGTTCGTGACGTGCGGCATCCGCCGGGACGACGGCACGTTGACCTGCTGGGGGCTTGATTTCCTCCAGCAGATCTCGGGCGTGCCCAGCGGCGTGGCGTTCGACGCCGTCGCGGTGGGCAGTGTGTTCGCGTGCGGGATCCGCCGATCCGACGGCGGGATCTCCTGCTGGGGCAACAACAACAACAACCAGGTCTCGAATGCGCCCGCCACTGGGGCCTACGACGCGGTGTTCGCGTCGAACGAGGGCTGGCACGCGTGCGCGATCCGGCGGGATGACGGAGAGATCGTGTGCTGGGGCAACAACTCGAGCCTGCAGTCGAGCGGCGCGCCGGTCGGCGTCGCGTTCGACGAGGCGGCGCTCGGGTCCAGCCACACCTGCGCGATCCGTCGCGATGATCGACAGATGGTCTGCTGGGGGGGCAACAATCGGGGCCAGTCGAGCCCGCCCTCGGGCGTCGCGTTCTGATGCGCGCTGCAAGTGATGGGTGGTTCAACGGTGGGTCTCGGTCGAGGCCACAGCAACGGGGTGAAGCGATGCGACGAGGGCTCCGGCTTTCCGTGGTGGGTGGGCTGATGATGGCCGGCGCGGGCTGCGCGCTGGAGCCCGCGTCGATGGACGAGGTGGCGTTCCCGCCGGGCTTCGTGTTCGACGCGCATCGAGACGTCCACGTCCGCGTCGTCGGGGAGGCGGCACCGGGCGCCTACCTGATCGCCTCGGTGCCGGGCGAAGGTGTCCGTTTCGAGGGCGCCGTGTCGGTGGTGGCCGAGCACGGGCTCGCGCTGCGGGTCGCGCCGCATGTCGAGGCGCTCGACCTGATCGTCCGCATCGGTGAGGTCCGCCACGGCGTCTCGGCGCCGATCGACGGCGACGGCGAGGCGCTGGTCGACCTGGACGCGCTGCGTTGAGTCGCGCGGCGCCGCTCAGTCCGCGGCGCCCTCGACCGTGACCTCGACCGGGAACGCGACGAGCCCGAACAGCCGCCCCACGATCACCGTCTGGCCCGGCGCGACCGCGGTGACGACCCCCGCCGCGTCGACGGTCGCGATGCTCGGGTCGCGCGACACCCACTCGACCTGGCCCGTCACGTTGGTGAGCGCGCCGCCCGCCTCGATCGCCGTGCCCGTGAGCGGCGCGGACGCGCCCGGCGCGAGCGCGAGCGCCTTCGGCGCGGCCTGAAGGCCCATGTACGGCACCTCGACGACCTCGATCGGCATCGGCCCCGCCATCCGGCCCGCGAGCGTCGCGGTCATCGTGGTCTGCCCCGGCGTGACGCCGCGCACGACGCCGCCCTCCACCGTGGCGATCTCGCTGTCGGCGATGGCCCACTGCACCGCCGCGGTGGCCTCCTCGGTCCGGCCATCGGCGTAGATCAGCTGCGCGCTCACCGGGATCTCGGCCCCGGGTGCGACGACGATCGAGGACGGCGTCAGCCGCAGCCCGGTCACCGCGACGGGCTTGCCCGGCCGCGGCGCGAGCGTGGTGACCGCGGTCGCCTCCTCCTCGCTGTCGACGAACCGGATCCGGCGAACCTGCGGGAGCACGCGCACGAGGATCTCCTGCGCGTCCCCGGGCAGGATCTCGATCAGGCGTGCACCGTCCTCGACGGTCTCGTCGCGCCCGAGCTGACCGGGGCGCGACACGAGCTCCCAGGTGCCGGTCGGGATCCGGTCGAAGCGGACCACGCCGTCCGCGTCGGTAAACAGCCGACGCAAGCCCTGATCTCCGCGCAGGTCGATCTGGGCCAGCGCGACGGGCCCCTCCTCGATGTACCGGGCGGTCTGCCCCTCGAGCAGATAGGGCGAGCCGTCCAGTCGATAGCGGACGACGCGGACGCGCACGCTGCCGCCGCGCACCACCGTGAAGTCATGGATCTGCTCGTGCGCCTCGTCCGCAGGCCCGGTGGGTGTGAGGTCGACCTGGCCGCGCGGCAACACCGCGAGGCCTGGATCGAGCGCGAACGAGGGGATCTCGAGCAGGTGCCGGCGCGTCGGATCGGCATCGAACGCGTACATCCCCTGCTCGTCGGTGCGCAGCGCGTACCCGTCCAGCGCGACGGGGATCCCGGTGGCGGGCAGTCCGGTGGCGTGATCGAGGACCTGGCCGCGGACGACCATCAGGTCCTTGCGCCGACCGATCGGGAGTCCGAGCACCGCGGTGTAGCCCACGGTGGCGTCGAGCCGGACGTCGGTGGGCGTGTCCGGGCGCGAGGACAGGTTCAGCAGCACGTTCGAGCGGATCCAGTGCCCCCACGGGAGGCGGATCGCCGCGTCGAGGAACGCGAGCTGCTGGAGCTGCGCATAGGGCGCGGCGTACCAGCGGGGCGAGTAGGTGAGCGTCACCCGCTGGGCCGGCCCCGTCGCCCACGTCCACCGGGTGTAGGGCGCGACGAGCCAGGACGGACCCGGCTGGCGCCGGAAGTTCGAGTCGACGTAGGCGCCCAGCGTCGCGTGCACGCCGTGGGACAGATCGTGCTGCGCCTCGACCGTGCCGAACACGCTGGTGGAGGTCTTGTCGCCGAAGTCGTCACGCCGCCGCAGGCGCCCGCCGACCTCGCCGCGAACCCGTGTCTCGCCGTAGCGCGCGCGCGCGCCGGCGGTGAACATATCCTCGACGAGGAACAGGTCGCGGTCGGTGAAGCGGTCGCGCCCGTCCTGATGCCGCCAGCTCAGGTCTGCCGTCACGCGGTCGCTGGCGTCCCAGGTGCCTCGGACGCTCGAGATCCACGTCGTGCTCGTGCGGGACGGGTTCGTACCGGCGAGATCGCTCAGCACGAGCTGGAGGTTCGGCGAGAGGGTGAACGCGCCGACGCGCTGGAAGGCGCCCGCGGTGGTCAGCCAGCGGTTGGCCCACTCGCCGGGGAAGCCAGGAGCGCCGAAGAAGCTCGACAGCCAGTAGCGCGTGTGTCGCGCGGCCCCGTCCAGGCGGAGGTGACCGCCGGGCGCGCCGTCACCCAGCGCCGCCTCGTAGCCGAGCCGGACGGCGTGGCGGCTCTCGGGGCGGGTCAGCTCGAGCTGGCCCTCGTGGCTGAAGGTCCACGCGTTGCGCCCCGGCAGCCGCGAGAGCAGCGTGTTCACCGAGAACCACGCGCGCTCGAACGGATAGGCGCGGAAGAACCCGCCGATCTGCCACGGGCTGCGCTCGACGTAGCGGCGCTGCGCTGCGAACCCGCCGACCTCGAGCGCGTTCACGCGGACGCTCGCGGCGGCCCCACGCCCGATCATCCCGCGCAGGGTGAGCGGGGTGAAGTGATATCCGCCGTCGCCGAGGTGTAGGCGCGTCCGCCACGGCCCGTGGCCCGCGGTCAGCGTGGCGCGGTACTCGTCGAAGCGCTGCAGCCCGGGCACCGAGCGCACCGTCGGGCCGCGCGCGAGGGCGTCGAGGTGGACCTTCTGTCCGGCGTCCAGCGGTCCCTGCGCGGTCAGCTCGCCTTGCAGCGCGGTGCGCAGCGTGCCGTCGAGCCCCGTCCCGGTGCGGTTCCACAGCGTGGCGCTCAGGGGCAGGCGGCGGAAGCGGTCGACCTTGCCCGAGCGCGGCAGCACATCGAACCGCACGAAGCCACGCTGTGCGGACTCGGAGGGCGTGTCGGCGTCGACGACCTCGACGGCCAGGGTCGCATGCGTCGCGTCGTCCGCGATCCGCGCGTCGAAGGTGTGGACGTGCGTGCCGAACGGCGGCACCTCGACGCGCACCGGCTCCGATGGATCCGCGCGCAGGTTGCGGGGGATGACGCGCACGAGCAAGCGGCGTGGCGTGTTGCCCTCGTTGTGGAGCTGCCAGGTGACGGGGACCGTGTCCCCGCTGGGCACCTGCACCCGGTCGGCCTGCACAGCGAGCGCGAGCCCGCGCGTCTCGGCGACGTCGACGCGCGCGATCGCCTCGGCGCCAGCCCAGCCGTAGGTGAGCGCGTACGTGCCGGGTCGCGCCTGCGCCGGGGTCGCGACGACCACCACGCGGACCGCGCGCTCGCCCGGCGCGACCGCAAACGGCTCCTCGGGCAGCAGCGCGCGCCAGCCCGACGGGAGCGTGAGCTCGGCGGGGTGGAGCTGCCCGTCGCCGTCCTCGGCGCGGAACACGAGCGTGATCCGCTCGTCCGGCAGCGCGGAGGCGTCGCGGGTCGCTGCCTCGAGCGTCGCCGCGTCCGCGGCGGGCACCCCGAGCGTCAGCCACAGCCCGAGGCCGAGCCACGCTCGGTAGCGCCCGCGTCGGACGAGCACCCGCGCGCCTACGGCACGCGCAGGTGTTTGCGCGTCCCGAACGCGCCCACGTCGCCGCCGTCCGCGATGATCACCGCGACGTAGTCGCCCGAGGCGAGCGGGGCGAGGGCCACGTCCAATCGCACCTCGCTGCCTGGATACAGGCTCTTCGGCCCGGCGACGAACGGGCCGAGGCGCGCCCCGTCCTCGCCGTAGAGCTCGACCTGGGCCGTCGCCTTCATCCAGCGCTCGCCGGTGTTCTCGAGGTCGATCTGCAGCTTCGGCGCGTCGGCCTCGCCGTGCAGCGCGACGGTGTGGAACTTCACCTCCGCCGGGGCCTCGGCGCCTACGTCGGTCGAGATGCGCACCGCGGTCTCGTACTGCGCCTTGAGCGTGAACCGGGGATCGGAGGACGCGCTCGCCTGCATATCGCTCGTGTCCAGATCGCGGATCACGACGTTGTTCCAGTAGGAGCCGCGCAGCGAGGGGTCGTCGGGGACGCGGAGCTCGTAGCGGATCACCGCGCGCTCGGCGGGGGCGAGCGTGAGCGTGGTGGGCTCGACCGTCATCCACCCCGCGCTCGACCGGGCGACCGTTCCGGGCGGCGGGAAGTAGCTCCGCTCGACGTCGGTGTGGTAGTCGCTGAGGCTCACGGTGCCGGTCCACGGGGCCTCACCGTCGTTGCGGACCGTGATCGCGCCCTGGACGACGCCGCCGACCGGCGCGCTGTGGGACGCGGACAGCCCGGTGATCACGACGACCTTCGCCTCGGCGGGGCGGGCGTAAAGGCTCGACGCGAGCAGGCAGCACGCGAGCAGCGCCGCGCGCCACGGGGGCACCAGGCTCATCGGGACTCCAGGGTGTAGTGGATGGTGGCGGTGAACGGGCCCGGGCTCAGCGGTGCATCGGCGTCGGCCTGGAGGAAGATGAGCAGGCCATGCAGCGGACCCACGCCCTCGGTGATCGGCGTTGGCGTCGGGCCGAGCGCGGTCGCGCTGGATGGACGCATCGTCGCGGTGGCGTGGGTGCCCCCCTCCGCCGCGGCCCAGAACCGCAGGGCCGCCGGGTCGCCCGCGGCCTCGAGGTGCGCGCTGAGCGCCCAGCGCTGCCCCGCGGGAGCGTCGACCGTCGCTACCGTGGTCGACTTCCAGATCGCCGTGCCCGGGAGCGGGTCGACCTCTGGGGCCGCCGGCAGCGGATCGATCCGCAGGGAGGGCTCGACGACGGGCGGGCGCAGCCGCCCTGGCGGGACGCCCATCGCGTCCTCCCGCGCGTGTGCGGGGGTGACGAGCGCGGCGAGCGCGAGGCCGAGCGCGCACGGGCTCATGGCGTCGTCGTCGCGGCGGCGAGTGCGTCGCGGAACGGCGCGAGGTGGGGGTGGTAGGCCCGCGCGCGGCCCACCGCGGTGGAATACGGGCGCTGGCGCACCTGCCACTGGCTCGCGGTCGCGACCGGACGCGACGCCTCGTAGTACCGGACGCACGCGTCGTCCCACGGCAGCCGGAGGTGCGCGACCAGCCGCCGCGCCTGGCCCTCGGGATCGGCCACCAACGCCTCGTAGTCGACGTGCAGGACGCGGCCGGGCAGCACGCGCTCCCAGTGCGCCATCAGCCGTTGGTAGTCGGCGTAGTAGATCCCGAGATCGTCGAGCGCGAACGCGTAGTCGTTCTGCTTCGTGAAGTACTGGAAGTACACCGACAGCGCGGTGTCCTCGGGATCACGGCGGCAATGGATGATCGGCGCGTCGGCGAACATCAGCGCGATGAGTCCGAGGTGCAGGAAGTTCAGCGGGGTCTTGTTCACGACGTGCCGCGCGTCGCCGGCGGCCTGCGCCACCGTGCGCACGTAGCCGTCCGCCAGATCGTAGAAGAAGGTCTCGTCCGCGTCGGCCGCGCACCGCGGATAGGGATGCGGGCTCTCGAGCAGCGCGGGCATGTGCGCGAGCGCGGCGTTCAGGTGCAGCATCTCGCCGCCGCCGAGCACCGCCGGATGGGCCGCGAGGATCGACTCGATGAGCGTCGTGCCCGACCGCGGCATGCCGAGCACGAACACCGGCAGGCGGCTCGGGTGTGCGTGCGGGCGGAGGCGATCGATCAGGTCGCGGTCGAACGTCCCGATCAGGTCCGCGATCAGCGCCTGATGGCGTGGACGATCGAGCCGTCGCCCAGTCGCCGCGTTCCCGTCCCGGAGGTGCGCGAACGCGGCGTCGTGATCGCCGCGCCGATCGCGGAGGTGGGCGGCGGCGAAGCGCAGGCGGGCGCGATCGAGATCCGACCAGCCCGGACGCAGGAGGAGCGCCTCGATGCGCTCGAGGTAGGCGACGGCGCGGGGGCCTTTCGTGCCGGTCACGAGGTTGTACAGCGTCTCGGGTCGGTCGGGGGCGATCCGCAGCGCGGCCTCGAACGCGTCGGCGGCCTCGTCGAACCGCCCGAAGATGTTGCAGATCACGCCGAGGTTGTGGTGCAGCGCCGCCTGGTTCGGATCGAAGATCAACCCGACGCGGGTGTACTGCTCGGCGCGGGCGAAGTCGTCGCGGTGGATGGCGATCGCCCCGAGATAGAGCCAGGCGGCGGGGTGCGCGGGGTCCGCGGCGAGCAGGGCGCGGAGCTCTGCCTCGGCCTCGGCGTACTGGCCGCGCCCGATCCGCTGGGTGATCGCGTCGAGGTCGAGGGTGCGTTGCATGGCGTGGATGGGTCGCGGGGGGGGGGCCGGCGCCGGCCCGGCCCCCCCCCACGCACCTGGGGCCGGTGAGGG
>CAYQSE010000077.1:16263-22363 GCA_964419905.1 uncultured Enterobacteriaceae bacterium
CATGTATCGGAGATCGTGAACGTGACGACCATCGAGGACGGTCCGGGAACGAGCAGCTAAGTCGTGCTGACGTTCCAGTCGTAGACGAGGTCGGCGGCGCAGCCGACGCCGTTGTTGATCCCACTGACCACCGGACCTCCGGTGGGGAACGAGGCGCCGGACCCGACGCCGCACGTGCCGGTGCCCACCAGCCCATCCACCGTCGCGGTCACGTCGAGGGTCGTCCCGGCGGGAACCGCGCCCAACGTGGGGAGGACCGTGATCGCCTCGGTGTTGCCGGTGACGGAGGTGTAGGTCAGCTGGCTGCCCGCCTCGCCGCTCACGTTGTAGGTCATCAGACCGCTGGTCTGGGAACCGCCGGCGCCCGCGAACAGGTCCATGGTCATCGACACGTTGGTGCTGACGGTGATGGACGAGGCGCCGTTGATGTTGAAGTCGATTTGCTGGGTGTCCGTGGCCGCCCCGGCGGTGCCGGCGACGGCCAGCCCGGTGAACACGAACGCGAGGTCTCTACGCTTCATGGGTACTCCCCCTATCGGTCGGCTGCGCGCCGCCGGACATGCTGGAAAGGGTCGGCCCCTCGACCGACCCCTGAACTCTACGATCCGGCGTGCAGGCGGATCCACATCATCTTTCACAAAATACTGAAAGTTTGGACCAAGCACCGTAAAGCGGTGCTGTGAGCCGATCGGTCAAGGACTAGGGGGCGCGCTCACGGTGTGCGCTGGCCTTCTGCGTTGGATCCCCAGCAGGTGACCACGCCGGCCGCGCGGGCGCAGGCGTGGTTCTCGCCCGCGGTGATCTCGGTGAACGGGCCGGCCGCGCCGGTCGCCTGACCGCTGCCGTCGTGGCCCCAGCACACCGCGCGCCCGTCCGCGTCGAGCGCGCAGGTGTACCGACGGTTCGCCGCGACGTCGGACCACGGCGCACCCGTCGCGGGCACCACGGTCTTGTTGTCCCCGTTGAAGCCCCAGCACGCGAGCGTTCCGTCGGTGCGTACGGCGCAGGCGTGGTTCGCGCCGACGTCGAGGTCGGTGAACGCGCCGCTCGGCACCGAGGTCGCGTACTCACCCCAGCAGGTGATCGTGTCGGTTGAGGTGATCCCGCACGAGATTCGCTCCCCCACCCGCACGTGGACGTAGTCGCCGGCTGTGGGGGTCGCTTGGCCCTGTGGGCCGACGCCCCAGCAGCTCACCGCGCCGTCGTCGTGCAACCCGCACGAATGGCTCAGGCCTGCGCCCACCTCGACGAAGGTCCCGGCTACGCTGGCGGGGGCCTGCCCGTCGGCGTTGCTGCCCCAGCACTGGATCGCGCCCGTGTCGGCCCGAACCGCGCAGTTGTGGCTGTACCCCGCGCTCAGGAACCGGAACGGCCCGGCGGGGGGCGTCCGCTGTCCGAAGTTGTTCAGCCCCCAGCAGACGATCTCCCCGTCCGCCTGCAGCAGGCACGTATGCCGCCCGCCCGCCGCGACCTGCGGGGTGATGCCCGCGAGCACCTCGATCGCGATCGTGGTCTCCGGCCCGTCGACCTCGGTGTCGTCAGGCGTCGCGCTGCACCGCCACACCTCGCCGGCCACCAGCGCCGCCACCGGGATCCGGCTGTGCGTCGCCGCGTCGATCGCGTCCTCGTAGGGCGCGCCGTCGCGCTCCCACGCGAAGGTGTAGGTCATCGGATCGTCGTCGGCGTCGGTGGACGGGGTCGCGACGTCGCACCGCAGGTCGCGGAGCGCCTCGATCGGCGCGGCCGGGTCGAACGCGAGCCCGGGCGCGCTCGGCGGGTCGTTGCGGATCGTGACCGAGGCGCTGATCGGGGTGCCGTCGTGGACGCCGTCGCTCGGGGTGGCCTCGCAGGTCACGACGTCGTGCTTCACGAACGCGCCGTCCAGCGTGCTCCCGGTGCCCACCGCGAAGCCGTCGATCGTCCACCGGTAGCGGGTCTGGTCGGGGTCGTCCTGGGGATCGTCGAAGCCTTGGACCTCGCAGCGCAAGGTGTCCGACGCGATCGGGGCGGTCGGGGTGAGCGAGAGCCCGGTGACGGTCGGGGCGCTCGGGCCGACGGTCGCGGCGGCCGACGCGGCGGTGCCCTGGGTCGTGCCGTCGAACGCGGTCACCTCACACGTGATGACGGCGCCGAGCGGGTGGGGCGCCGGCAGCGTGGGGCCGGTGCCGGCGACCGTCCCGTCCACGCGCCACACGACGAGCGATTCGTCGGGGTCGCCCGGATCGGGGTCGGTGAACGACCACGCGCAGGTGATGGGCAGGTCCTGCTCGGGCGTGGTCGGGTGGATCGAGACGCCGGCGACGGACGGCGCGCTGTTCAGGATGGTGACGCTCGCCGAGGTCGCTGGCGCGCCGGGCTCCTCGGGATCGGACGGGGTGACGACGCACGCCACCACGTCGTCGCGGCCGAACGCGGGCGCCGTGAGCTGTGCGGTCGCGACGCCCGCGTCGATCCCGTCGACGGTCCAGGCGTAGGCGAGCTGGACCTGATCGCCGTCGGCGTCCTGCACCGTGCCGGGCTGGCAGGACAGCGTGCTCGCCCGGGTGAACGGGCCGCCGCCGATGGTGGGGGTTCCGACCACGGGCAGGCTGTTGCGGATCGTCGCGGTCGCGGTGGCGACGGGCCCGGGCGCGTCGCCGTCGGTCGGCGTGACCTCGACGCGCCACTGCTGGTGCTTCGCGGTGTCGACCGCGGGCACGGTCGCGCCGGTCTGGGACGTGGCGAGCACGTCGTTGCGGTACCAGCGGTAGGTGTAGCTCACCACGTCGCCGTCGGGGTCCACGCTGGGCACGTCGAGCGAGGCGACGAGTGCGTCGGTCGTGCGCGGCGGCGACGGGCGGATCGCGACCTCGGCGGCGCCCGGCGGCCGGTTGACCTTGAAGCGGATCGCCGCGGTCGTCTGCAGCCCGAGCGAGTCGGTCGCGGTGAGCGTGAGGTCGTGCCACCCGCTCGACAGGTCGTCGCGGATGAAGGCGACCTGTCCGCTCGCGTCCGCGCGTCCGGCGCTGATCAGGCCGTCCAGGGTGCTCCACCACTCGAGGTCGAGGGTGGCGGGCGGGTCCTCGTTGTCGAGCACGGTCGCCGCGAAGATGATCGTCGCGTCCTTCGGATAGACCCGGCTCTGCTGGGGCGAGGCGATACTCACCAGCGGCGCGGTGCCGACGGTCACGACGATCGTGTCGGAGCACGACGCGCCGACGTCGTCGGTCACGGTCATCGTGATCGCGTGGCTGTTCACGGTCAGCCCGTTCCACGGGAACAGCACCGAGCCGTCGACGTTGGGGGTGCTCGTGCCGAGCGTCCCGTCCTTGTCGCTCGTCCAGGTCACGCGCAGCCAGTTCGCGGGCACGTCGTGGTCGGACGCGGTGCCGCGCAGGTAGAGCGTGGCGCCAAACGCGGCGATCGCGCCGTCCTGGGGTGCCGTGACGGCGCACAGCGGCGGGCGGTTCTCGGGGCCGACGCGCACGGTGACGCTGTCCTGTGCGGTCTTGCCGGTGCGGTCCTCGACGGTGAGGACGACGATGTGGTCGCCCTGCGACAGGTTGTGCAGCCCGCGCAGCGCCCCGGTCGCGTCGGGGGTCTCGGGCAGCGCGAGCGGACCGTCGAGCGAGCTCGTCCAGGTGGCGACGAGCGCGTCAGCGGGATCTTCGGCGTCGGCGGCGGTGGCCTCGAACAGGATCGGGGTGCTCGCGTAGAACGCGGTCTGAGTCGGGTTCGGCTCGGTGATCTCGGCGATAGGCGCGTCGGTGGGCGTACCGACGATCTCGACGGTGTCGAAGCCGCGCTGACCGGCGAGGTCGCGGACCTCGAGCGTCACCGCGTGCGGGCCGGGACCGACGATCACGTCGCAGGTCGACACGCCGGTGGCGTCGCCGGGGGCCGCCGGGCACGCCTCCCGCCCGTCGACCAGCCAGGTGACCCACAGGTCGACGACCTGGTTGTCGGGGTCGGAGATCCCACCGCGAAAGGGCGCCGCGTAGCCTTCGGGGATCGTGTCGCCGTCGGCGTGCGACTCGATCACCGCGGTAGGAGGTCGGTTGAAGTACGAGAGCCCCTGGTCGGGGTTGCACGCCGACCCGGCCCAGCACAGGGCGAGGGCGATCGGCAACACCGGCGGGCGTGCAGACGTCGACAGAGGCACCATCCGCCGACCAGCGTAGGTCACGCGCGCTGGCCTGTGTAGCCGTCTTTCACTCTGTCGCGAAAGATCTAGGGCGATGCCTGATCTTGGGCGCCCACGAGCCGTAGCGTTCCCGTCTTGAGCAGCCAGGCCGCTGCGCGCGCGCTGGCAGCGGGTTCGCCGTGTACCGACAGGCGCGCGAGGTCGATCGGCGTCTGCGCTGCGGCGATCAGGGCGCGGAGCAGCGGCGCCTCGGCGATCACGACCTCCACGCCGGCGGCGATCACCGGATCGCGCAGCGCGCGCTCCAGCACCTCGACGGCGTCGGGCGCTGCCACCACGACGTCGCCTGGCTTCAGGTGCCGCGTCGGGTAGCGCGCAAACGCGGCGAACGGATCGCGCGGCGCGCGCTCCGGGCCGCCTGCCGGGACGCGGATCGGCGCCGCCGCGCGCCGCGCGTCCAGCGCATCGAGGAGCGCCTCGTAGCGGGGGACGAGCACGCGCCAGTCGTAGGTGGACGCCACGCGCTCGCGCCCCGCTTCGCCCATGCGGCGTCGCAGCGCCGGGTCGAGGATCAGCGCCTCGAGCGCCCGCCGGGTCGCCTCGACGTCCACCGCCACGCACTGCGCGGTCGCGCGCATCAGCCCGCTGCGCTGCGCGGTGATCGGGAACGCGTCGATGATGGGGTTCGCGGCGCCCGGCGGGGGCGTCACGGTGGGGATGCGGAAGCCGTCGACGCCGTGGCGCACCGTGTCGCGGTAGCCGTCCCAGTCGCTCACGACGCACGGGAGCCCGGCGGCCATCGCCTCGAGCGGCGTGAGCCCGAAGGTCTCCTGGAGGTTGTCCGCGAGCGACACGAACACGTCGGCGCCTGCCCACGCGTCGGTCTGGACCTTCGGGAGCATCCCGTTGAGCCAGCTCACCGGCACCGATGGGCACCACGTCTTGGCCGAACGCCCGAGCGTCTCCAGGGCGGCCTGGTCATAGGCCCAGCCCGCCATCCACAGCGCGATCGGGCGATCGGGGTGGGCGCGCGCGATGGCCTCGAGCGCCTGGAACATCGGGACGGGGTTCGCCTTGTCGATCCACGACAGGCGGCCGAAGTACAGCACGACGACCGCGTCCTCGCGCACCCCGAGCTGGGCGCGCAGGGCGGCGCCGGCGTCCCGTCGCGCCGCGGTCGGGGCCAGGCGGTCGGCGTGGACGCCGAGCGGGAGCTGCGCGAGGTGGATCGGGCTCGGGCTCGCGGCGCCGTGGACCCGGCGGATCCACGCGAGGCGCGCGTCGAGGAGGCGCGTCGCGGTGTCGTAGGAGGCCGCGGACGTACACACCACCGCGTCCCACGCCTCGATCGGCTGGTCGTGGAACCCCATCAGCGCCTCGTCGCCGCCGGTGGAGAAGCTGTGCAGGATGCCGACGATGCCGAACGCCCGTGGATCGGTGGCGCGGCGCGCCCCCGCGAGCTCGGCGTGGCTGGAGCCGCCGACGAAGACCGTCCCGGCCTCGGCGAGCCGATGCGTCTCGTGCGCGGGGATCCAGGTCGCGGTGCGCCCGAAGGGCTGGACGATCGACGCGAACAGGTCGAACGCGGGACGGTCGAGGGTGAGGGCGTGCAGGGGGTCGCGCGTGCCGTACTGCGCCATCGCCTCCAGCAGCGCGCGGTTCGCGCTCTGGAAGCCCATGTACTGGGTCGCGCCGGGACGGTAGCTGTCGGGCAGGAACAGGAAGCCCAGTCCCTTCAGGGTGCGAGTGGTCATGCGCGCGAGCGTAGCAGCGTCGTGGCGCCGCCTCCTCGGCGGGTCACCACCAGCGCCTGACTCGCCCGCCCGAACGCCCCAGAGGTGTCGCGCAGCACGGTCGCGCAGGTCGCGAGCCCGTCGGGCGCGACCGCGGTCTCGGCGTCCAGGCAGGTCCACGCGCCGACCGGCGGGCGGGTGAACAGCAGGTCGAGGTCGGCGTTCACGAAGCCCCACGCGCGCC
>CAYQSE010000078.1:0-22339 GCA_964419905.1 uncultured Enterobacteriaceae bacterium
GGCGGGCGGGACGCCCGCCCCACGTTCCCAGATCCTCGCGAACCCGCCTTCATCCTGACTTCTTGGAGAAGTGATCAATCGACGGCCGGGACGGCCGACCCACGGCTTGATGCCAGGGCTTCAAGAAAGGTCCCTACACACGCATCCAGCGGAGAAGCGAAAATCGTGGGCCGGCCGTCCCGGCCGGCCGCCCGAGGTCTCGGCACGCACGCGAACGCCACGCAGCGAGCAGCTTGGCCCCGGCATCCCGGCAGGCGCGGCGCTCACGGATCGTCGGACAGGTAGCCCAGGGCGCGCAGCGCCTCCCGCGTCGCCGGCGTCATCCCGTCGGAGCGGAACGGCGGGGCCGCGGCGTCCCAGGCCTCGAGCAGCGCGCCGAGCAGCGCGCCGAGCGCCGCGTCCCCCTCGACCACGCGCGGAGAGACGTCGTAGCGCGGGGCCGCGTGGAGCACGGCGCCCCCAGCGCGGATCCCGCGCCACAGACCGCGGTTGTTCCACCCCGGTCCCTCGGCGTCGTGCGGGCGGGTCGCCTCCATCACGACCGGGCGCGTCGGGCGGTGCGGCCAGCCGTCATCGTCGCGCGCCGGCCCTGGCGTGAGCAGCTCCAGGAACGAGGCATGGCGACCCAAAATCGGCGGCAGCCCGAGCGCCTCCTCCAGCGTCGGCGCGAGGCCGGCGATCCCGACCTGGCGGCGGATCACCGCGCGCTCGGCGAGCGGGACGCCGTAGCCGCGCACGATCAGCGGCACCCGCATGACCCCGTCGCTGACGTCGTTGCCGTGCGTCCAGCCATAGCTCGGCGTCTCCGACAGCGTCTCACCGTGATCTGCGACCACCACCACGATCGCGTGGTCGAGCAACCCGCGGGCCGCGAGCGCGTCGAGCAGCCGCCCCACGGCGTCATCGGTGTAGGCGACCTCGGCGAGGTACATCGCGGCCACGTGGTCCACGTCCGCCGGAGCGGCGACGCCCTCGCGAAGCGCCGCGCGCAGTGGCCCGAGACCCGACGCGTCGTCCGCGTAGGGGCCCGTGTAGTCCGGGTCGGCGAACCGCGCGCGCCATGCGCTCGGTGGATCGAACGGCTGGTGGGGATCGAAGAAGTGCGCGAACAGGAACAGCGGCCCGTCGGCTTCGCGCCCGTCTACCGCGGCCAGCGCGCGCGCGAGCACCCCGTCGGCCCGGTCCTGGTACATCGTGCCGACGTCAGCGAGCCCCGAGGCGTCGTAGACGCGAAACCCCGTGGCGAGGCCCATGTCCGGAGCCAGCGCCGCAGCACCGATCACCGCGATCGTGTCCCAGCCCGCACCCGCGAGCCGCGCGGCGAAGGTCGGCACGCCGTCGGCCAACGGGAAGCCGTTGCGCGGGATCGCGTGCTGATGTGGATCGAGCCCCGTGAACAGCGTGGCGTGGCTGCTCAGCGTGGTCGGCGCGTGCGCATAGGCACGCTCGAACCGCGCACCCTCGGCCGCCAGCGCGTCGAGGCGCGGGGTGACCACGCCGCGGGATCGCAGCAGCCCCGGCACCTCGCCGTAGCACGACAGCGCGTCCGCCCGCGTCGTGTCCAGGCTGATCCACACGACGTTCGGGCGTCCCTCGGTCGCGCGCGCGCCCGACGCGGCGCCGAGCAGCGCAGCCAGCGCGACGCAGCGAAACAGCAGCATGGCAGCCCTCGGCTGAGGTGCAACCGGAGGCTATAGTCCGACGACCATGCTCGCCAGCCCGCCGTTCCTGGTGTTCGCCGCGCTGCTCCTCGGGACCGGCGCGATGCGGCTCGTGGAGCTGGTCGTGAGCATGCGCCGGATGCGGGCGCGTCCACAGGCCGTGGTCGACGAGCCGTGGCTGTTCCCGCTGATGGCGACGCTGCACGTCGGCCTCGTCGCCGCACCGCTCGTCGAGGTGATCGCCCTTGGACGGCCCTTCGTGCCCTGGCTCGGGGCGCTCGCGCTGCTGGGCCTGGTGGGCGCGACCGCGCTGCGCGCATGGACGTTGGCGACGATCGGGCGCGCGTGGAATGTCCGCGTCGTGGCCCCGCCCGCCGACGCGATCGCCACCACCGGTCCCTACCGCTACATCCGCCATCCGAACTACCTCGTGGTGATCGTCGAGATCGCGTGCCTCCCGCTCCTCCACACCGCGTGGATCGCAGCGATCGCGCTGTCGCTGCTGAACGCGTTCGTGCTCTTCCACCGCATCCGCACCGAGGAGGCCGTGCTCGCGAGCATCCCCGCGTGGCGCGACGCGATGGCGGATCGCTGGAGGCTCGTGCCATGGGTGCTCTGAGCGCGGCGCTGCTGTGGCTGACGGCGTGCGGACCCCCCAGCGTCGCCGTCGGGGACTTCACCGTCCACATCGACGCGGACGGCGCGCTCGACGTCGCGCACGCCCGGCGCGGGCCGCAGCTGAGCGGGCTCCGGTTCGTCGCCGGCGAGGGCAGCGCCGAGATCGAGATGCGGTTCGGCGCGTTCCGGTTCACCGAAGTCACCGCGACCCTGCGCGACACCGCAGCGTTCGGGCCGCCGCGCGGGCGGGTCGGTCCGACGATCCTCGAGGCGCGGGGCCCGAGCGACGAGGCGCTCGGCGTGCTCACGCTCGCGCCGGGCAGCACGCCGGGCTCGCTGCTGCTCGAGTGGTCGGCGGCCGGGGCCAACCGCCTCGGCTTCTCCGCAGCGTGCGCCGAGGGCGACGCGTTCCTCGGGTTCGGCGGGCACGCGATGGACGTGGATCACGTCGGACAGGCGTTCCCGCTGTGGGTCTCCGAGCCGGGCGTCGGCAAGTCCGAGGACGAGGCCGAACCGCCCGGCTGGCCGATGGAGGGCACGCGTCACGCCACGTCGTACCCGGTGCCGTTCGCGCTGCGGCCTGCTTCTCGCCACGGGCTGCTCCTCGACACGGGCGGTCGCGTGGACGTCGACCTGTGCGCTGCGGATCCCGACCGCTTCCAGCTCGTCGCCTGGGACGAGGGCACGGTGCGCCTCGTGCTGTTCACCGGAGACACGCCGCTCGATCCGGTCCGGGCGCTGTCGTCGTACGTCGGGCGCGGCGCGCTGCCACAGCCGTGGGTGTTCGCGCCATGGAACGATGCGATCCGTGGAAGTGCGCGGGTTCGCGAGGTCGCGGCGACGCTGCGGGACGCCGGCGCGCCCGCGTCGGTGATCTGGACCGAGGACTGGAAGGGCGCGCACCAGACGAGCTTCGGCTACCACCTCGGCGGCGAGTGGACGGTGGACGAGGGGCTCTACCCGGACGCTGCGGAGCTCGCACGAGAGCTCGAGGACGACGGGTTCAAGTGGTTCGCCTACTTCGCGCCGTTCGTCCGCAGCGGCACCCTGGCGTGGGACGAGGCGAGCGAGGCGGGCGTGCTGCTCCGCGACGCCGACGGCGAGGTCGCGACGTTCACCGGCTTCACGTTCGAGACCGAGTCGATGCTCGACCTGACGCTGCCCGCCGCCAGGGCCTGGGCGCAGGATCGGATGCAGCGCGCGCTCGATCTCGGCTTCGACGGGTGGATGGCCGACTTCGCCGAGTGGCTGCCCACCGACACGGCCCTCGCGAACGGTCAGACCGGGCTGGCACTCCACAACACCTATCCGGAGTACTGGCAGGCCACGAACCTGGAGCTGATCGGCGAGCAGGACGCGACGTTCTTCGTTCGTTCCGGGTGGACCGGCACCGCACGGCTCGCGCCCGTGGTGTGGGCGGGCGATCAGCGGACCTCCTTCGACGAGGACGACGGCCTCCCGAGCGTGATCGCGATGGGCCTCGGGCTCGGCGCCAGCGGGGTGCCGGTGTTCACCCACGACGTCGCCGGCTACCAGTCGGTCGGCAACCCGCCGTCGACCAAGGCGCTGTGGTTCCGCTGGGCGTGGCTCGGGGCGTTCAGCCCGATCCTGCGCACGCACCACGGCGCGTTCGACACCGACAACTGGCAGTTCGACAGCGACGCCGAGACGACCGCGCACTGGGCACGCGTCGCCACCGAGCACATGGCCCTGTTCCCGTATCGCTACGGCCTCGCCGCGCGCGCCGCCGCCGACGGCACGCCGATGCTGCTCCCACCCGCGCTCGTGTTGGGTGAGGGCGACTGGGGGCGGCGCGACGCGTGGATGCTCGGCGACGCGCTCCTGGTCGCCCCGGTCCTCGAGGCGGACGCGACGTCGCGACACGTCGAGCTGCCCGCGGGCACGCGCTGGTACGACTGGTGGACGCACGCGCCGGCGGAGAGCGGCACGTTCGAGGCCGATCTCGACCACATCCCGGTGTTCGCGGCGGCAGGCACGACCGTGCCGCTGTTCGTGGAGGTGCCCGAGACGCTGGTACCCACGGCCGGTCGGCGCGACCTCGCGGACGTCGACGGCGCACGGCGCCTGCTGCTGTTCGGCGGCGGGGGCCCGTTCTTGGAGGCCGACGGCACGCGGTACACCCCGAGCGGCGCGCCGACCGGCGCCGGCGAGCTCACCGCGACGCTGACCTCGGGGACCCTCGACGTCGCGGGCGTGCGGCTCGCGATCGACGGCTCCGTCGAGCGCACCTACACCGTCGTCGTCATCCCGTGACCCGTCAGTGGGTCGTCGTGGGCTCGACCAACACGAGCGTGGTCAGCTCGGGCAGTCGCAGGGCGTCGTTGACCAGGAAGTCGCCCTGCGCCTCGAGCAGGCCCACGCTGACGAACGCGAAGTCCCAATACGAGGCGCGCCAGAGCTGCGCGGTCTGCCCCTCGGAGAGCCCCAGATCGTTCGCGATGCGAAACGGCATCCCCCCGACCTCTTCCGCGCTCGCCTCGTAGGGCGACAGGTACCACACCGCGAGCACCTCGCCGCCGACGTCCATCGGCAGCCGGTCGGCCTCGGCCACGCGCGCGCCGGCCACCGCGGTCGGCGGATCCGCGAACACGACCTTGAGATCACCTTGCTGCAAGGTCAGGAACAGCCCGGGTGCCGCCTCGATCTCGGCGCGCGCGCCGGTGGGCAGCGCGACCTCCGCCTCGAGCGGTGGGAGCACCACATCGAGCGTCGGGTTCGTGTCCTCCTCGATCGGCCAGGGGATCAGCGGCTCGGCGAGCCCGCTCCCCTGCGGCGGTACGACGTGGAACGAGTACGCGCCGACGACCAGCGGGTCGAACGCGTAGGCGCCCTGCGCGTCGGTCTGCGCCGTCGAGCAGATCGCGAGGCACAGGTTGACCTGCGCGCCCTCGACCGGATCGCCCTCCGCGTCGCGCACGGTGCCGTGGAGCTGGCCGGCGGGGCCGAGATCCTCCTCGGTGTCGCCGGTGTCCCCCGTATCGGTCGTATCGACCGACCCGGTGCACCCCGCCATCCATCCGAACAGCCACAGCCAACGCATGCGCGCCTCCGAGCCCCGTTGTGTAGCCGTGCACCGACCCGATGCGCAACCGACGGTTAGGAGCGACCTCGACCACAGCTCCAGGGCCGTTGATGCCGGTGTACCAGATCCCCGCGCGGCACGTCTTCCCGCCACCCGAGCACGCCGATGAGGACGGAGTCCTCGGGATCGGCGGCGACCTGCACCCGGATCGGGTGCTGCTCGCCTACCGCAGCGGCATCTTCCCCTGGTACAGCCAGGGCGAGCCGCTGCTGTGGTGGTCGCCCGACCCCCGGCTGGTGCTCTACGTCGACGAGCTTCGCGTTCAGCGCAGCCTCGCCAAGGTGATCCGACGCGCCCCCTACACCCTCACCGCGGACACCGCGTTCGAGGCGGTGATCACCGCGTGCGGCGCCACGCGCCGCCCGAGGCAGGCCGGCACGTGGATCACGCCCGAGCTGAAGCGCGCGATGGTCGCGCTGCACCACCGCGGCCACGCGCACTCGATCGAGGCCTGGCAGGACGGTGCGCTGGTCGGCGGGCTGTACGGCCTGTCGGTCGGGCGGGTGTTCTGCGGCGAGTCGATGTTCGCGCGCGCGGACGACGCGTCGAAGATCGCGTTCGTCGCCCTCGTCCGCCAGCTCGTCCGCTGGGGCTACCCGATGGTCGACTGCCAGGTGCACACCCCCCACCTCGCGCGGTTCGGCGCGCGCGAGATCCCGCGCGCGGCGTTCCTCGCCCAGCTCACCAACCTGGTCGGGCAGCCCGGACACGAGGGGACGTGGCGACTCGATCCCGACGTGATCGAGGGCGCCGCACCACGAGCCGACGTACCCCGCTGAGCGCCGAGCCCCCGATCGCGCGACCACCGGCGCCGCGCAAAGCGGTGCCCGAAGCCGCCCCTGGTCCCGAGACGACCCGCGCCCAGCGACGGCGCCGCCACCACGCCTCCCGCATGCGGTAGAACTGCAATCGAACCGTCACGGGCGGGTAGATGGAAGCCGAAGCGCTGAAGAGGTTCCTGGGAACCGTACGCAAGACGCGGTTCATCGAGTACCTCGATCCGCTCGGGACAACCGCGATGGAGGCGTTCGACGAGCGCCTCCGCTGGGCGCGGCGGAGCGAGTCCGATCCGCAGCACGCCGAGGAGGCGATGTTCCTGCTCACGCACGAGTCGGACCTTCGCGCGTGGATTCGGAAAGAGGAAGAAGCGTCCGACGACTGGGACAGCTTCGTGCCCACGCACGCCGACGGAAGCGAAGACGAGGAGGAAGAGGACGAGCAGGACGCTCCGACGGTGCACGTACACCGCAACGGCTACCTCGCCCTGCCCGAGGACATCACGCCGCCGCCGATGGAGGTGAGCAAGGTGCAGCGCGCACTCGCCGAGCACGCGCGCGCGCTCGGTGACGTCGAGATCGGCGAGGACGATCCGGACTTCGCGACGGTCGTGATGGATCGCGCTCATCTCGGCTTCGACGCGACCTCCGTGACCGCGCCGCCGACCGACCCACGCGAGGAGCAGGCGGTGCTGTACCGCAAGCAGGGCCTCGTGACCCCGACCCCTTCGTTCGTGCGCCGTCAGGTCGCGCCGCCACCACCGCCCGAAGCCGAGCCCACTCCCCCGCAGCCCCAACCACGAGCGCCATCGCGCACCGTGAAGCTGGGCGGCGCGCTGGTCGGGCTCTTGCTGCTGTGCCTCTTCGCGTGGACGCTGTGGCCTGCGCCGACCGCGCCCGAGCCCCAGCCGGTGCTCACCACGTCCCCGGTGCTCGCGCCAGCGCCAGACCCGCTTCCGCTGCCGCCCCCCGCACCGGCGACCCCTCCAGAGCCCGCACCCGAGAACGTGCCTGCGCCCGCACCTGCGCCGGCACACGAGCCCGCGCCGGCACCCGAGCCCGCGCCGGCACCCGAGCCCACGCCTGCCCCTGCGCCGCGCCTCGAGTCCCGCATCTCGGCGGAGCCCGTCGGGCGCCCGCCGGCCGGTGCGCCGGACCTCTCGGGCGCATGGGGCGGCAGCGAAGCCGCCTCCACGCTGAACCTCATCCCGGCCGCCGGCGGCTGGACCGGCAGGCTCGTGCTGACGACGCCAGGAGGTCCGGAGGCGTTCCCCGTGCGAGCGACCTGGCGTGGCGAGCACGCCGAGGTGGCCGGGACGGGTGGCGCGCTGGTGACGGGCACGCTGCGCGCGACCGGCGGCAACGGCACCGCGGTGGTCGACGGGCAGCCGCTCGCCTGGGAGCTCCCCGGGCGCTGAGGCCCGTCTACTCCTCGCCCGACAGGTCGTCGTCCTCGCCATCGACCAGCAGCAGCTTGCGGGTGTCGGCGTCGGACTTGCGGCGCTGCCGCCGCTTCCAGCGGGGCTCCCACCCGCTCCGCTCGCCCGCGGGCGGCACCGGGAACTCGTCCTCCCGGCGCGCCATCCACTCCTCGCGGAGCTCGTGCAGGGCGCGATCCCAGCGCGCGAGCATCGGCGGGATCGCGAACGGCACGAGCAGCGTGCCGCGCGCGTCGCACAGCGTACCGAGGCGCCCGTCGTCGGGCAGCGGATCCTCGGTGTAGACCCCGAGCGCGGGGCCGTGCTTGTCGCGGTGGAACACGAGGATCGCCGTGGCGAGCTCGAGCAGCTCGGGCAGCGCGGCGGGCTGGTAGCGCGCCGGCGGGCTGTCGAGCGTGGACATGCCCAGGAACAGGAACAGGCGCTCCCACAGCTCCTCGACGTCGGTGTCGTCGTCGAGCACCGCGAGCCCGCGGATCTTCTCCTCGGAGATGTCACCGAGCAGCTCGCGCAGCGCGTCGGGACCCTGGACGACCTTGTACCAGCGGACGAGCATCTCCTCGGAGAGCCCGCCAGCGCGATGCCCGGCGTACAGCTCGACGCCGCCCGCGTCGTCGGGGATGTCGGCCGGGTGCCCGTCCTCGACGAACGCGAGGAAGCGCGCGGCCGGGAACAGCAGGTCGATGATCTCGACGGGCTCGAGCTGGGAGTGGACCAGTCCGCGCAGCGCGTCGCCCGCGCTGTCGTCGGAGAACGCCGCGCCGCTGATCACGAGCCGATTGAACAGCTCCGTGTCATCCTCGAGCTCGAAGGGCTCGATCCACCGCTCGCGTCCGCGGCACAACCGGCCGGGATCCGAAGGGCTGAAGTCGTTCTGACTGACGCCGAGTGCGTGGACCATCGCTGCGATGCCTCGGGGAGCGGGCGGTGTTCTAGCCCGATGCGTTCAACGGGACACCTCCGACCCTGCACGGGCCGGCAGGTTGACGGGCGGTCCCCTTCGGATACCTGGGCTGCCTCGCTGGAGGTCCCATGGCGGACGACCGCACCTTCTACATCACGACGCCGATCTACTACGTCAACGGCAAGCCGCACATCGGACACGCCTACACCACGACGGCCGCCGACGCGGTGGCCCGCTGGCACCGCCTGAACGGCCGCCAGGTCCGGTTCCTGACCGGCACCGACGAGCACGGCCAGAAGGTGCTCGAGAAGGCGCGCGAGCGGGGCCTCGAGCCGAAGGCGCACGCCGACGACCTCGTGGGCGAGTGGAAGGCCGCGTGGGATCGCCTCGGCATCCGCTACGACCACTTCATCCGCACCACCGACGCCGCGCACGTGGCGTGCGTGCGCGCCGTGCTGCAGCGGCTGTGGGGCGAAGGCCTGATCTACGCGGACACCTACGTCGGCTGGTACAGCAAGCAGGCCGAGCGGTTCTGGACCGAGAAGGATCTCGTCGACGGCCGCTGCCCCGAGACCGGCGGCCCCGTCGAGCGCATCGAGGAGCGCAACTACTTCTTCCGGATGAGCCGCTACCAGACCGCGCTCATCGCGCACATCGAGGCCAACCCCAGCTACATCCGGCCCGAGTCGCGGAAGAACGAGGTGCTCGGCTTCCTGCGCAAGCCGCTCGAGGACCTGTGCATCAGCCGGCCGAAGGCGCGGATGAGCTGGGGCATCGAGCTGCCGTTCGACGCCGACTACGTCACCTACGTGTGGTTCGACGCGCTGCTCAACTACGTCTCGGGCGTGGGCTACCCCGACGCCGACGGCGAGATGTTCAAGACGTTCTGGCCGGCCGACTACCAGCTCCTCGGCAAGGACATCCTCACCACGCACGCCGTGTACTGGTCGACGATGCTCATGGCGCTCGGCGTGTCGCTCCCGGGCACGCTGTACGCGCACGGCTGGTGGACGAGCCAGGACGGCGCGAAGATGAGCAAGTCGCTCGGCAACGTGATCGACGTGAACCCGCTCGTCGACGCGTTCGGCGTCGACGCGGTCCGGTTCTTCCTGCTGCGCGAGATCGCGTTCGGCGCCGACGGCGGGTTCAGCTACGACGTGTTCCTCGCGCGCTACAACGCCGATCTGGCGAACGATCTCGGCAACCTCGCCCACCGCGGCCTGTCGATGTCCACCCGCTGGCTGGGCGACGTCGCGCCGGCGTACGGCGAGCTGTCGAAGGCCGAGCACGACCTGCGCGCGCTCGCCGGGCGCGCCTACCGCACCTTCCGCACCGAGATCGAGGCGCTGCAGTACCACAAGGCCCTCGACGCGGTGTTCGAGGTGGTCGGCGCCGCGAACAAGTACGTCGACACCCAGGAGCCGTGGGCGCTGAACCGCGACGGCCGCGGCGAGCGGCTGAAGACCGTGATGCGCACCGTGCTCGAGATCTGCGCGTTCGTCGCGACGCTGCTGCTCCCGGTGATGCCGAACAAGGCCCGCGAGCTGCTCGCGAAGCTCGGGCGAAGGGAGGACGACGTGCGCGCCGACCTCGCCGCGCTGGCCGCGCTCGGTCCGCACGCCGACGTCCCGTTCGATCGCCTGGAGGGCGGCGCGCTGCAGGTCGGCGACCCGCTGTTTCCCCGCTTCCGCGAGATGCCCGAGCCCATCGCGGCGCTGTTCGCGCCCGAGCCCGAGCCCGAGCCCGAGCCCGAGCCGGCCCCTGCGCCGCCGCCCGCCAAGCCCACCCAGGAGAAGGCCCCCGTGTCCGAGTCCCTGATCGAGTACGACGACTTCGCCAAGGTCCAGCTCCGCGCCGCCACGGTGCTCGAGGCCATTCGCCACCCCAACGCCGACCGCCTGCTGGTGCTCAAGGTCGACGCGGGCGAGCCCGAGCCGCGCACGATCGTCGCCGGCATCGCCAGCAAGTTCGCGCCCGAGGACCTGATCGGCCGCCAGATCGTCATCGTCGCGAACCTCAAGCCCGCCAAGCTCCGCGGGATCGAGTCCCAGGGCATGTTGCTGGCCGCGGGCGGGCCCGCGGTGGTCGATCTCGTCGGTGTCGCGGCCGATCCGGGGACCATCGTCCGCTGATCTCGGGGTACAACGACGAACGCGGAGGAGCAACGCCCATGAAGCGTCACGTCGTCTACCTTGCGGTCGGTGTCGGCCTCGGCTGCACGCCACAAGCGCTGATCCCGGACTACACGGTCCGCCCCGGCGTCGAGATCGCGACCGTGCTCGACGCCGCGCCGGGCGACGTGCTCACGCTCTACGATCCGAGCGGTGAGCGGCTGATCTCGGTGATCGCCGACGATCTCGGTCAGGCGCACTTCGCGTACGTACCCGAAGCGCACATCGTGCTCGACTCCCGCGAAGGGCTGCGCTTCCCGGTCGAGGACGGGCGCGTGCTGCAGCCGGGCGACGGGTACGAGATCCGCAACGACGAGACGGACCCTCCGCTCACCTCGGGGCTGTTCCGGGTGTGGGGGCTCAACGACCCGGTGTTCGACGTGTTGTACGAGCGGCAGACCCTCACCGGCGCGCACGTCAGCCTGCTGGGCGACGAGGACGACGACCCGGAGCGCGGGTTCCAGTACGTCCAGACGCGCGACGGCACGCTGCTCAGCGTGATGGTGCGGCTGCCCGACCCGCAGCTCTACGGCGACGGTCCGTACCCGACGGTGATCGAGTACTCCGGCTACTCGCCGTCCCGCCCCGACTACCCCGACACCGGCAGCCAGATCGCCAACGCCCTCGGGTACGCGACGGTCGGCGTGAACATGCGCGGCACCGGCTGCTCGGGCGGCGTGTTCGACGTGTTCAACCGCGCGCAGCACGCCGACGGATACGACGTGGTCGAGGTCGTTGCCCGGCAGGACTGGGTGCTGCACGGCCACGTCGGCATGGTCGGGCTGTCCTACCCGGGCATCTCGCAGCTCTACGTCGCCTCGACCAACCCGCCCTCGCTCGCAGCCATCGTGCCGCTGTCCACGATCGCGGACGCCTGGGAGATGCAGTGGCCGGGCGGCGTGTACAACGCGGGGTTCACCCGGCAGTGGGTCGAGGAGCGCGAGGCGCAGGCGATCGCCGGCGGCACGAGCTGGGTCAGCGCGCGCATCGAGGCGGGCGACACGACGTGCGCCGACAACCTCGAGCTCAGCGCGCAGAGCATCGACTTCGAGAGCTTCTTCCGCGCGCTGGAGATGCGCCCGCGCGACGCCGACGACCGCGACCTGACGCAGCTCGCGGCGCAGATCGAGGCGCCGGTGTTCCTCGGCGGCGGCTTCCAGGACGAGCAGACCGGCGCGCAGTTCGGCGCGATGCTCGATCGGTTCACGCGCAGCCCGAGCAGCCGCTTCCTCCTCTACAATGGACGCCACCCCGACGGGTACACGCCCGACGCGGTGTCGCGGTGGTTCGAGTTCCTCGAGTTCCACGTCGCGCAGCGCATCCCGCGCCTCCACCCGGCCCTACGCATCGCGGGCGCCGAGGAGTTCGCGTCGGTGTGGGGGTTCTCGAGCTACGCGTTCGAGCCGGACCGCTTCACCGCGTTCGGAGAGGACTTCGCCGCCGCGAAGGCCGCGTACGAGGCGGAGGACCCGATCCGGCTGCTGTTCGAGGTCGGCGCAGGTGGCCCGAGCGCCGGCACGCCGGTCGCCCGGTTCGAGACGTCGCTGACGACCTGGCCACCGCCCGAGGCCGCGCCGATCACCTGGCACCTCGCGGCCGATGGTGTGCTGGCGACCACGCCTCCCGCGACGGCGGGCGCCGACGCCTGGCGCTTCGATCCCGAGGCGGGCGAGACGACGTTCTTCGGCCCTCGCGGCTACGAGCTGCTGCGGCCGCTGTGGGACATCGACTGGCAGCCCTTCCCCGAGGGTGCGTCGGCCGCCTACCTGACCGCCCCGTTCGCCGCGCCCGCCATCCTCACCGGGCCCGGCATCGCGACGCTGTGGGTGCGCAGCCCGGTCGACGACGTCACCGTGCAGGTCACGCTGACCGAGGTGCGACCCGACGGCAACGAGGTGCTCGTCCAGTCCGGCTGGCTGCGGCTCGGGCACCGCGCCGCCGAGCGGGGCGACGATCTGCGTCTGGTGCGGACCTACGCGAAGGAAGACTTCGCGCCGGTACCCCTCGACACCTGGGTACAGGCCGAGGTGACCCTCCCGTCGGTCGCGCACCCGATCCGCGCGGGCTCGTCACTGCGGATGATCGTCAGCAGCCCCGGTCGCGATCACGGCACGTGGGAGTTCGGCGCGCCGGACTACGACGACCCGCCGACGTTCCACCTCGGTCGCGGCGGCGCGCAGGCGTCCTCGCTCACGATGGCCACCCTGCCCGGCATCGAGATCCCCGAGACCTATCCGCCGTGCCCGTCGCTGCGCGGCCAGCCGTGCCGGACCTACGCCGCCACGGCGAACACCGCGGCGGAGTGAGCCGCGCGTCGCCGCTCAGGCGATGAAATAGCGCGGGGGGATCCAGTCCCACCCGCTCGCCGCGCGCCCGACGCGCTCGTCGAGCACGTCGCGCGCGGCGCGGACGATCTGCGCCGCGTTGAGGATCGCCGCGTCCTCGAGCACGAGCGACTGCGCGATACCCGGGAGGTTCTTCTGACCGAGCGCGCGCGTCGGCGTGCCCGGAAGCGCCTCGACCACCGCGCCCTGGATCTGCCGCGCGAACCCGCCGAACGTACGGTCCTCTGCCGCGACGAGCAGGCGTCCGGTGCGGCCGACCGACGCGAGCACCAGCGCCATGTCGGGCGGGACCAGCGTGCGCAGGTCGATGACCTCGGCCGACACGCCGGACTGCGCGAGCGTCGCCGCCGCGTCGAGCGCGGTCCACACCGCGCGGCCCCACGCGACGATCGTCACGTCGTCCCCGGCGCGTCGCACGACGCCCTTGCCGAACGGCACGTAGACATCGGGCACGTCGGGGATCTCGCCGCGCATGATCCGGCGCTTCACCGCGGCGATCTCGTCGGCGTCGGTGGGCTCGCCCGGGAACGCGGGCCCGAGCGTCTGACGGTACATCCACTTCGGCTCGAGGCAGACCACCGGACCCTCGTACTCGCCCGCGGTGAGCATCAGCCCGTGCGCATCGAACGAGGTCGACGGCATCACGATCACCAGCCCCGGGATCGGCGTGAAGAAGCCGTCGACGCTCATCGAGTGGTAGATCGCGCCGCCGCCGAACGGATCGGTGGGCATCCGCAGCATCACCTTGCTCGTCGCCGTCCCGTAGTTCGACCAGTGCAGGTTTCCGAGGTGCACCAGCCAGTGGAGCACGTTGAGCGAGTAGTCGCCGAACTGGATCTCGGGCAGCCCCATCCGGCCCCGGTGCAGCCCCAAGCCCATGGCGGTGCCCACGACCAGCGGCTCGTTGAGCGGCGCGTCCTGAACGTGGTCGGGGTGACGCGCCTTGAGGCCAGCCGACGCCTGCATCACGCCGCCGAGGCGTCCGACGTCCTGGCCTGCGAGGAACCCGCCCTTGCGCGTGATCAGCTTGTCGAGCGCCGAGCGGATCGCGCCCGCGTAGCTGATGTTCGTCGTGCCGGGACCGGTCGAGGTCTCGGCCAGATCCGGGAAGTCCGCGTACACGTGGTCGAAGATCGACTCGGGCGGCGGCTCGGGCTCGTGCCGCACCCGCTCGATCAGCGCGCGGACCACGGCGTCCTCCTCGGTCATCACCGCGCCGAGGTCGTGGTGCGCGAAGAAGTCACGCCCCGAGGAGCCCTTCTTGCGCTGGAGCACGTCGCCCTCGGACAGCACGCCGAGCGCGACGAGCTGCAGCCCGAACCGGATCAGCGGATCGTCCTGGTCGAGGTCGAAGGTGACGTCGGCCGCGGAGCTGTGCCCGTTGAACCGGGGCAGATCGTGCACGTGCAGCAGCGCGGGTCGCTGCTGGTCGCGGATGTAGGTCGCTGCGGCGTGCGTGGTCCGGTAGACGTCGAGGAAATCCCTTCCGTCGCACGCGAAGTGGGCGATGTCGAAGCCCTCGGCGTAGGCACGGAAGTCCTTGATGCCACGCCCCTCGGAGGGGGTGGTCGAGATCGCGATCCCGTTGTCGGTGACCATGACGAGCACCGGCAGGCTCCACACGCTGCCCGCCGTCATCACGTCGTGCAGGTCGCCCTCGGCGCTGGTGCCATCGCCGATGATGCCCATCGTCAGCGCGTCGTGCACGCCCTGCTGCTTGAAGCCGAGCGCGTAGCCTGCCGCCTTGCCGAGCTGCATGCCGACCGGGCTCTGCACCGGCAGGATGCCCACCTCGGGCAGGTGCAGGTGGTAGACCATCTGGCGCCCGCGGCTCATCGCGTCGGTGTCGCGGCTGAACTGCTGCCGGAGCAGCCGCAAGCTGAAGTCTTGCACGCCGTGGAGCTCGCACCACATCGAACAGAGCGAGCCCGAGCGGTAGTGCGGCACCATCCCGAACCGCTCCGGGCCGACCACCTCGGAGAGGGCGAGCGCGGTGGCCGTGCCGTGCACCTCTTCGCCGGGTCCCCAGATCGCGAACTTCACGTCGCCGCGCGACACCAGGCGGACGATGTGCTCCTCGAGCGCGCGCGACCGCACCGCGACCCGATACGCGAGCCGAAGCCGCCCGGCGTCGAGGTCGGCGAGGTCGTCCACACCCGAGTCGTCGCGACCGCTATCCTCTGCGCGCGGGCGCTGCGGCGTGGAAGCGGTCTCGGGATGACTGGACATCGGGCCTCCTGGATGCGTGAGGGCTCATAACCGATCGACGCGGTGGATCAGAGGGAGGCGAGCAATGAGCGCGAGGCAGCGGGCGGTCGTGATCGGCGCGGGGATCACCGGCACGCTCACCGCGTTGGAGCTCCAGTCCGCCGGGTTCGACGTCGAGATCCTCGAGGCGGCGCACGTCGGCGCGGGCTCGTCGTGCCGGACGGCGGCGGGCATCCGACAGCAGTTCTCGACGCCCGGCACGATCCAGGGGATGCGCTTCGCGGTGCGCGCGTACCTCGACCTCGCGCGCGATCTGCCTGGCGGCGAGCAGGCCATCGTGCAGAGCGGCTACCTCTTCCTGTACGGCGACGACGACGCGTGGGCCGCCGCGCTGCGTCGCGTCGGAGTCCAGCACGAGGCGGGCCTCGTCGAGGTCGAGGCCCTCGAACCCGGTGCGCTCGCCGAGCGGTTTCCGTGGGTCGACCCCGAGGCGGTTCGCGGCGGTACCTACTGCCCGACCGACGGCTTCCTGCGCCCCGAGGTCATCTACGGTGAGGCCGCGCGACGCGCGGTCGCCCTGGGCGCGCGCCTGCACCAGCGCGCGCCGGTGACGGGCGCGCGCCGCGCCGGCGGACGCCTCGAGGCGCTGATCACGCCGAAGGGTACGCACGAGGCCGACCTGTTCATCGACTGCACCAACGCCTGGAGCCCGCGGCTCGCCGAGCTCCTCGGCGCCGAGGTCCTCCCGGTCGCCCCCCTCAAGCGCTACCTGTGGTTCGTGAAGCGCGACGGCTCGATGCGCCCGGAGACGTTGGCCGCGATGCCGCTCACGATCGCGCCGGGCGGCGCGTACTGCCGCCCGGAGAACGCCGAGTCGCTGCTGATCGGCAAGAAGCACGTCACGCCGCCCGAGCCCGACTTCACCTACGCGGCGCAGGACGAAGTGGCCCCCGAGTACGACCACCGTGGCGGCTTCGACAGCGTCCCGTATGCGCTGTGGGCCGAGCTCGCCGAGACGCTCCCGCCGCTCGGCGAGTTCGCCGGCATCACCGCCACCACCGGTGGCTACTACGGCACCACGCCCGACCACAACCCCTTCCTCGGCTACGACCGCCAGCTCGACAACCTCGTCCGCCTCGTCGGCTTCTCGGGGCACGGCGCGATGTTCGGCCCCTTCACCGCGCGCGTCGCCCGTCACCTCGCAGAGGCGGGACGCGACCTCGATCACGTCGACCTGGACGGCCAGTCGGTCTCCCTCGCGCCGTTCCAGATCGGGCGTTCCTACGACCACTCCGAGGAGCTCGTGATTTAGGGTTCGGGCGAGAGTCGGCGGACAAAGATCCTTGACACGCAGCACACACCAGGCCATATGGGCGCTGCGACCCCCTCTGGGGTTTCTGCTGTGAGGTTTTCTATGATGCGCACCGCTCTGTGGGTTTCTCTTGGTGTCGTTCTCGCCGCGTGTGGCAACGAGAACACCCTCACCCCCGACGGCGAGACCGGCGATCCGGCCCTCGAGATCGAGTCGCCTGCCGCGGCCTCCTTCGAGCGCGCCGGCACCGTCGAGGTCACGGGCATCGCGAACGCGCTCGACGGTGTCACCGTCAACGGCGTCGTCGCCGACCGCGGCATCGGCACGTTCGCCGCGAGCATCGACCTCGCGCGCGGCGTGAACCTCATCGAGGCCGAGGGGCTCGACCCGCTCGGCAACACGCTGTTCACCCGCCACGGCGTCCTCGCCGGCACCTACGGCAACGCCGCGATCACGGTGCCCAAGGCGCTCGACGTCCGCGTGAACGAGAACGGCCTCCAGACCATCCTCGACACCGCGTCCACGATGCTGTCCCCCGAGACGCTCGAGCCGATGCTCGCCAGCGCCAACCCGGTCTACGACACCAACCTGTCGATCGAGGACTTCGAGGTCGCGTCGCTGCGCGTCGACATCAACGAGGTCACGTTCAACGACCTCTCGCTCTACGCGGTGCCCGGCGACGGCGAGCTGTTCATCAGCGTGTGGATCCCCGACCTCTACGTTCAGGTCAGCGCCACCGGCTCGCTCTCGCCCGGCGGCTTCGACATCGTCTCCTACACCACGGGCGCCGAGGTGTGGGCCCAGCGCATCGAGCTCGAGGGCTACGCGACGATCAGCGTGGTCAACGGCCAGCTCCAGGTCGGCTGGAGCCGCTCCACGCTCGACGTGGCCGGGCTCGGCTTCGACTTCGAGCTGCTCCCCGACGCGATCGAGAGCGCGCTGCTCCTCGACCCGATCATGGACTTCGTCGAGCCCCTCATCGCCGGTCGCATCGACGCGATGATCCCTGCCCTGCTCGAGGAGCGCCTGTCGAGCCTCGACATCGCCTACGAGACCGAGCTGATGGGCAAGCGCCTGACGATCGAGGCCGACTTCGCGTCCGCGTCGGTCGACCGCCAGGGCGTCGCGCTGGGCATGGACATGAACGTGAACATGCCCGGCAGCACCAGCGGCGCGCCCGGCTACCTGCTCGCCGGCGACGGCGTCCCGACGCTCGACCGCTACACCGACCTGTCGATGGCGGTCTCCGACAACCTGATGAACCGCGTGCTGTTCGAGGCCTGGGGTGCCAGCCTCCTCGAGATGCGCCTGTCCACCAACGACGAGTCGCTCAGCCCCGCGATGCTCGCGCCGCTCGGCGCCGACACGGGCACCATCCGCGTCGACGCGAAGCTGCCGCCGGTCATCGTCGAGAAGGACGACGCCCTCCAGCTCCAGATCGGCGAGCTGATCGTCGTCGTCGAGACGCCCGGTGGGGACATGGGCTCGCGCCTCGAGGCCTCCGTGGCCGTGTTCGCCACCGTCGACCTCGAGGTCCGCAACGGCACGCTCCGCATGGCCATCGGCTCGCCCGAGCTCGTGATGCAGGTGCTGTCGAGCGACTGGGGCGCCACCAACGAGACCACGACCACGCTGCTCGAGAACATGCTGCCCATCGAGTCGCTGCTCGGTCTGCTCGGCGGCATCCAGATCCCGCTCCCGGCGCTCGCCGGGCTGTCGGTCGACGCGGCCGACGCCGAGCGCGACAGCAGCGGCGTGCACACCGGCATCGACATCTCGCTGCGCTGATTCGCGGAAGAAGCCGCCGGACGAACCCCCGGCGGCGCCTCCCATGCGAACCGGGCCCTCCACTTCCTGCACCCACGGCCCGCCTCGGCGGGCCGTCGTCTTGTAGAGGCACGTCATGCTCCTCCTCCTCGCGCTCCTGTCCCTCAGCCCGGCGCGCGCCGGCTCGCTCGACAACTTCGAGGTCGGCGGGCCGGGGGGCTCGCCGACCGCCACCGACGCCACCGCGATCTGGTGGAACCCCGCCGGCATCGCAGCCGAGGGCGGCACCCGGATCATGGTCGAGGGCGCCCCGCTCATCGGCAAGGTGCAGTACACCCGCAACGACCAGTACGGCTTCGGCGGCACCGACACCACGCGCTCGTTCGGCGTGGTGCCGTTCCTCGGCGTCGCGACCGACGCCGGCGTGAAGGGGCTCGGGCTCGGGCTGAGCGTCTCGGTGCCCGTCGCGCGCGGCGGCGCGGTCCAAGACGAGATCCCGCGGTTGAACCAGTACCCGCAGGACGGTCCCGTTCCGCCCGAGAGCAACTTCGGTCGCTACCACCTGCGCGAGGCGAAGGTGCAGGCGATGTACGTACAGCTCGCCGCCGCCTACGAGATCGCCGAGCGTGTGTCGCTCGGCGCGAGCGTCGCGCTCGTGAACAGCACCTGGCAGTCCCGCCTCGACACCGAGCTCGTCAGCGCGCTCGACGCGAGCATCGAGGGCCAGACCGGCAACGACAGCGGCTACACGAACGCGATGGTCGAGGATCCGCGCTACGGCGCGACGCTGCAGTTCTCGCCGCTGAAGGACACCGCGTTCACGTTCAACGGCGGGCTCCGTGCCAAGGTGATCCCGGACCTGCTGAGCGTCGGCGTCGCGTACACGCACGGCGTGCGGCTCGACCACAAGGGCGACCTGACGCTGAACTTCAGCTGCCCGCCGCAGAGCGACTTCATCGGTCGGTTCGCATCCGAGAGCCTGGGGCTGTGCTACACGACGATCAACGCCGCCGGCTCGGTCGGCTACCGCCTGCCCAGCCGCGTGAACGCGTCGATCCTCGTGCAGCCGACGCCGATGCTCGACGTGACGCTGATGGGCGGGTGGGTCGGCTGGTCGGTGTTCACCGACTACGAGATCGGGATCACCGACATCGCCGCGCGCAACCCGGACTCGGACAACGCCGAGGGGCTCGCCGAGCGCCTCGAGAGCCCGAAGAAGCTTCGCGCGCGCGCGGCGGAGGACAGCTACTGGGGCGGCATCGACCTGAAGGTCCACCCCACCGACTGGCTCACCGTAGGCACCCGCGGCGTGTTCGATCGCGCCGCGATCCCCGACCACGCGGTCTCGCCGAACAACTACGACGCCAACAACCTGATGATCAGCGGGCTCGTCGCGGTGAAGCCCGTGCCGTGGCTGCAGATCGGTGCGTCCTACACCCATCACATCCTCGAGCCGCGGGTCGTGACCGACTCGGGCTGGGCGGTGGACGTCGAGGGCGGTACGCAGCGCGAGGAGCGGTGGTTCTACCCGCACGCCAACGGCACCTACAACGGCAACATCTCGCGCCTCGGCTTGCAGGTGCGCGTCGCGTTCGGCGCCAAGGACGAGACGAAGCCGCCGCCCGTCCATGACGAGCCGCTGCTCGCGATCCCGGTGCCCGCGGCGCCCGTCGAGGACCCGCCGGTCGACCCGCCGGCGACCGACGAGCCCGCCAGCGAGGATCTCCTCGAGGAGCGGCCCGCCGACGAGCTCCTCCTCGACGTGGTGCCCGAGGATGCGCCGCCCGCCGACGAGCCCGCCGAGGTGCTCCCCCTGCTCGACCTCGACGACGAGTAGCCGCGCTCAGTCCACGCGCGGGCCGTTCGCACGGGCCGCAGCGCGCAACACGTCGCGGACCGGCCGCGGCGTGCGTGCCTTCGTGTCGGGGTCGAGCGCGTACAGGCCGAACCGCAGGTCGAAGCCGTGGTTCCACTCGTAGTTGTCGACCCACGACCAGTAGTGGTAGCCGCGCACGTCCGCGCCCGCGTCGATCGCCGCGTGCAGCGACACCAGGTGGTCGACGAGCAGGGTGTCCGCCTGATCGAGGTGCGGAGTGCCGTTCTCGGTGATCACGATCGGCAGGTCGTACGCCGCCGCCTTGCCCACCACCTCGGCGAGCCCCTCCGGGTAGGGGTCCCACGAGAAGGTCGGCACGAAGTCGAGGAGCGGGATGGCCGGGAACAACGCGATGCCGATCCCGTCGACCTCGACGCGGTTGTAGTAGTTGATCCCGATGAAGTCGAGGCGCCCGGCGAGGTCGTCGCGCTCGCGATCCCAGACGCCGTCGAGGTCGTCATCCCAAGCGCCGGTGGTCAGCCCGTCGAGGAACTGGCGGTGGTACATCCAGTCGAGGTGCTCGACGGACGCGAGGTCGCGGGGATCTTCCGTGTCCTTCGGGATGATCGCGACCATGTTCAGCACGAGGCCGACCTCCGCGTCCACCCCGTCGCCGTCGGCGTCCACCCGATCCTCGGCGTGGATCGCGTCGTACATCGCCGCGGAGCCCTCGATCTGGTGGCGGATCGTCGCGATCGTCGCCTCGGCGTCGCGCACGCCCGGCGGCCCCGAGCGATCGGCGCTCGGGAGCAGGTAGCCCGAGAGCGTGGTCGCGAACGGCTCGTTCAGCGTGCCCCACCGATCGACCTCACCGCCGAACGCCCGCGCGCAGAAGCCGGCGAACAGCGCAATGCGCGGGATGATGTCCGCGTCGAGCCAGCCGCGCGCGGTGCAGGTGTCGAGATCGGCGTTGCACGCGGCGCCGTCGTGCACCCACAGCGGCAGGGTGTAGTGGTTGACCGTCACGAACGGCGCGATCTCCGCCGCGCGCAGCGCCGCGAACATCTCGCGATAGCGCCGCATCGCGTCGACGTCCGCGAGCGCCTCGAGCGCATCCACCGTGGTCGCGTCGGCGGCCGCGGCATCCGGGAAGATCCGCGACCACTCGAGCGACATCCGATAGCCGCTGTGGCCATCCGCCTGCATCTGCGCGACGTCCTGCTCGAAGAGCTCCCACATGCCCGGGCCGTTGCGGACGTCCTCGCCCGACACGAACAGGTTGGTGTCCGCGACGATCTCGGGGTCCGTGACCCACTGATACCAGTCGCTCGCCGTGTCCAGGCACGCCGCGTCGTCCCAGGTGGGGCAGCCCATGTCGACCTGGAACCCGGCCGTCGCGCTGCCCCACACGAAGCCCTCCGGGTACGGGTGGGTAGGCTGCGGCGCGCAAGCCGTGGCGAGGAGCAGCGGGAGCAGGTAGCGAGACAAGCGGCCTCCATGCAGGACCGCGCTTATCCCGTCGATCCCGGAGTCCGTATGACCACGCTCGAGTTCTTCTTCGACATCGGGAGTCCGTACTCGTACCTGGCGGCGGGGCAGGTCGAAGCGGTCGCCGCGGACTGCGGGGCCGCGCTGCGCTGGCGCCCGTTCCTGCTCGGCGGCGTGTTCAAGCTCACCGGAAACCAGCCGCCCGCGCTGCTGCCGGAGCGCGGGCGGTACATGCTCGCAGACCTGCAGCGCTGGGCGGCGTTCTATGGCGTCCCGTTCCACTTCCCGGACACCTTCCCCGCGAACACCCTGCGCACGATGCGCGCGCTGACCGCACTCCGGCCCGACGCGCTGCCCGCGGGCGCGCACGCGCTGTTCCACGCCTATTGGGTCGACGGTCGCGATCCAGGCGATCCGGAGGTCCTCGCCGACGTGCTCGGCCTCGAGGCCGCCGCGCGCGCGGACGACCCGGCGGTCAAGCAGGCGCTGATCGACACGACCGAAGAGGCCGTGCGACGCGGCGCGTTCGGCGCGCCGTCGTTCTTCGTCGGCGACCAGCTCTTCTTCGGCAACGACCGCCTGCCCTTCGTCGAGCAGGCGCTCCGCCGGGCCGGCCGAGACTGACCGCGCGCGACCTCCGCCCCCGTGGGTCGGCGGGTCGGGGTGAAGCGGCCGACCGGGACGGCTGTCGATCCTACACATCTCGCACCGTACCTGAGATCACGTGGGGC
>CAYQSE010000079.1:0-4221 GCA_964419905.1 uncultured Enterobacteriaceae bacterium
CCACGCTGGCCGCGGTCGAGGCCGCGGGCGCACAGGCGATCTACAGCGCGGTCGACGTCCGCGACCCGGCCGCGGTGGCCGAGGCGGTCCGTGCAGCCGTCGCGCGGTTCGGTCCGGTGCGCGGCGTCGTGCACGGCGCCGGCGTGATCGCCGACAAGCGCGTCGAGGACAAGACAGACGCCCAGGTCGACCTCGTCCTCGGCACGAAGATCGACGGCTGGAAGGCGCTCGCCGCCGCCACCGATCCGTCGCAGCTCCGCTTCGTCGCGATGTTCGCGTCCGTCGCCGGACGCTACGGCAACCTCGGCCAGTGCGACTACGCGATGGCGAACGAGGTGCTCACGCACGAGGCGATGGCGCTGGCCGCGCGCGGCGTCCGCGCGCGCTCGTTCTCGTGGGGCCCGTGGGAGGCCGGCATGGTCACCCCGGCGCTGAAGAAGGCCTTCCAGGCGAGCGGTATGCCGCTGATCC
Organism: uncultured Enterobacteriaceae bacterium; assembly: GCA_964419905.1. Taxonomy (GTDB): domain Bacteria; phylum Myxococcota_A; class UBA796; order UBA796; genus JAFDJI01. The sequence goes on from CAYQSE010000079.1 coordinate 472, forward strand.
CGCTGGCTGGCGGCGCGGCGCTGTTCTGCGACGCGCTGGAGGCCGCGGAGGGTCCGGTCGAGATCGTCGTCGGCGGGCCCGAGCATGGCGGCGCGCTGCTCGCCGCGCCCGACGCGGGCAGCGTCGTGCACGTACTCCGAGGCGAGGCCGATCTCTTCCTGCGCGACCACCGCATCGGCGGCAAGCCGGTGCTCCCGGCGGTGATGGTCCTCGAGTGGATGGCGCGCGCCGCGCGCCGCGCGCACCCGGACCTCGTCGTCACCGGCGTCCACGACTTCGTCGTGCTCAAGGGCGTGGTCGTCGAGGAGGACACCACCGAGGTGCGCCTGCGCTGGACCGAGTCCGCGTCCAGCGCGCCTGGCGGCAAGGCGCTCGCGTTCGAGCTCGTCGGCGGCGCCGGCAAGCTCGGGCCGACGGTGCACTACCGCGGCGTCGTGGAGCTCGGCGCGGCGCGCGGGGCCAGCCCGTCGTTCCCAGGCAGCAACGGGCTCGGCAAGCACGCCTACCCCTACTCGGTCGCCGAGGCCTACGAGCGCTTCTTGTTCCACGGCCCCGGGCTGCACGGCATCGAGACGATCCACGGCATCTCCGAGCACGGGATGGTCGCCACGCTGCGCACGACGACGCCGTCGGACCTCGGCGTGCCCGGGGAGGCCTGGGAGACCGATCCGGTCGCGCTCGACAGCCTGCTGCAGTGCATGGTGCTGTGGGTGCGCGAGAAGCAGGGCACGGCCGCGCTGCCCACCGGGCTCGGCCGCTACGTGCAGTACGCGCCGCTGAGCGGCGCGGTCACCTGCCACCTCGAGATGGCGCCGGCGGGCCCGTCGCGCGGCACCTTCCGCGCAGCCCTGGTCGACGCCGATGGGCGCATCGTCGCGTCGCTCACCGACGGCTCGTACACCGCGGCCGCCTCGCTGAACGCGAAGTTCGACCGCGTCAGCGCCTAGGAGCCCCGTGGACTTCGCGGTCGTCGGCATGGACTGCCTGCTGCCCGGCGCCGACGGCGCCGAGGCGTGGCTGCGCCGTGGCCGGAGCGCCGAGTCCGCCCTCGTCGCGGTGCCCGAGGGTCGGTGGCCGATGTCGCCCGCCTCGGTGCTCGATCCGACGCCCGGCGCGCCGGACGCGGTGACCACGCTGATCGGCGGGTTCGTCCCCGACGTGGCGATCGATCCGAGCGGCCTCGCGCTGGACGGGATCGACCTCGACGCGCTCGATCCGATGTTTCGGCAGGTGCTCCGCGTGGTGCGCGGCGCGCTCGGCGACCAGCCGCGCGACCGCGCCGACCTGCTGCTCGCGAACCTGTCGATCGCGTCCACCGGGGCGCTCCGCGCGGCGGCGGGCCCGTGGCGGGCGTGGCTCGCCGAGCGCGGCGACGATCCGACGTTCTTCACGGGCGGCACGGACCTCGACCTCGATCACGGCGCCGGCCCGGCCCGGCTCGCGCAGCGCGCGCTCGGCCTCGGCGGACACGCCGCCGCGCTCGACGCGGCGTGCGCGTCGGGCCTGTACGCGGTCACCCTCGCGTGCGATCGACTCGAGGCGGGCCTGTGCGACGTCGCCATCGCCGCGGGCGCCCAGCGCGCCGACTCGGCCTACCTCTTCCTCGGCTTCTCGCAGCTTCGGGCGCTGTCGCGCAGCGGTACGCCCCGCCCGCTGGATCGGCGCGCGGACGGGCTGATCGTCGGCGAGGGGGCCGCGGCGGTCGCGCTGAAGCGCCTGAGCGACGCGCTGCGTGACGGCGACCGGATCCACGCGGTGATCCGCGGCGCGGGTCTCGGGAACGACGGCCGCAAGGGCAACCTGCTCGCGCCGGACGCCAACGGTCAGCTCCGCGCGCTGCGCGCGGCGCACGACCGCGCTGGGCTCGCGCCTGCGGCGCTCGGCTACGTCGAGTGCCACGCCACCGGCACGCCGCTCGGCGACGCGGTCGAGGTCGACGCGCTCGCGGCCCTGCACGGCGCGCGCGCGACGCCGCTGGTGCTCGCGTCCAGCAAGGGCCTGATCGGGCACACGATCACCGTGGCGGGTCTCGCGGGGCTGATCCGCGCCGTGGGCGCCGTACGCGACGCGGTGCTGCCGCCCACCCCGGGCTGCGCGCCGATCGACCGCATCGACGGAGAGCGCCTGGCCGTGCTCGACGCGGCGACGCCGTGGCCGTCCGACCGCCGGATCGCCGGCGTCAGCGCGTTCGGCTTCGGCGGTACGAACGCGCACGTGATCGTGTCGTCCGCCGAGGGAGCGTCCGCGCTGCCGCAGCCCACCGTGCTGCGCGTCGCGCCCCAGCACCTGGCGGTGATCGGCGTGGGGGCGCGGATCGGCGCGGCGCGAGGGGCCGACCGGGTCGCCGACGCCCTGCTCGACGGGCGCGCGCTGCTCACGGCTGCGCCCGCGGCCGTCACCCGCCGCTTGGGCGCGGCGCCCCGGGGCGCCTGGGTCGACGCGATCCATGTCGATCCAGCGCGGTTCCGCATCCCGCCCCGCGAGCTCCCCGAGATCCTGCCGCAGCAGATGGCGCTGCTCGACGTGGCCGCCGACGCGCTCGCACAGGTGGCGGGGCTCGATCCCACGCGCACCGGCGCGGTGATCGGCATGGGCATCGACCTGCACGTGATCGAGCCCGTGCTGCGCCAGCTCTGCCCCGACGCCGCGACGCGCGACGCGATCGCGCCGCCGCTGACCGCCGGGCGCGTGCAGGGCTCGCTGCCGAACTTCGTCGCGAACCGCGTCGCCGCGGTCCTCGACCTGCAGGGGCCGTCGTACACCGTGTCGGCGGGCGAAGACTCCGGCCCGGAGGCGCTGCGCCACGCCGCGCGCCTGCTCGCGTCCGGCACGGTGGACGCGGTGGTGGTCGGCGCGTCGGACTTCCGCGCGCTCGGCGCGCTCCGCGGTGACGATCCGATCGGTGAGGGGGCGATCGCGCTCGTCGTGCAGCGACTCGCCGACGCGCGAGCCGCCGAGCGACCGGTGATCGCGATCCTCGATCCGGCGGCCGAGGCCCCCGCGCCGCGCCATCGCGCGCAGGTCGGCCACTGCGGCGCGCTGGACGGCATGGTCGCGCTGCTGGCCGGCGTCCTCGCCCAGGCACGGGCCGGCGGACACGCGCTGGCTGCGGCCTCCCCGATCCCGAGTCGGCACATCGTCGTGCCCCACTCCGGCCCCCCGGTCGGTGCGCCCGGGCCGGCGTTCGACGGCGCGTGGGGGGGCGAGACGGTGCCGACGCCGCGGCCGCGCCGCGGCGACGACGCGCTCGACGTCGCCCGGTTCGGCGGCGCGGCGACCCCGGCGATGGTCCCGCTGACCTGGGGCCAGTGGATCGGCCTGGACGCGGCGCTCCCCATCCGGCCGACCGCGACGGCCCGGAATGACGTGGTTCGGCCGTCCCGGCCGACCGCCGCCTTCGAGCCCCCCCTGCAGGACGTGGGTCGGCCGTCCCGGCCGACCGCCGCCTTCGAGCCCCTCATGCAGGACGTGGGTCGGCCGTCCCGGCCGACCGCCTCGCCCGGCGCGGCCTCGGCGCGCGACGCCCTCCTCGGCGCCGCCGCGCTCGCGCAGGCGACGTCGCGCGCGACCGTCGCGCTGGCGGATGCCCACGCGGTGTTCCTCGCGGATCAGCAGCGGGCGATGGCCGACATCGCGGAGCTTGCGCAGCGCCTCGCGCGCGCGGCGATGGGCGTGCAGTCGACGGCGGTCGGCCGGGACGGCCGACCCACGGAGAAGGCGGTCGGCCGGGACGCCCGACCCACGGAGAGC
>CAYQSE010000079.1:4321-22201 GCA_964419905.1 uncultured Enterobacteriaceae bacterium
AGAGCGCGGACGGCCGACCCACGGAGAAGGCGGTCGGCCGGGACGCCCGACCCACCGCGACGCCGCGCACCTTCGATCACGCCGCCCTGGCGCGCTTCGCCGAGGGCACGCTGTCGTCGGTGCTCGGCCCGTCGTACGCCGATCTCGACGACTACAGCCCGCGGGTCCGCCTCCCGATGGCGCCGCTGCTGCTGGTCAGCCGGGTGACCGACGTGCAGGCCCGCCGCGGCGACCTCGGCCCGAGCCGCATCGTCACCGAGTACGACCTCGACCCGGACGCCGACTGGGCCTGGGAGGGCAAGCCCCCGCTCTGCGTCGTCATCGAGTCCGGGCAGGCCGACCTCTTCCTGTGCGCGGTGGTCGGCACCGACGCGATCGCGAAGGGCGAGACGCTGTATCGGCTGCTCGACTGCGACCTCACGTTCCACGGCGACCGCCCCGCGTGCGGCGAGACGCTGCGCCACGACATCCGCATCAAGCGCTTCGCGCGGCTCGGCGAGACGCTGCTGTTCTACTTCGAGTACGACTGCACCCGCCGCTCCGACGGCGCGCCGGTGCTCACGATGCGCGACGGCTGCGCGGGCTTCTTCCGCCCCGAGGAGCTCGCGCGCCCACACGGCGTCGATCCCACGCCCGCCGACCTGCCGCAGCGCGCCCCCGTGCGTCCGCTGATCCCCGGCGCGCCCGCGCGACTCGACGAGGCCGCGATCCGCGCGCTGACCGCCGCGCGCTACGCCGACGCGCTCGGCACGGCGTTCGCGCCCGCCGACGGCTCCGCCCTCCGCCTCCCGCCCTCACGCTGGGGCCTGCTCGCCCGGGTCACCCACCTCGCGCTGAGCGGGGCACCGCACGGCCTCGGTCGGGTGGTCGCCGAGCAGGACCTCGCCGACGACGACTGGTTCAACCCGGTGCACTTCAAGGACGATCCGTGCATGCCGGGCACGCTGATGTTCGACGGCTGCGCGCAGGCGCTGCAGGTGTGGCTGATGGCCACCGGCGCGCCGGCGGCGTGGCGCGACGCCTCGTTCGAGCCGATCCCCGAGCTGACCGCGAAGCTGCGCTGCCGCGGGCAGGTCGCCCCGGGCCACCGCACGCTCGTCTACGACGTCCGGGTGAAGGAGGCCGCGCTCGAGCCCGAGCCCTACGCGATCGCCGACGTGATCCTGATCGTCGACGGTACGCCGGTCGTCACCGCGCTGGATGTCGGCGTCCGCATCGCCGGCCGCCGTGAGGCCGCGAAGGCCCCGCAGCCCACCACCACCGTCCCCGAGGAGGCGCTGCTCGAGTTTGCGATCGGGCTGCCGAGTCGCGCGTTCGGGCCGGCGCTCGCGCGCTTCGACGACGGCCCCCGCCTGCCGCGGATCCCCGGCCCGCCGCTGCTGATGATGCACCGGGTGCTCGACGTGGAGGGCGCGCGCGGCGTGATCGCGGAGGGCCGCTCGGCCACCGTCGCCTACGACCTGCGCCCTGACGCCTGGCCGTTCGCCGTCGACCACGCGCTGCCGCTCGGCGCGCTGCTCGAGATCGCGCTGCAGCCCTGCGGGTGGATGACCGCGTGGCAGGGCAGCGCGCTCGCGCTGGGTGGCGACGTGTATTTCCGCAACCTCGGCGGCACGTGGACCCGCCACGCCGTCGTCCGCCCCGACGCCGGCACGCTGATCACGCGCGCGACGCTGAAGAGCGTCTCGCGCTCGGCGGGCATGCTGCTGACGTTCTTCGACTTCGAGGTGCGCTGCGGCGACGCCGTGGTCGCGCGCGGCGACACCCACTTCGGCTACTTCACGCCCGCCGCCCTCGCAGCACAGAAGGGCCTCGGACTGCCCGCGGAGGACGCCGCGCGACGCGCGACGTGGCGGGCCGGCGCGCTCCCCCCCGAAGACGCCGACGCCACCTTCCCGCGTAGCGATTGGCGTCGCATCGACCGCGTGACGACGATCACCCCGGACGGCGGCCGCGCAGGGCTCGGCTACTACGAGGCCGAGGCGGCCGTCGATCCCGACGCGTGGTTCTTCACCGCGCACTTCCACCAGGATCCAGTGATGCCGGGCTCGCTCGGCCTCGACGGCCTGCAGCAGCTCGCGGCGTTCGCGCTGCGGCGCGCGCTCGGCGACGACGTCGCGACGGTGCAGGCGCTCGACGCGCCGTCGACCTGGAAGTACCGCGGGCAGGTCACCCGTGAGCGCGCGCACATCGGCTTCGCGCTCGAGGTCACGGCGCTCGACCGCGAGGCCGGCGTGCTCCGCGCCGACGGCATCGTGCTCGCCGACGGGCTCCCGATCTACGCGATCGAGGGCCTGGGCGCGCAGGTGTTGCGCGAGGAGCCCGCGCCCGAGCAGGCCCCGCGACGCGCGGCCGCCGCGCTGATCGACACGTTCACGGTCGATGGCGACGTCGGCACCGGCTCGCTGCGGCTCGATCCGTCCGTGCACCCATGGCTGCGAGACCACTGCCCCACGCTGGTGATCCCGGCGGTCCCGCTCGCGTTCGCCGCCGAGCTCGCCGCCGAGGCCGCCACGCTGCTGCGGCCCGGACAGCGCGTCGTGGGGCTGCCCTCGATCACCGCCGAGAAGTGGATCCACACCGCGGACGGCCCGTTCGACCTGCTGGTCGCCGCGGTCGCGGACGGCGACACCGTCGCGGTCACGCTCGCGGTGCACCACGAGAACGCCCGGTTCCCGAAGCTCTCGGGCCCGAAGGCCCACATGCGCGCGATCGTCCGGGTCGGTGACGCGTGGGCGCCCGCGCCGCCCCCGCCCCCACCGCTCGCGGACGCCCACCCCGTCGCCGGCACCGCAGCCGACTACTACGCAGGGGGACTCACCTTCCACGGACCCACGCTGCATGGCATGACCCACCTCGGCACGCGCGGTCCGCGCGGCGCCGAGGCCACGTTCCACACGCGCCCCGACGCCGACCTGCTGCCCGCGGGTTCACCCGCGTTCGCGCTCGATCCCCTGTTGCTCGACACCGCGACCCATCCGATGTGGTCCGGCGCGCCCGAGGTGTGGGTGGAGGGGCTCGACCACGGAATGCTCGCGTATCCGGTTCGCTGCGACGACCTCCGCCTGCACGGCCCGCGCCCCCGCGGCACCGTCGCCTGCCGCCTCGACCTCGTGTCCGCGAGCCGCGACGGGCTCGTGTTCGATGTGTTGCTGAGCAGCGCGGAGGGCCCATGGGCCACGTTCCGATGGACGGAGACGCTGGTCCCCGGCGGACCGCTGCTCGGCCGCGACCCGGACGTGATCCGCGCGTTCTGCAAGGCGCGTGAGGTCGCCGAGGTGCGGGTCGGGCGACCGGAAGGCGCGGGCTGGCGCGTCGGAGCGGACGACCTGATCGAGCCGATCCAAGGCACGCTGCTCCGACTGCTGGGCACCGACACCGAGGCACGCGAGGCCGCCAACGAGGACGATCCGGTCCGCGCCACGACGGCACGCCTGGCCGGCAAGGAGGCCGTCCGAGGCTGGCTCCGCACGCGCCTGGGTCGTGACGTCCACCCGAGCACGCTGCGCCTCGCGCCGCTGCGACCTGGCGTGTTCGTGGTCACCGACGCGACGTCGCTCACGCTACAGGAGCACACCGACCTGCTCCACCCCACGCGCGCGCACGTCCGCGTGCGTCACGCCGCGGACGGCGCGGCCCTCGCCGAGGTCGTCGCGCCGTGACTCAGCGCGGGCGCGGGCGCAACCGCGGGCGCAACCAGAACAGCCAGTAGAAGAAGCCGTAGAACGCCCCGCCGAGGTGTGCGGCGTGCGCGATGCCCGTGCGCGCCCCACCGAACAGCCCGGCGACATCGGCGACGATGTAGAGCAAGACCGCGATCGCGGCGGGCACCGGGATGAAGAAGCCCAGCAGCAGGATCCGCTTCGGAAACAGCGCGGCGTAGACGACGGCTATCGCCATCACCGAGCCACTGGCGCCGAGTGCCGGCGTCGCGTTGCCGGTGGCGACCGAGACGGCGACGTGACCGACCGACGCGGCGAGCGCGCCGGCGACGTAGAGGTGCGCGAACCCGAGGTTGCCCGCGACCTGGTGCACGTCGCGACCGAACACCCACAGCGCGAGCAGGTTCACGAAGAGGTGCGTCGGCGTGATGTGGCTGAACGCCGTGGTCAGCAGCGTCCACACCCGGCCTGCGCCGACCGAGGTGGACGACACGAGGAAGTGCTCCGCCATCCACGTCATCGCCGGGCCGTCCACGCCGTCGCGCACCGCGAGCTGCCAGCCGATGTACACGGCCACGTTGAGCGCGATCAGGACCCACAGCACCGTCGGCGTGCCCTCGGACTGCGGCGGGGCCCGCCGTCGCTGCGTGGGCATGCTAGCGAACCGTGCCCTCGACCGCCTCGGAGGCCCCCGTGGACAGGACGCGGAACTCGGCGCGACGGTTCTGGGCGTACGCGGACTCGTTCGCCGCGTTCACCTGCGGACGCTCCTCGCCGTAGGAGATGGTGGAGAGGCGCGCCGAAGGCACCCCCATCCGGACCATGCGATCCTTGACCGCCTCGGCGCGACGCTGACCGAGCGCGAGGTTGTACTCGGTGGTGCCGCGCTCGTCGGCGTGCCCCTGCACCTCGATGCGGGTCTCGGGGTTCTTCTGCAGGATCTCGACGTTGCGGGTCAGCGCGTCGCTGCCCCCCTCGAACTGCACCGAGTCGTAACCGAAGTAGAGGCGCTCGAGCTTCTGCCCCTGGCCGGCGGGCGGGCCCTTGGGCGCGGGCGGCGGGAGCTCGACGACGGGCGCCGGAGCCGGGGCCGGCGTCGGCTCGATCGGCGCCTTCTTCTTGCACGCGCCGAGCGACATGCCGAGAGCAACGATCAGGACGGCGAGGGTAGCGTTGTGACGCATGGCTGGACTCCAGGGCATAGAGGGCGACCGGATATCGGATCGGAGGGGCCGCGGCAAGCGGAATCGGAAGCGATCGTACCGGCGGATCCGCCGTAACGACGGGCCGCATGGGACGCGCTCGGGTTACACGGCCCGGCCACGCCACTGTCGCTGGTTCGGAAGGGTCGATGAAGTTCGCCAACGTGAGCATCGAGGCCATGGGCTACGTCCTGCCGAGGCAGGTCGTGACCAGCGAGGCGCTCGAGGATCGCTTCGCGCACACGCTCAAGCGCCTCGGCATGCCGCGCGGGCAGGTCGAGAAGCTGTCGGGCGTGCGGGAGCGTCGGTGGTTCGACCCCGGCACCCAGCCCAGCGTCGTCGCCTCGATGGCCGCCGAGCGCGCCCTCGAGCGCGCCGGTCGCAGCGTCTCCGACGTCGATCTGCTGATCAACACGTCCGTGTCGCGCGACTACCTCGAGCCCGCCACCGCCGCGATCATCGGCGGGCAGCTCGGGGTCGACGGCCGCTGCTTCACCTTCGACGTGACCAACGCGTGCCTCGGCTTCCTCAACGGGCTGATCCTCGCCGCGCAGTTCATCGACCAGGGCCAGGCGCGGTGCGCGGTCGTCACCTGCGCCGAGACCCCGAGCGTCGGCGTCGAGGCCACGCTCGAGCGACTCGCCGCACCCGACGCCACGATCGACACCTTCCGCGACAACTTCGCGGCGCTGACCCTGGGTGAGGGGGCCGCCGCCGCCGTGCTCGTGCCGACGAGCGAGGCGACCACCACGCACCAGTTGAAGGCGGCGGTGTGGCGCACCGCGACCCAGCACGCCGACCTCTGCCTGGGCAACCTGCACGAGATGCGGGCGAACGCGCACGGGCTGCTCATCCACGGCGTCGATCTCGCGGTCGAGACCTTCCCGCACCTCATCGACGAGCTGAAGTGGGATCCGCGACAGATCGACCAGTTCGTGTGCCACCAGGTCAGCCTGGCGCACTTCTCGCATGTCTTCCGCCGCCTGGAGCTTCCGATGGACAAGGCGCTGCTGACGTTCCCCTACCTCGGCAACGTCGGCCCGACGTCGTTGCCGCTGACGCTCGCCCTCGGTGAGGCGCAGGGCACGATCCGGCCCGGCCAGGACCTCTGCTTCTGGGCCGTCGGCTCGGGCCTCGGGTGCATCATGATGGGGGTGCGCTGGTGATCCCCGAGGCGCTGCGCGACGAGTATCCGTGGAAGGGGAAGTGGCTGCACACGCAGCACGGCCACCGCCTGCACTACCTCGACGAGGGGCGCGGCGAGCCGCTGCTGATGGTGCACGGCAACCCCACGTGGTCGTTCTACTGGCGCAACCTCGTCAAGGGGCTCTCCGACACCTATCGGTGCGTCGTGCCCGACCACCTCGGCTGCGGCCTGTCCGACAAGCCCACCGACTGGCCCTACCGGCTCGAGGGGCACATCGACAACCTCGTGCACCTCGTCGACGCGCTCGACCTGCACGACGTCACGCTGGTCGTGCACGACTGGGGTGGGCCGATCGGCTTCGGCACCGCGCTGAAGCTGCCCGACCGCTTCAAGCGTCTGGTGGTGTTCAACACCGGCTGCTTCGACGGGCCGCTGCCCTTGTCGATCAAGGCGTGCCGCTGGCCCGTGATCGGTCCCGCGATGGTTCGAGGGCTCAACGGCTTCGTCCGCGTGGGCCTGATGCAGGCGATCGCCGATCGCTCCAAGCTGCGCGGCCCGGTGCGGGAGGGCTACCTGCTCCCATGGCGCAGCTACGCCGACCGCCTCGCGGTGCAGCGCTTCGTCGAGGACATCCCGCTCGAGCCCGACCACCCGTCGCGCGGGCTGTTCTTCGCGATCGACGCCGGACTGGCCTCGCTCACCGACCGCCCGACGATGATCGCGTGGGGCGAGCAGGACTTCTGCTTCACCACCGCCTACCGCGACGAGTGGATCCGACGCTTCCCGAACGCCGAGGTCCACAGCTGGCCCGACGCATCGCACTGGGTGGTCGAGGACGCGCACGCGCGCATCGTCCCCCTGCTGCGTGACTGGCTCGCGCGGCACCCGCTCGACGCCGGTGCGAACGGGGAGCCCGCGTGAGCCTCACGAACGTCGGCGCCCGCCTCAAGGCCCGCGCCGCGGAGCATCCCGACCGGCTCGCGCTCGCGATGGCGAGCCCCGGCGCGCCCGACGGTTGGGCGACGCTCACGTTCGCCGCGCTCGATCGCCTCTCGGATCGCTACGCGCACGGCCTGCGCGACCAAGGCGTGCGACGCGGCGACCGCACGCTGCTGCTGGTCAAGCCGTCACCCGACTTCTACGGGCTGCTGTTCGGGCTGATCAAGCTCGGCGCGGTGCCGGTGCTGCTCGATCCGGGCATGGGCCTGAAGAACGTGCTGAAGTGCATCGCGCAGATCCGCCCGCGCGTCGTGATCGCGCTCTCCGCGGTGCACGCGATCCGGGTGTTCGCGCGGCGGCCGTTCGCGTCGGCCGAGGTGCTGATCACCGCCGGCCGACGCTGGTTCTGGGGCGGCGTGACGCTGGACGCGTGCAAGGGCGCCGACGCGCCGTTCGCGATCGACGACTTCGCGCCCACCGACGAGGTGGGCATCGTGTTCACGTCCGGCTCGACCGGGCTGCCGAAGGGCGTGACCTACACGCACGCGGTGTTCGCCGCGGTCGCCGACGTCGCCGACGCGCGGCTGGGTCGCGTGCCCGGGCGCGTCTACCTCGAGACGTTCGCCGCCTACGTGCTGTTCGACGTGGCCCAGGGCATGACGAGCGTCGTGCCGGCGATGGACCTGTCGAAGCCGGCGAAGGTCGACCCTGCGAAGCTGGTCGACGCGATCCGCAAGTTCTCGCCCGAAGGCGCGTTCGCGTCGCCGGTCGTGCTCCGCAAGCTGTTCGCGCACTGCGAGGCGAACGGACTGCGCCTCGACACGCTGCGCGACGTGCTCACCGGCGTCGCCCCGATCCCGGGTGACCTGCACCGCGCGCTGCGGCGGCTCACGGACGGCGCCAACCTGCACGTCACCTATGGCGCCACCGAGGGCATGACGGCGACCCACATCGACACCGACACGATCCTCGGCGAGACGTGGGCGCTCACCGGGCAGGGGCACGGCAACTGCGTCGGCCTGCCATTCCCCGGCATGACACCGCGGGTGATCGGCATCACCGAGGACGCGATCCCGACGTGGTCGGATTCGCTCTGCGTCGCCGACGGCGAGATCGGCGAGATCGTGCTCGAAGGTCCCGTGGTCAGCCCCGAGTACAAGGACCGGCCCGAGGCCAACGCGCTCGCGAAGATCCGGCGCGACGCGACGATCCTGCACCGGATGGGCGACCTCGGCTATTTCGACGCGCAGGGGCGCCTGTGGTTCTGCGGCCGCAAGGCGCACCGCGTCCAGGCTGCCGACGGCATGATCCCGTCGGTGCCGCCCGAGGGCGTGTTCAACGAGCACCCCGACGTGTTCCGCACCGCGCTCGTCGGCGTCGGCGCGCCCGGCGCCGAGACCCCGGTCCTGTGCGTCGAGCTCCGTCCTGGCGTCTCGTGGTCGCCCGCGCTCGGCGACGCGATCCTCGCCCGCGCGCACGGCACCCGCTGGGAGGGACGCATCCACCACGCGCTCGCGCACCCGGGCTTCCCGGTCGACGCGCGGCACAACAGCAAGATCCGCCGCGAGGATCTGCGCGCCTGGGCGACGACACGCCTGGGCGACGCGCTCCCGAAGGCCCTGGAGGCACGATGAAGGCCCTGGTCACCGGCGGGGGCGGCTTCCTGGGCCGCCGGATCGTCGAGCTGCTGCTGGAGCGCGGCGACGAGGTCACCTCGATCGCGCGGGGCAGCTACCCCGAGCTGGAGGCGCTCGGCGCACGCTGCCTCCAGGTCGACCTGATGGATCGCGACGGCGTACGACGCGCGGTCGAGGGGCAGGACGTGGTGTTCCACGTCGCGGCGCGGGCCGGCTTCTGGGGGCACCTGTCCACCTACTGGGGGCCCAACGTCGAGGGCACGCGCCACCTGCTCGACGCGATGGAAGAGCACGAGGTGGGCAAGCTGATCTACACCAGCACGCCGAGCGTGGTCGGCTACGAGCACGACGTCCAGTGCGGCGGCCCCGACCTCCCCTACGCCGCGCGACACCTCTCGCCCTACCCGGAGTCGAAGGCGGCCGCAGAGTCGATGGTGCGCGCGGCGAACAGCCGCCACGTCGCCACGGTCGCGCTGCGACCCCACCTGATCTATGGGCCGCGCGACACCAACCTGTTCCCGCGGGTGATCGACCGCGCGCAGTCCGGCAAGCTCGCGATCTTGGGTGACGGAAAGGCGAAGGTCGACTTCACCTACGTCGACAACGCCGCGTGGGCCCACCTCGACGCCGAGGCCGCCCTTAAGGACCACACCTCGATCTGCGCCGGCAAGGCCTACTTCATCAGCGACGATCAGCCCGTGCTGCTGTGGGAGTTCGTCAACGCGTTCCTCGAGGGCATCGACGTGCCCCCGGTGCGCAAGAAGCTCCCCGCCGGCTTCGTACGGAGCGTGGCCGGGCTGATGGCGTGGACGTGGCGCACGTTCAACCTCTCCGGCGAGCCGCGACTCACGCCGTTCGTCGTCGACGGCTTCGTCCGCCACCACTGGTACGACATGGAGCCCGCCAAGGAAGAGCTCGGCTACGCCCCCCGCGTGAGCTCGGACGAGGGCCTGGCGCGGACCATCGCGTGGTTCAAGGCAGAGCGCGAGGGAGAGCCCGACCTCTGAGGCGCCTGCGACGTTACGCTGCCGGGACAGCGGAGGTCGCATCGTGTGGTTCTTGGTCCTGGCCATGGCGAGCGCCCTGGCCACCCCGGTCGAGGCGGTGCTGGTCGATGAGCTCGACCGCGCCATGGCAGCGCTCGCGCAGCGCGACGAACAACCCCACTACGTCGCGCTCGCAGTCGAGGACATCGACCAGGTGCAGGTGAGCGTCCGAGACGGCGCGCTGTCGCAGTCCGCGACCCTGCGCGAGCGCTTCCTCGACGTCGATCTGCGCGTGGGTACGCCCGAGCTGGACAGCACGCACGCGCTGCGCGGCTTCAGCGCGATGGAGGGCAGCGACCGGAGCCAGGTCCGGTTCCCCCTCGAGGACGACGCCGAGGTCGCGCTGCGCCACACCGTGTGGTCCGAGATCGACCGGACCTACCGCGGCGCCGCGGAGCGCATCGTGATGATCCGCGCGAACCTGAACGTGAAGGTCGACGAGGAGAGCCCGGCGCCAGACTTCGAACCGGTCGCGGACCCGATCGTCGACCGCCAGCCCGCGCCGCCGCTCGTGCTCGACCGCGCCGCGTGGGAGGACATGCTGGTCGAGGTCGGTCGCTTGCTCGAGCGCGACGGCGTGGCCGACCAGTCCAACGCCAGCCTCAGCGGCTCCCGCACCGAGAAGGTGTTCGTCGACACGGCGGGCACGCGGCTGCAGCACGGCGCCGTCCGCCTGCGCGTCAGCCTGTCGGTCTCCGCCACCGCGCCCGATGGCGACGTGGTGACGGTGAACCACAGCGAAGACGTGCACGGCGTCGAGGCGCTGCCGTCACGCGCGGCGCTCGAAGCGCGGGCGCGCGCGCTCGTCACCCGACTCGAGGCGCTGGTCGCAGCCCCGCGCGGGCAGCCCTACGCGGGGCCGGTGATCCTGGCCGGCAAGGCCGCGGGGGTGTTCTTCCACGAGGTGCTCGGCCACCGCGTCGAGGGGCACCGCCAGAAGCGGGAGTACGAGGGCAAGACGTTCGCCGAGTACGTCGGCAAGCCGATCTTGCCGGCATTCATCGACATCTACGACGACCCGGCGATCCCCCGCCTCGCAGGCGCCGACCTCAACGGGCACTACCGCTACGACGACGAGGGAACGCCCGGGACGCGCGCCGAGCTCGTGCGCGGCGGTGACTTCGTGGGCTTCCTGATGAGTCGCTCACCGATCGCGGGCTTCCCGAACAGCAACGGCCACGGTCGCCGCATGGCGGGCCGCGAGCCGGTCGCACGGATGGGCAACCTCGTCATCGAGGCGCGCGGCGGCGTGCCGTTCGCCGCGCTCGAGGCGCAACTTCGCGACGAGGTGCGCGCGCAGGGGCTCGAGTACGGCATCCTCGTCGAGGAGATCGACGGCGGGTTCACGCTGACCGGGCGCCAGATGCCGAACGCGTTCAACGTCCGCGCGAGCGCCTCGTGGCGCGTGTACGCCGACGGGCGGCCTAGCGAGCTGGTCCGCGGCATCGATCTGGTCGGCACGCCGTTCGTCGCGTTCAGCAACCTGATCGCGGTGTCGGATACCCCCGAGGTGTTCAACGGGTACTGCGGCGCCGAGAGCGGCTGGGTGCCGGTCTCGGCTGTCGCACCCGCGGTGCTGTTCCGACGCCTCGAGTTCCAGCTCAAGGAGAAGGGTCAGGAGCGACCGCCCCTGCTCACCCGACCGACGATGGACGTCGACGGCGCGGCGGAGGTGAGCCCATGAGCCGCCTGCTCGCGCTCGCGCTGCTGCTCGCACCCTCGGCTCACGCCGGCGATGCGCCCGATCACCCGCTGCTCGCGCCGCTCGTCGCCGAGCTGGAGCGCAGCGTCGCGGAGCTCTCGCTCCCCGGGGCGCCGCCGATCTACCACCTCCGCTACCGCCTGCTCTCGCTCGACCAGGTCGACGCCGAGGCGTCGCTGGGGAGCCTGCTGCGGGCAAGCAGCGATCCGCTCCGCATGGCGTTCGTCGAGCTGCGGGTCGGCGACCCGTCCTACGACAACACTGGGTTCGGCGGCTGGCAGAACGGCTTTCAGAGCGCGTCGCTGCCGATGACCGACGACGCGCACGCCACCACCGTCGCGCTGTGGCGCGCGACCGATCGCGCCTACAAGGAGGCCGTCGAGCAGCTCTCGCGCAAGGCGGCGCAGTTCGAGCCGCCCGAGGACTACCCGGGGGACTACACGCTCACCGGCGCCGTGGTCGACGATCTGGGGCACGCGACGCCGTCGACCACCGCCGGGCTGCAGGCGCTCGCCCGCGATCTGTCGGCCCAGATGGTGATCCCGCTGCCCGAGGGCGTCGTGCTGGAGCGTGGCGTGGTGCACCTCGGGCACGAGATGGGCAGCGCGCTGTTGATCGACACCGAGGGCACGCGCCTGCGCACCCCGATGGCCGAGACGACGCTGCGCGCCAGCCTGCAGCTCCGCTCCCCGGACGGGCTGTCGCTAAGCGACCAGCGGCTGTGGACCGTGCGCGACCCAGGTGAGCTGCCGGCGTTCGAGGACCTCGCCGAGGCGGTCGACGCGATGGTCGCCGGGCTCGCGGACGCGGCGACCGCGCCGCTGCTGCAGGACGAGTATGTCGGGCCGGTCGTGTTCGAGGACGGCGCCGCGCGCGACCTGTTCCGCTACCTGCTCCTCCCGCAGCTCCAGGGCACGCCGCCCGAGGTGCCGTTCGACAGCTGGTTCGGTGAGCTGGGCGGCGGGAGCGCCAACGCGGTGCGGGTGAAGCGTCGGGTGCTGCCGCTCGGTTGGTCCGCCGAGGACGATCCCGAGCGCGATCCCGATCATCCGGGCGCGTACCGCTACGACGCCGAGGGCACGCCCGCGCAGTCGGTGCGGCTGATCGAGGAGGGGATCGTCCAGGACCTCTTGATGTCGCGCGTGCCCCGCAAGGGAATGACGACGTCCAACGGGCACGCCCGGGGCGGTATGGGCGATCGGGCGCAGGGCCGCCCGACGCTGATCGAGATCAGCCCGCCCCGCCATGTCTCCGAGCGCAAGCTGGTCGCACGCGCGCTGCGCCTCGCCGCCTCGTACGGCCACGATCACGTCATGGTGGTGCGCCGACTCCAGGACCCGTCCACGCGCAGCCTGGACCCGATGGCCTCCTCGTGGCTCGATCCGGACGCGCCACAGCTCCCCGTGCCGGTCGCGCTGGTGAAGCGCTACGCCGACGGTCGCGAGGAGGTGCTCCGCGGCGCGCAGTTCTCGGGGGTGCAGCGCTTCGTGCTGCGCGACATCGTGCTCGCGGGCCCGTCGACCAGCGGCAGCTTCATGGCGGCGATGAGCGGCGAGCCGTGGACGTACGGGCCCACCGAGGGCCTGCCCACCTGGATCCGCGCGCCGAGCGTGCTCGTCGGTGAGATGGAGATCGTGCCGCGGCCGCCCGATCCGAAGCGCGTGCCGATCGTCCCGCCTCCCCCGCTGGCCACCCGGTGATCGACCGCGATCGGATCCACGACGCCGTCGACCTGCTGCGCGACGGCGGGCTGGTGCTGTTCCCGACCGAGACCGGGCTGATGCTCGG
Source organism: uncultured Enterobacteriaceae bacterium (assembly GCA_964419905.1). GTDB lineage: Bacteria > Myxococcota_A > UBA796 > UBA796 > JAFDJI01. Next base: position 17,445 of record CAYQSE010000079.1, read on the forward strand.
CGCGTGCGCCGATCGGCCCGAGAGCACAGCGCGTCTGCGCGCACGCGGCGGCGAGTTGTCCCTGCTGCTCGGCCCCCGCGCGCCGTTCGCCGAGTGGGTGGTGTGGTCGGCGACTGCGCGGCAGATCGCCGCGCGCTGCTGGCCTGGCCCGCTCCACCTCGTCCTCGACGCGAGCGCGCGGGTGCCCGCGATGGCGACGCGAGGCGGCGCCGTTCGGGTGGCCGTGCCGAGCCACCCGGTCGCGGTCGCCCTGCTCGACGCCTACATCGACGGTGTGGTCGCCACGCCGGTCCTGCCTGGGTTGCCCGTCGGGGCGAGCGCGACGCTCGAGGCGCTCGGGTTCCCGACCGACACGATCCCCACCGTGCTCGACCTGCGCGGCGACCGCGTCGTGGTGCTCGCCGAGGGCGCCGTCCCCCTCGGCGCGCTGTCCGAGTGGGTACTGGCGACCGCGCCGACTCCGGGCTAACCGCGCGACATGTCGCGCAAGCGGGTGAAACAACGACCTCAGCTCGGGGTCCTCGGCAAGGACCTCACCCGGCGGTCGCGGGGGCGCTGCGAGCTGTGCGCGGGCCGTGACGGCGTGCGCCCGTACGAGCTCGCGCCGTTCCCAGAGGAGCCGACGCTCGAGCGCGCGCTGATGGCGTGCGAGCGTTGCCGCGCGTGGCTCGAGGGCGGCGAGATCGACCCCATCCAGGCTTCGTTCCTGAACACGGCCGTATGGGACGACGAGTCCGCCGTGAAGCTCGCCGCGGCGCGGCTGCTGCTACGCATCGACGACCCGTTCAACCCGGGCGTGCAGGAGGCCCTGTCAGCCGCCCGCATCGATCCCGCGACGGGCGAGTTCCACAGCGACGCCGCGTGAGCGGCGTCTACTGCCCGAGCGCTTCCTGCGTCGCCTCGTCGAGGTCGAAGTCCTGGAAGTTCGTCGCCTCGGGCAGGGAAGGGTCGCACAGTCGTACGTACCAGCCGCGCGTCACGCGATCCTCCTGGTCGAGCCACATCGCGAACGCAGGCAGCTCCTGCCCCTTCGCGGCCTCGACGAGCGACGGCGACTCCTGCTCGGCGCGCAGGCAGTGCTCGACCTTCTTGCGGATGTTGCCGTCGAGCGACGCCGCGACCGTCTCTCGGCAACGCCCCATCTTGCGGCGCATGCCCTTGTCGCAGATCTGCAGCTGCGCCAGGCCGACGAAGCTGCGCCACTTGAACACGACGCCCTCGTCCTTCGCGAGCCCGGTCTTGACGACCTGATCCTCGAGCGCGATCTCGGTCTTGCGCAGCTCGACCATCAGCGTCTCCTTCTCCTGGAGCGCCTTCTCGAGCCGGCCCTCGACGGTGGCCAGGTCGCGCTTCGCGGTCTCGAGCTGCTTGGCGAGCTCGGCGCCGCGGGCGCCGCGACGCTTCATCTCGGCCTCGAGCTCGGCCACGGCGCTCTGCTTCTCGGCCACCTCGACCTCGAGCGTGCGCACCTTCGACTCGGCCGTCTCGAGATCGGTGGCCGCTGCGGCCACCGCCTCGCCCACCACCGGCGCGCAGATCGCCTCGATCTCCTCGTTGGTGAGCGCGCGCGACACCTCGACCAGGGTCGGCTTGCGCGGGATCATCGCGACGATACCGCCGCCGACCATCGCGCCGACGGCGAGGGCCACGAGCGAGGTGCCGAACGGAAGCACCCAGGCCGCCAGACCCCCGCCACGCGGGCCGTCGTCATCGTCCAGTTCCACGTCGTCCGGATCGTTCGCCATGTCGCCTCCGGCCGGGACCCTACCATGGCGGAGAAAACTTTCCCTAGCTCAGAAGGCGCCCAGGATCGCGTCATGCGGTGCGACCCACTCCACCTCGACGCCCAGCGCGTCGAGCTGAGGGGCGATCTTCTCGCGATCTCCGACGACGACCCACATCCACGGACCATCGGCGGCGAACCATCGCTGGGCGACCGCCCGGGTCGCGTCGGGATCGAGGGCCGCAAGCGCGTCGAGGTCCGCGCGCGCGGTCTGGACCGACAGGCCGTCCTCGAACAGCCGCCCATAGAACCCGAACGCGCTGCTCGCCGTCTGCTGGACGCCGTTCCAACCACCGACCCACTCCTTCCACGCCGCGTCGATCTCGTCGTCGGCGATCCCCGCGTCGCGCACGCGCGTGACCTCGTGCTGGATCTCCTGCAAGGTCGCGCCGACGTTCTCGACCTTCACGGTGACCTGCGCGGTCCACGCGCCGTGCGTATCGCGGATCCGGTAGCCGGAGCCGGCCCCGTAGGTGAAGCCCTTCTCCTCGCGCAGGTTGGCGTTGAGGCGGCTCATGAAGTGCCCACCGAGCGCCCAGTTGACCACCTCGAACGGCAGCCGATCGGCGTGCGTTCGCGACGGCGCGTCGGTGCGGACCATCACGGTGGCCTGCTCCTGGCCGGGCATGTCCGCCGCATACACCCGGAGTCCGGGCGTGGGGGTGAACTCCGGGACCGCCCCCTCCTCGCCGGGCGTGCCGACGTCACCGAGCGTCCGAGTCAGCAGCGGCTCGAGGTCGGCACGGGTGACGTCACCGACGAGCATCAGCGTGATCGGCGACTCGGCGAGCAGCTGCGCGTGCCGCGCGCGGAGGTCCGCGCGCTTCAGCGCGTCCAGCCCGTCGAGGTCCGGGCGCATCCCCCACGGCGTGTCCGCGGGGTACCACGCGTGCTCCGCGAGCTGCGAGGTGACGGCCTTCTGGCTGCTCGGGGCCTCGACCGTGTACCAGAAGTGCCTGAGCTGCTTGACCTGCTTGAGGTCCTTGTTCGGATAGGTCGGCGCCTCGAGCACCTCGGCCAGCAGCGTGAGCCCATCGGCGAGGTTCTCGCGGGGCGTCTCGAGGTCGATCCGGGTGCGCCGGAGCGCAGGGGCGGACGACATCACCCGCGTGTCGGTGAGATCCTGCAGGATCTCGAGCTCGACCGAGTCGTGGGTCTCGGTGGCCACATCCTGCAGCCAGCCGGTGAGCGCCGCCGCCATCGTCGGCGCGCCGTCGAGATCGAGCGAGCCGCGGTGCAGCCACACCGCCCCGCTGACCTTGCGCACCTCGGGCACGGTGACCAGGTGCACGCGCACGCCGGGGCGAACCTCCCACACCTCGGGCTCGGGGAGGTCCAGCGGCACCGGCGGGCGGATCGGCGGCGGGGCCGAGCGATCGGGGCCCACCGACACGAGAGACGTGGCGTCGGATGCCGCCGTGAGATCGCCCGCGGAGGCAGAGATAGCGGCGAACAGCACGAACGGGATCATGGCAGCTCCACCGGGACGGCGCCGGGCAGCGCGCCCCCGCGCCCGGCGGGCACGGTGCTGAGGGTGACGCGGCGCTCCGGCACCAGGTAGGTGCGGGCCACGCGGGTGAGATCATCGGCGGTGACCGCCTCGTAGCGCGCCCACTCGGACACGATGCAGTCCGGCGTGCCGTTGTGCCGCCAGCAGTCCGCGAGCACGCCCGCGCGACCGACCGGATCCTCGAGCAGATCGAGCACCCCGCTGCGCACCTGGAGCTTCGCGCGCTTCAGCTCGTCGGCGCTCGGCGCCTTGCGGGCCATCTTCGCGATCTCCTTCATGGACACCTTCTCGAGTCGCTCGAGCCGCGCCGCGTCGCTCGACACCGCGACGACGAACTGGCCATCGAGCTCGGAGGCCCAGTGAAAGGCGTTCGTGCTCGTGGCGAGCGACGAGTTGTAGTACAGCCGGTCGTCGAGCCGGGTGCTGCGACCGCCCGAGAGCACCCAGCCGAGCAGATCGAGCGCGGGCTCGTCCGCGTGCCCGAGCGGCACCGTCTGCCACGACAGGTAGGACGAGAAGTCCTCGACCCGATCCTCGACGAGCCCGGACGCCGGCACGGTGGCCACCTCGGCCACGGTGGCGCGGGGCTCGGGCGGGCCCGGATCGGGGACGTCCGAGAACCAGTGGATCACGCGGCCGAGCGCCTCTTGTGCGTCGAAGTGGCCGACGAGCACGAGCACCGCGTTGCGCGGGCGGTAGTGGCGCTGCCAGAAGTCGGTGACCGCGTCGAGCTGGAAGCCCGACACGTCGGCCACCGTGCCGATCACCGGGTGGTGGTAGGGGTGCCCCTGGGGAAACGCGAGGCGCGTGAGCGCGTCGAAGTCGCGCCCGTTCGGCTCGGCGTAGCCCTGCTCGCGCTCCTGGAGCACGACGAGCTGCTGGTTGGACAGGTTGTCCTGCGTGAGCCCCGCCTGGAGGAAGGCCATCCGGTCGGACTCGAGGAACAGCGCGAGGTCGAGCGCGCCGGACGGGAACGCCATGAAGTAGGCCGTCTCGTCCTCGCTCGTGTATGCGTTGTTCCACCCGCCGGCGCCGGTGAGCAACGCGTCGAACTGGTTGGGCCCGACATTGGACGACCCCTCGAACATCACGTGCTCGAACAGGTGCGCGCAGCCGTACTCGCCCGGTCGCTCGTCGCGTGAACCCACGCCGTAGTGCAGGTGCAGCGCGACCTGGTCGGTGCGGTGGTCCTCCTCGAGGATGACCACCAGCCCGTTGTCGAGCGTGTGCACCACCGCGTCGACCTCGAAGAGCGCGTCCGACGCGAACGCGACGGATCCCAGCAACATCCACACCAAGCGCACCTCCCGGAGCGCGGCCTCTATCGGGCCGCCGCGTCCGGATCACGTCATCGCGTGTCGGAATCTTCCCCCACCCAGGCGGGCAGGTTCCCGAGCGCCACACGGGTGCCTAGAGGTTGCGCCATGCACCCCTCCGATCCCGAACTTCTCCGCGTCGTGGTCG
>CAYQSE010000080.1:0-21600 GCA_964419905.1 uncultured Enterobacteriaceae bacterium
CGGACTTCTTGGAGAAGTGATCAATCGACGGGCGGGACGCCCGCCCCACGTTCCTAGATCCTCGTAAACCAGCCTTCATCCAGACTTCGTGGAGAAGTGATCAATCGACAGCCGGTCCGGCCGACCCTACCTGCCCGAGGATCCAATGTTAGGGGGCGCCCCCCGGAGAGGCCGATGCTCGTAGCCCTGTTGCTCGCCGCCTGCGGTTCCCCCGCGCCCGCCGCGCCGGAGCCGGTGTTCGTGCGGGACGGGGTGGTGGTGCACGGCGCGGCGCCCGGGGCGCGGGCGCTCGGGCAGGGGCGGTGGCTGCTCGAGGTCGCGTGGCAACCTGGCGACGAGATCGCGTTGCCCGAGGGGCCCGCGCGCGCGCCGCACGCGGCGGAGTGCGTACCCCTGTTCCACGTCCCGCTCGGCGACGTGTCGCGGCGCGTCGTCTCGGGCGGCGCAGCCCCGGACACCGCGCTCGCGTTCTCGCCGGACGGCGCCCGGCTCGCGGTGGGCTCCTACCTGGGCGAGGTGTTGGTGCTCGACGGGTGGAGCGGTGCGGTGGTCGCGCGGCGGCGGCTCGCGGAGTCGATGGTCAAGCAGGTCGTGTGGTCGCCCGACGGTGGCACGCTGTACGCGGCCGAGCAGTCCCCGGACGCCCTCGTCCACGCGCTCGACCCGGACACGCTCGCGAGCCGGTGGACGCTCCGCCTCGCGGACCGGGTCGGCACCTCGGCGCCGCCGCCCGCCGACGACGTGTTCGGGGTGTACACGCTGCCCGCCGCTTACGGTCTGCAGGTGCTTCCCGACGGCGCGCTGCTCGTGGCGGCGGTGCACGCGTGGGACGTCGCGGACGGCGCGCGGCGCAACGCGTCCCAGCTCCTCGTCGTGGGGCCGGACGGCGCGGTGCGCGCGGCGTGGCCACCGGAGCCCGCGTCCGTCACGCTGATGCACCCGCGGGTCGGCCCGGGTGCGGTCGCGGTGCCGGTCGGGCGTTCGGCCACCGGCGAGGCGCCCGCGTTGCCGGTAGGCGGCGTACAGGTGCTCGCGTTGCCCGACCTCACCCCGCGCACCGCGCACACCTACCCGCCGCTGCTGCCCTACTACGACGCGGTCTTTCTGTGGGAGGCGGTGGACCTCGACGGCGAGGCGCTGCTCGTCGGCGCCACCGACGGGCGTGTGTTCCGACACGATCTCGCGACCGGCGAGGTCGTACAGCGCGATCTCGGGACGCCGGTGCGCGCCGGTGACGTGCCGGTCGGCGCGACGATCGGCCACGCGGCGCTGGTCGGCGATCGCGCGGTGGTGCTCACCTTCGCGAGCAGCATCCCGTGGGGGGCTGCCGATCCGGCGATGCGACCACCGGCGCCCCACCCGGAGGAGAACGCGCTCCGCGTGCTCGACCGCGGACTGGCGGACGTGTGGACCTGGCGCGGCCCCCACGCGCTGCACGGGTTCGCGACGTCGCCCGACGGGCGCGCGCTGGTGGTCGGCGCCGGGGCGCGCGACACCGATCGCCGTGAGGATCTGTTCGGCGCGCTCGTGTTCCGCCTCGACGGTGAGGGGTCGGGGAGCGAGCGGCTCGAGGCGTTCTGCGCGACCGCCTCGCCCGTGTTCTTCCGGCAGGCGCTGGCAGACGATGGTCGCGTCGCGGTGGTCGAGGTGCCGCAGCCGGATCGGGCGGGCGGCGCGCGCGGGGCCTATCAGGTGACCGTGCTCCGATGAGGTGGCTCCTGGCGATCGCGGCCTCCTGCCTGGCCGCGTGTGCACCGGAGCCGTTGATGCTCGCGGTCGACGCGTCGCCCGACGGCGTCGAGATCCGCGCGAGCGCGCCCCTGGATCGGGTCGCGCTGGCCACGGAGGACGGGGCGCCCGTGGCCGCCCGCACGCTGCCGCGCCCCGCGATCGAGGTGTCGCTGCGCGCCCCGCTCGAAGCCGGCGCCGCGTATCGGCTGCGCGCGTCCGGCGCTTCGGGCGCGATCGAGGTGGCGGTGATCGGACCGCCGCGCGAGCCCGTCGCCATCGCAGTCGCAGCCCCGCTCGGTCAGGAGCGGCGTCCCGCCACGAACGGCGACGTGTTCCCGGTCGTGCTCGCGGATGGGTCGACCGTCGAGGTCGGCGTGGTGCTCACCGCGCGGGAGCCGGTCGAGGTCGACGTCGTCTGGCCCGGCGGAGCCCAGCGCGTCGCGCTCGGCGTCCCCGGCGCGCGCGAGGTGGTGCGGTGGTCGGTCGATCGACCCGGCCCGATCCCCGTCACGGTCGTCGCGGGGGCGCAGACCCGGCGGTTCACGCTGGACGTCGAGCGCGCGAGCCTGGACGACGTTCGTGCGGCGCTGCCCATCGACGCGTGGGCGTTCCCCACCGATCGGCGCGGGCGCGTCGATCGCGCGCGCCCCGCCGATCGCGTCGACCTTCCGGCCTCGTGGTGGACGCATCTCCTCGTCACGACTTCGTGGGGCTGGCGGCCGCGCGACGATCAGGCGCCGTGGGCGCATCAGGCGGTGACGCTGCGAAACGACGGGACGCGCCCCGTCGATCTGGCGGTGAGCGCGTGGGTGGTCGGCGCGGACGGCGCACCGGCGCCGGCGTTCCGCTCGCGTGTCCGTGGCGCGCCGTCGCCCGGGGGCGCGGTCGCGACGCTGCTGCGCGTGCCGGCGGGCGCTGAGGCCACGGCGGTGCTGCCCGTGTTCGTCGAGGCGTCCTCCGCCGAAGTGGGCCGCTATACGCGGGTGATCGAGGTGACGCCGCTCGGATCGTCCGAGCCGGTGCATCGGGTGGAGGCGCCGCTGGTGCTGAGGCGCGGCAGCGCGTGGGCCAGCGGTGGCTTCGTGCTCTCCGTGGTCGCGAGCCTGCTCGGGCTGCTCGCGCTGGCAGCGCGCGGGCGGGCGTGGCTCTCCGGGCGAGACACCGCCGAGCTGATGACGATCGCGCTGTTCGGCTCGCTCACCTTCGTGGTCGCGGCCGCGTCCCGCCTGCTCGGCTACGGCGTGGCGACCGTGCTCGGGCCCTTCGCGCCGCTGCTCACCGGGCTGGTCGACGACGCGTTCCGCACCTGCCTGCTCGCGGCCCTGATCACGCTGATCCCGCGCCCTGGGGTGGTGACGCTCGCGAGCCTCGTCGGATGGCTGCTGCGTGGCCTCGCGCTCGGGAGCTTCCACCCCGCCGACCTGCTCTACCTCGGCTCGGTCGTGTTCTTCCTCGAGGGCGGGCTGTGGGTGGTGGGGCTCACGCGCGATCCGGCCTGGCGCGAACAGGGGAGGGGCGCGCGGTGGCTGCGGCTCTCGCTCGCGTTCGGCGTCGCGAACGCGCTCGCGGTGGCGTCCGGACTGGTCACCACGGTGGTCCTCTACCGCCTGTTCCTCGCCGACTGGTACGTCGCGTTGATGATCGGGCTGCACGGCTTCCTCTACGTCGTGATCGGGTGCTTCTTCGCCGTCGGGTTCGCCGACGCGGTGCGGCGGGTGGCGTCGTGAGCCTGACGCTCACGGAGCTCGGCTGGACGTTCGCCGGCGCCAACACCCCCGCGGTCGACGGGGTGAGCGCCGCGGTGCGGCCCGGCGAGAAGGTGCTGCTCACCGGGGCGAGCGGCTGTGGGAAGTCGACGCTGCTCCGGCTGGCGGCGGGCCTGCTGCAGCGGTTCGGCGACGGCGAGGCCCGCGGCGAGGCGCGGATCCTCGGCCGGGATCCGGCGGTGGCGTCGCCCGCCGAGCGTGCGGCGCTCGTCGGCCTCGTGAGCCAGGATCCGGCCGATCAGCTCGTCACCGGCTCGGTGTCGGACGAGATCGCGTTCGCACCCGAGTCGGTGGGCTGGGAGCCCGCGCGGATCGACGCGCGGATCGACGCGCTGCTGCCGCTGCTCGGCCTCGACGTGGCGCCGGATCGCGACCCTCGCGCGCTCTCGGGGGGGCAGCAGCAGCGGCTCGTCGTCGCGGCCACGCTCGCGGTCGGCGCGCCGTTGCTGCTGCTCGACGAGCCGCTGGCGATGCTCGACCCCGCGGCGGCGCGCGCCCTGCTCGAGCGCCTCGACGCGCTCGCGGCGGAAGGTACGGCGATCCTGCTCGTCGAGCACCGGATCGAGGCGTGCCTCGGGTGGTGCGATCGGGTGTGGTGGATGTCTGCGGGGCGGTTGATCCGCGACGTGGCACCGGACGCGCTCGACCCCGATCTGCTGCGCGCCGGCGGGCTCGCGGTGCCCGCACTGCTGGACGTCGAGGCGCGGCTGCGCGCGCGCGGTCGCTCGCTGCGCGAGGCGGGCATCGATCCGCTCCGTCCGGCGACCGCGACGGGAGCGCGGCGTGAGCCGCCCGGCGCAGCGACCATCGCGCCCGGCAGCGCGCCGCGCCTCCTTCACGCCGAGGATCTCCGCCACCGCTACGGCACGACCGAGGCGCTCCGCGGCGTGTCGCTCACGCTGCACGCCGGCGAGCGCGTCGCGTTGCTCGGTGCGAACGGGGCGGGGAAGTCCACCCTGCTCGCGGCGCTCGCCGGCGAGGTCGGCGTCGGGCGGATCGAGGGTGGGGCCCGGGTGGTGCCGGTTCCGCAGGACCCTGACCTCTCGCTGTTCTCGGCCACGGTGCGCGCCGAGCTTGCCTACGGGCCACGTGAGCGTCGCCTGCCCGCGGCGGACGTGGCGGACGCGGTGGCGCGGGTGGCGGGCGCGCTCGGCCTGGAGGCGCTGCTCGAGCGCGCGCCGCAGGCGCTCTCGCGTGGGCAGCGGCTGCGTGTTGCCGTCGGTGCCGCGCTGACCTGCGCGCCCGACGTGCTGCTGCTCGACGAGCCGACGTCCGGTCAGGACGACGCGAGCGTGGACGGCGTGCTCGCCGCGCTCGACGAAGCGCTGCCCGGCTCGGCGCTCGTGTTCGCGACCCACGACGTCGGCCTCGCGCTGCGGTTCGCGACGCGCGTGCTCTTGCTCGACGGCGGACGGCTGGTGGCCGACGTGGCGCCGGATGCGCTGCCGGCCGCGCTGCTGCCGGGCGGACCGGTCGCGCTGCCGCCGCTGGCGGCGCTGTGCGCGGCGCGCGGCTGGCCGCTCCTCGACGCGGCGGCGTTCGCCGCGCGGTGGTCGTGATGGACCCACGCACCCGCCTCGGGTTCTTGCTCGCGGTCGGCGCGCTCGCCGTGCTGCTCGACCGGCCCTTCTCGCTGGGCCTCCTCGCGACGCTCGCTGCGATCCCGCTGGCGGTTCAGCCGATCGGGCGTGCGTGGCGGTGGCGCGCGGTCGCCGCGGTCGCCGCGGTGGTGTGGAGCACGGTGCTCTCGCAGGGCCTGTTCTACGCGGACGAGCCGCGGGTCGCGCTGCTCTCGCTCGGGCCGATCACCGTGTGGCGGGAGGGGGTGACGCATGGGCTGGTGCAGTCGCTCCGACTGGTCGCGGTGACGCTGGCTGGGCTGGCCGTCGCGACCTCGACGCCGACCGATCGGCTGTTCGCGGCGCTGGTGCGCCTTCGGGTGCCTTGGGGCCTCGCGTTCCTCGCGGTGACGGCGCTGCGCTTCGTGCCGATCGTCGGCCGTGAGCTCTGGGTGGTGCGCAGCGCGCGGGCGCGCCGAGGGCGGAGCGTGGCTGCGCGGTCGCCGTGGGCGTGGCTCGCGCTCGAGGCCTCGCTGCTGCTGCCTGCGGTCGCGCGCTCGGTCCGACGCGCGCGCCGGTTGGCCGAGGCGCTCGACGTGCGCGGATTCGATCCGAACGCGCCGCGCGTCGAGCGACGCCCGCTCCGCATGGCCGCGTGGGAGCCAGCCCTGCTCGGTGCGGTCGCGCTCGGTGTCGCCGGGGTCGCCGGGCTGCGCGCATCGTACTGGCTCTACGTCAGCGACCTGCTCTACGTGCCCGCGCTGCGCGAGGTCTACGGGCTGGTCCGGGTGTGGCTGTGACGGTGGCGGGTTTGACGTGACGCCCGCGCCTCTTTATAGAGCGCGTGGTTCCTTGACGTATTCGTGCTCGCAGGTGCCCCGCTCAGCGGGGTGAAACAGGGAAGCCGGTGTGACACCGGCGCGGCCCCCGCCACTGTGACTGGGGACGTCCCCGCAAGAGCCACCGGTTTGCACCGGGAAGGCGCGGAGGACGGACGATCCAGGAGCCAGGAGACCGGCCTGACGAGTCTGTTGCGAAGGTCCTTCGGGGAAGGAGGGCCGGCTTCGACCGTCCCGTCGTGACCAGCACCTCCGTCCCCGCATGATCGGGGAAGGTCGGACTGTTCTCGCTGCTGTTGCTCCCTGTGCTCGCGTTTGCGGAGGCCCCCGGCCCCGCGGACGCGGCGGTGCGCGCACCGTCCGAGACGGTGCTCGTGCGCGGCGACCGCGTCGAGGGGATCGACCCCGGGGCGACGTCGGCGTCCGTGACCGTCATCGCGATCGACGGCGCGCTGCCCGCGAGCACGGACGTCGCCACCGCGGTGGAGTCGGCGAGCGGCGTCACCGTGCAGCGCCTCGGCGGCCTCGGCGACTGGGCTACGGTTGGGATCCGCGGGTCGTCGGCGCGCCAAGTCGTCGTCGCGCTCGATGGCGTACCGCTGAACCCGGACGGCGCCGGCGCGGTCAACCTCGCTGAGCTGCCGCTGCGCGCGTTTCAGCGGATCGAGGTGTACCGCGGTGCGGCGCCCGCCGAGCACGCCACGTCCGCGATGGGGGGCGTGGTCAACCTCGTGTCGGGGGAGGCGTCGTCCCCGCCGTCGGTGTCCGTCGGGCTCGGCTCGCTGCGCACCGGCCGGCTGCACGCGGATGCGGGTGCGTCGGTCGGTCGCGTCGACGCGCTGCTCGCGGTGGACGGGTTCTCCACCGCGGGCGCGTTCCGCTACTTCGACGACCAGCGCACGCCCTACAACCCGCGCGACGACAGGGTGCGCGTGCGCGAGAACAACGACACGCACCAGGCGCACGCGCTCGGGCGGATCCGCGTGGGGGACCGCGCGCTGCGGCTCACCCTGCTCGACAGCTTCTTGTGGCGTGCCGAGGGCGTGCCGGGGCCGATCTCCGTGCCCACGGGCGCGGTGCGGTACGGCGTGTCGCGCAACCTCGGCGTGGCGCAGGTCGACGCGCAGCGCGGGGCGACCACGGCGCAGGGTCGGCTGTGGGGACAGTGGCGCGAGGAGCGCTTCGACGATCGAGCCGCCGAGATCGGCCTCGGACGCCAGTGGACCCGCGACACCACGACGACGGTGGGCGGTCGGGGGCACGTCGTGCATGCGCTGGGCGCGCCGCTGACGGCCTCGCTCACCGCGGACGCGCACCTCGATCGCTACCACTCGCTCGATCGGCTCGAGGGGCGTGTGGACAAGCCCCGGACGCGCTGGTCCAGCACGCTCGGCGCGCAGGTCTCGGTGCGCGACCCGGCAGACCGCCTCCTCGTGCAGCCGCTCGTGCAGGGGCAGATGCTCACCGCGCGGGATCCCGACACCGGCGAGCGCAGTACGACCTGGGCGTTCACACCGCGGCTCGGCGCGCTGTGGCGTCCGGTGGAAGGGCTCGCGCTCAAGGCCAACATCGGGCGCTACCTGCGGCCCCCGGACTTCATGGAGCTGTTCGGGGATCGCGGCGCGTTCCAGGGGCGCGCCGATCTGCGCCCCGAGCAGGGCTGGCAGGGCGATCTGGGTGCGCGGTGGGCGCTGCCGGCGGCCGATCCCCTCCGCGGCACGTTGGAGCTCACCCTGTTCGCCACCGCGTCCACCGACCTGATCGCGTACGTGCAGAACGGCCAGCGCATCGTGATTCCAGTGAACATCGGCCGCGCGCGGGTGTTGGGCGTCGAGTCCGCCGCGACCTTCGTGCTCCTCGAGTGGGTCGAGAGCCAGTCGAACCTCACCGCGTCCGACGCGCGCAACCTCTCCGATCTGCCGGCCTACGCGGGCAACCGGCTGCCGCGGGTGCCGGGCGTCGAGGCCTACCAGCGCCTCGCCGTGCGGCCGCCGTCCGATCGGTGGCGGCTTACGTATACGTTCTCGCTCGCCACCGGCGAGTACTGGGACGCGACCAACTGGTTCCGCGCCACGCCGCGCGCGCTGCACGGACTGTCCGCGCGCGTGGCCCCGCATCCCGCTTGGTCGATTGAAGCCGAGGTCCTCAACCTCACCGATCGCATCGTCGAGGTCGTCCCCCGCAATCCGCTGAATCCGAGCGATCCCGCCCGGATCCTGCAGTCCGTCACCGACTTTTCCGGCTACCCGCTGCCCGGTCGCACCGTACTCGCGACCGTGCGCTGGCAGCCCCAGAGGAAGCCATGATCCGCGCCCTGCCCCTCCTGCTGCTCGCCGCCTGCACCGCTCCGATCGGAGGCGACAACGACACCGTCGACGACACCGACGATCACGATCCCGTGCGCCACAGCCACGCGGTCGTCACCACCACCGACTTCGCCGTCGGTGGGCTCTCCACCGTGGCCCTCGACGTGTTCACGGTCGCAGACGACCTGGTGCCCACCTCGGCGGATCCGACCGTGCAGGTGCAGGGGGGGCGCGTGTTCCAGATCAACGGGTTCGGCGTGGACACGGTCACCGTGTACGCGCCGGGCCAGTGGACGGCACCCGTGGCGCAGTTCTCGACCGGCAGCGGCACCAACCCACACCGGGTGGCGCTGCACGACGAGGGGCTGTTCGTCTCGCTCTACGAGCGGGACGCGCTCGGCGTGTTCGGCGCGGCCGACGGCGCGTCGCTCGGCACGGTGGACCTCTCGGCCTACGCGGGCTCGGACGGGATCCCGGAGGCGTCGACGATGGTCGTGATCGGCGATCGGATCTACGTGGCCCTCGAGCGCCTGAACCGCGACGACGGCTGGGGAGACGACGGGGGGCGCGTGGTCGCGGTCGACGCGCTGACCCGAGACGTCGTGCAGTCCTGGGAGGTCGGTCCGAGCCCGCAGGTCTACCCGCATCCCAGCGATCCGACCGCCCTGATCGTCCGCACCGGCTCGTACGGGAACCTCGACGGCGGGCTCGCGGTGCTGCACCCGACGAAGGGCGCGCCCGAGGCGCCGTTCGTGACCACGGAGGACCTCGGGTACAGCATCGCCGCGTACGCGGGCGCAGCGAGCGGTCAGGGCGTGATCGTCGCGGAGCACGCCGACTTCACCTACGCGCTGAAGTGCGTGTCCCTCGACGGAGAGGTCACGGACCTGTTCGGTCCCACCGCGGACTGGATCACCGGGCCCGCCGTCGATGATCAGGGTCGCGCGTGGGTCGCGGTGCGCAGCTTCGCAGGCCCCAGCGGTCTGCTCGTCGCGGACGTGGACGCGTGCGAGGTGCTCGAGGAGCGGATCGAGACGGCGCTGCCGCCGTACCGGATCGCGTTCTATTGAGGGTCGCGCTCGCCCTCGTCGCGCTCACCGGCTGCGCGCGGGTCCCGCCCGCGTGCGAGGCGATGTGCGTCGAGGCGACGGCCATGCAGGCGGCGTGCCTCGACGCGCAGGGCCTGTCGTGGACCGACCGCGGCTACGAGGACGCCGACGATCACGTGGCGTGGTGCCACACCTGGGTGTGGAGCCAGCGCGTGCTGGAGCGTGACGCGGGCGAGGGCGGGCGCACCCTCGCGCTGTGCGAGGCGCGCGCCGCGGCGATCCCGTCCCTGTCGTGCGAGGACTACGACGCGCTCCCCTGGTGAGCGCCCACGCGAACGCCGCCGCGTCGGCCGGTGACCGCGACCCGCCACAGCAGCAGCGTCGCGACGATGCCGAGCGAGAGCACCAGTCCGGCCCAGATCCCGTAGGGCCCCATGCCTTGGCGCGACGCGAGCCACCAGCCCACCGGCAGCCCGATCACCCAGTAGCCGACGACGTTGACGAGCGACGGCACGCGCACGTCGCCTGCGCCGCGCAGCACGCCGAACGCGGTGACCTGGAGCCCGTCGAAGAAGCCGAACACGGCGGCGAAGGGCAGCAGGGCCGCCGCCAGCGCGATGACCTCTGCGTCCGTCGAGTAGATCCGGGCCAGCAGGCGGGGGAAGGCGAGGAAGAGCACGCCCGAGACGAACATCACGGCGCAGCCCATCGCGATCGCTACCCAGCCCGAGGGCTGCCAGCGGTGGCCGGCGCCAATGAGGTTGCCGACCCGGGTGGCCGCCGCAGCGGAGAACCCGAGCGGCACCATGAACGCGACCGAGGCGAGGTTCAGCGCGACCGCGTGCGCGGCGATCTCGGTGCTCCCGAGCCAGCCCATCATGATCGCGGCGCCGTTGAACGCCCACATCTCCAGGCCGACCTGGAGCGCTATCGGGACACCGAGTCCGAGCACCGTGGCCAGCGCGCGCACGTCGCCCCACCGCGGCGTCGTCGGCCACCACGCCGCGAGCTCGTGTCGAACCAGCCACGCGAGGCCGAGCGCGAGGAAGACCTGGCTGCCGGTGGTGGCCCAGCCCGCGCCCCAGATGCCCCAGCCACCCACCCCGCCGACGCCGTAGATGCACACCACGTTCAGCGCGACGTTGATCAGGTTCGCGACCAGCGCGACCCACGTGGCCGGCTTCATCAGGCCCAGCCCCTGCAGCCACTGGCGCATCGCCCAGAACACCATCATCGGCGCGATGCCGAACGAGACGGTACGGATGTAGGTCTGTGCGTCGGGCAGCAGCGCTTCGGGCTGGCCGAGGAGGCGCAGCCCTGGCGCCGCGAGCTGCAGGACGAGCAGGACCGGGATCGAGACGAGCAAGGCGACCTGGAGCCCCCGGACGAGCGCGTCGCCCGCCGCCTCGCGGTCCTGGGCACCGAACGCCTGGGCGACCAGCGGATCGAGGCCGTGGATCACCGAGCGTCCGACGATGGCGACGGCGCCGAGCCACAGGTTGCCCAGCGCGACGGCGCTGAGCTCGGCCTTGCCGAGGTGGCCCACCATCGCGGTGTCCACCGCGTACATCGTGACCATGCCGAGACTGCCGAGCGACACCGGCCAGCCGAGCGAGGCCAGCCGCGTGATCTCCACGCGTAGGCCGCTCCAGGGGAGCACGTTGGTGGGGGGTGGTGCGGCCATGGTCCGTGCCCCTAATCCGTCGGTCGGCGGGCGCCACGGGGGCAGGCGAGCCGTTGGCGATCGGCTCGGGCCGATGCTACACATCAGCTTCCGCGGAGGCCCGTATGCGCAGCTCCCTTGCACCTGTCCTGCTGCTCGCCCTGGCGGCGTGCGAGAACCCCGTCAGCTACGGCGGTGTTCAGATGCGCCCGTACTTCCCGTTCGACGGTGCGCGCACGTGGGAGTTCGTGAGCTCGGACACCTCGATCGGCTACCGCCTGCTCGGGACGCTCGAGGCCGAGACGACGACCGGCCACGACGGCGACGTCGAGATCTTCACGGTCGCCTACTCGCGCAAGTGCCCACAGTCGGCGGTCGACTGCACCGAGGACTGGATCCGCGACGTCCGCTGGTCGGCGCACAGCTACCACGGGATCGAGATCTGGGGCTACGAGTCGCCGAGCGGCTCGGTGGTCTACAACCCGCCGTTGAAGTTCGCGCTGGGCGAGATGCTCGGCGGCGACCAGACCACCACCACCACCGGCGGCAGTGTGTGGACGAGCACCTTCGAGGGGCTCGCGACCTGCCCGGTGACCTGGACCGCGGAGTGGGGCGACCGCTGCGCGCGCTACACGCTCGAGACCGACGGCACCGACACGCTCCTCGCGGGTGAGTGGTACGCAATCACCCAATACAACGTGGTCGCGTTCCAGCTCACCAGCGACACCGGCATCTGGCAGCTCGACTACGCGACCGTCGAGAACTAGCCCATCGTCGATGCGTGACAACTGGCGACCTCCGGTGGTCGAATGGCGGCGGTGCGGAGCCGTCCTTCGCGCATCTCTGCTTGGAGGAACCATGACCGCGCGACCCGCCTCTCTCGTCCTGCTCGCCGCCCTGGCCAGCGCTTGCGCGCCGGCCATTCGGGTGCCCGTGCTCCAGCCCTCGCTCGTCACCGTGCCCTCCGACATCCAGGTGATCGGCGTCATCGATCGGAGCGCTCCGAAGAACGCTGGTGAGACCGTGCTCGGCACGATCGAGGGCATCCTCACGGGCGAGGGCATCATGGGCGACCGCGAGGGCGCCGCTCAGGCGGTGAGCGCGATGGTCGTCGCGCTGGCCGAGTCGCCCCGGTTCCAGGTGGTGTCGCCGAACGTGAGCCGGCGCGACGTCGGCGCGAGCCTGTTCGACACCCAGCTCGACTTTCGCACCGTGCAGCGGATCTGCCGTCAGGCGGGCTGCGACGCGCTGCTCTCGCTCGAGGCCTTCGACTCCAACTCCGCGCTGACCATCGACGGAAACCCGATCGATCCGCGGCGCGTCTACACCGACCCCACGGTGACGCGGGACACACGCGTGCTCGCGTCGTGGCGCCTCTATGATGCGCACGAGGACCGTATCCTCGACGAGGCGCGCGACTGGGCGCGGCAGCGCAGCTGGAGCAACAGCGCCGACACGCTGCCGGTCGCGATCGCGGGGCTGCCCAGCCAGAACGACGCGATGCGTATGGTCGGCGCCGGGATGGGCGCCGAGTACTCACGCCGCATCGCGCCCACCTGGGTCACGCTCTCCCGCAAGTACTACGGCGGCGGCGACCCCCAGCTGGTCGAGGGCAAGCACTACGCGCGGGCGTCGGAGTGGGAGGGTGCGAAGGCGATCTGGCAGGGCCTCGTGGACGACCCGCGGCCGCGCGTCTCGGGGAAGGCGCACTACAACCTCGCGCTGGCCTACGAGGTCGAGGGCGATCTGCCCACCGCGCTGGTGCACGCGAAGCAAGCGGCGGTCAAGCTGCACAACAAGCGCGCGCGGGACTACGTCCGGACGATCGACTGGCGGATCGCGGACCAGAAGCGGCTCGAGCAGCAGCTTGCGCCGCCGGCCAACCCGGATCGCAAGCCTGGCCCCGCGCCGGAGCCACGCCCGGGCAACGTGACGAAGCCGCCGAAGCCGTCGTCGTCGGGCGACACCAGCAAGCCGACGATGTCACGCCCGCGCTGAGGCGCTTAGTCCTCGCGCCGCTTCCGCTGCCACAGCAGCATCAGCAGCGGCAACAGCACGAGGCCCGGACCGGACGCCGCGTCACCGAGGGTGAGGCGGCGCTCCAGCTCCATGCGGACCTGCGCCGAGCAGGAGAGGCAGTCGCCGCTGTCTTGCGCCTGCGCGGTGATCTGCACGGTGTCGGCGGGACTGTCGAACACGCCGTCGTTGACGATGAGCTGGACGGTGTAGCCGCCATCGGTGTCGGCGGTGAACCGGGGCAGCGCGCTGGTGGCGTCGATCAGGTACGCGCCGCTGCCGGACGGGCGAGCGGTCATCGACCACTGGTAGGTGAGGGGCTCGCCCTCCGGGTCGTAGCTCTGGTTGCCGTTGAGCTGCACCACATCACCGACACCGACGGTCTGGTCGAAGCCGGCATCGGCGTAGGGCGGGTCGTTCGGGGCCTCGACGACGATCTCGACGTCGTCGACGCTGCTCAGCTCCCCGTCGTCTACGGTGAGCACAGCGCGGAACACACCGCCACGATCGGCATAGAAACGCGGGTTTGGCTGATCGGCGTTGATCATGTTGGTGCCCGAGCCGGTGGGGCGCTCGGCCAGCTCCCAGGAGTAGTCGAGCGCGTCGCCGTCGGGGTCGAAGCTGCCTGAGCCGTCGAGCTGGATGATGTCGCCCACCAGCCCCTCGAGATCGGCGCCGGCATCCGCGACGGGCGCCTGGTTGGCGAGCGGGTCGGTGTCGTCGGTGTCGAGCGGGCCGCCGGGTGCGGTGTCCCCGATCACCAGATCCGTGTCGTCGAGCGCGTCCTGGTAGGGCGTCAGCCCAGACTGACACGCGACGAAGAGCAGCGGTGCGAGGAGGAGGAGGTGTCGTGGCGCCATCGCGAGGCCTCTCGGGGAGCCAGGGAAGATAGCACCTCGGCGGGGCGATCGCTGCCCGATCTCATCCCTCCGGTCGGAGCTCTCGGCCGTCCGGCCAGACGATCAGCGCGGGAAGGGGCGGGTCGGGGTCGTTGTCGACGAGACGCGACCTCCGGGGGCCGAACTCGATCGGCTCGAGCACCACGACGCCGGCGGTCTTCCAGTTCTTGTAGGATCCGAGCAGCTCGAGATAGGGACGGAGGCGGTTGTCGCGGGTGACGGGGCCGCTCTTCATCCGGCTGGCGTGGCGGAACAGGCGGGCGCCGTCGTGCTCGATCACGATCCCCAAGTGGGTGATCCATAGCGGCACCCACGGGCGGTCCTCGCGTACGGTGAGCACGATGCTGCCCGGGCGTAGCCGGTCAGCGGCTGCGATCGCCTCGTCGAGCGGGAGGACGTCGAGGCCCATGAGGCCAGTCGGCAGCTGCTCGTCGGTCAGCGCGAACGCGGCGCGGCCCGACCAGTTTCTCCACAGCGAGTCCGTCACCTCGCGCTCGAACCGCACGGTCGCGCCGTAGTCGCCGGTCGCGTCGCGCAGCCAGCCGTCGGCGATCGCCGAGGGGATCCACTGCAGCTCCATGAAGTGGTGGCGATCGGCATACGAGGGGGATCCGTCGTAGCGCAGGCCCAGGCGGATCGGTGCTGCGTGCACCGGGTCGCCGGCCAGCGCCAGCGCGAGCACCTCCTCGACGAACGTGAGGCAGTCGAAGGCGTCGTAACGGGCCAGTGGATCAGGGTCGTGACCGGAGCCCTCGCCGAGCGGATCGACGAGGTACGGGAGCCCGAGCAGCGGCTCGGACACCGCCTTCATCCGCGCCGGTAGCGGGAGGTCGAGACTGCGCTCGGCGCCGTCGCGCAGGGCGTCCGGGAGCGCACCGAGCGGTGGGGTGGCGGGCGGCTTCAGCGGCGCCGGCGGGCTGCCGTTCGACGGATCGCCAGGTGCGAACAGATCGACGCCTGACGTCGCCGCTTCCGCTGCGCCCACGGTCGTCTCGGGCTCTGCGCTCGCGGACAGCGCGACGAGCACGAGCCAGGGGAAGGGCACGCTCACAGGCCGATTCGCTGCCGGTAGCCCGCAGTGCGCTCGAGCAGCGTGTCGATCGCCTCGTCGTCGCTGATCTCGTCCATCGCGATCGACAAGGCGCGCTCGATCAGGTCGACCAGCCCCTGGTTGAGCAGCTGCCGGTGCTCGGTCTCGGGACGGTCGTGCAGGTTGCGCAGCAGGACGTGTCGCGGAAGCCCCTGCACCTGGTCGAGCTTGACGTCCTGGAACAGCACCGCGAAGCGCGGCGGGCTGCCGTCGATCAGGATCTGCATCGTCGCCAGGCCGCGTCCGGCGCCCTCGCTGTCGTCGAACGCCGCGATGACCTCGGAGAGGACCTCTTGGGCGACGTCGACCTTGCGCTGTGCCTCGTCGTCTGCGAGCAGCTTGGCCGAGAAGCGCGTGTGGAGCGCTTCGTCGGCCTCGACCAGCTCTGCGTCGAGGAGCTGGGGCTCGGGCAGCTCGGTGACCTCCGCGAGCTGCGTGACCTCGACGCGATCCAGGTGGTGCAGATCAGCCGAGAACGCACCCTCGGAGTCGCTCCCGCGGGCGTGGTCGTGGTCGGCGAACGCCTCGAGATCGGTGTCGTCCAGGTCGACGTCGTGGAGCGCTGCGCTCAGGTCGAGGGTCTCGGCGCCGCCCCTCGGGAGATCGCTCGGGTCGTCGAGGATGTTCTCCTCGGCGGACTCGGGCTCGGGCTCGGCCTCGTCGGCGGCCGACTCGGCTTCCTGGGCGTCCTCGGCGTCTTCCGAGGGCTCGTCCTCGTCGCGGATCGGCGCCTGGAGGTCGTGCACCGACATGAACGGATCGTGGGCCTCGAGGAGCTCCGGGAGGTTGTCGAAGTCCGCGTCGTCCCATTGGCGGTCGGCGTAGATCGGGGCGGGCGGGCTCACGTTCGCGTCTGCCGTAGGCTCGTCCTCCTCGCTGTCCTCCTCGGGATCCAGATCGAGCTCGGGGATCGCCTGCTCGGCCTCCTGACGCTGCTTGCGCTTGGCGATGACGTCGGCGAGCTTGCGTGGCTTCGGCTTCGGGCGCTCGACGATCTCGGTGGCGATCACGCCCTGGTCGGCGCTGGGATCGAAGGTGATCCCGTCCTCGATGATCTCCGTAGGCGGCAGGTCGCCCCCGGAGTCCACGGTGGGCTCGCGGAGGAGGTCGTCGAGGAGGTCGTCGTCGACCTCCTCGCTGTCGCGCGGCTCGAGCTGGTCCGCCTCCAACATCCTCGCGACGACGCTGCGAGCCCACAGAGGCTCGAGCGGAGCCTGCATCAGCACCTGACGCAGCGTGCGGCCGGGCGCGACGCAGGCGAGGATCGCCTGCTCTTCCTCGGTGGTGGGGCTCATCGGCCCGCGAACGATCTCGGCGGAGAGGTCGACCGCCTGACCGCTCTCCCATGCGCGCGCGCAGTCGACGAGCAAGGCTCGCGCGTCCAGCCCCATCTGGATGTTCTCGACGAACACGGCGGAGAGCTCCGTGAACTGGGGCTCGCCCTCCTGACCGACGAATCCGATCAGGTTGTCCCGGAAGCGCTCGTAGAGGACGTCCTCGATCAACGCCTCGTCGACGGTCTCGAGCAGCAGGCCGAACACGGGCTCGCCGACCTCGAGCGTGCGCTGCAGGGCCTCGACCTGGCCGTTGTCGAGCGCGCCCACGGACGCGAGGCGCCGCACCAGCAGCCGATCGTCGTCTTCGGTGTGCGCGGCCACGATCTCGCCGTTCAGGACATAGACCTCCACGCGGGCGGCGTCGGCGCCGACGGTGAGTCGCCCCGTGGCCCCACGCTCCACGTGGGCCAGCAGTCGACGAAAGCTTGTCCTTTCGGTTGCAGCGTCCTGCAATCGCGCGCTCCGAGCCGTGTCAAAGCTAAGTCTCGACGCTCGCCGCGGTCAAGGCTCCGAGGCTGCATCGAGACCCTACCCGGATGGAGCGGCCTCTGCCGCCGGATGTGTGATTTGGGGGTCGCGCGGGCGCGAACGCGCGAGTCGGATCACGGGGCGCGTGGCGGGGCATCGGGGCGCTCGTCGGGCGCGTAGGCCGCAGGCAGGTACTGGTCGGCGGGGACGTCGACGAGCGTTGCCGGCGCAGGCCCCGCGACGCGCGCCTCGCTCTGGGCGACCGCGGCTTGGAGATGGGTCGCGGCGCGCCAGTTGCTCACGCCCCATCCGAGCGCCATCGCGAGCAGGGCGGCGTAGCCGAGCACGGCCGCGGTGGGCAGCCGGGTCTCGGCGGCGAGCCAGCGCATCACGCGGTCGGACGGGCGCGGGGGGCGGACGCGCGGGGGACGGTCGAGCTCGGCCTGGACTGCGGCGTCCAGCCGCGCCCACAGCTCGGCCTCGCGCGTCGGATCGAGCGTGAGGAAGGCCTGTGGGGTGACCGCCGCGAGGCTGCGCTCGTGCGCGGCGCAGTCGGCGCAGCGCGCGAGGTGCTCGCGCACGGCCAGCTCCTCGCCGGGGCTGAGCTCACGGTCCTGGTAGGCGACGAGACGCGGCCTGATTGCGCGACACTTCACGGGAGCCTCGCTCGGGCGCGACCGGATCGGCCGCGCCCCGACATCCTCTACTCCAGGTGAACCCCGGGGACGTCCAACACTTCCATCAGCTTGTTCTTGGCGCGGGACAGGCGGCTCATGACGGTGCCGAGCTTGATGTCCAACGCGTTTGCGATCTCGGCGTAGGAGAGATCGCTGTAGTAGCGCAGCGACAGGATCTCCTTGTGGTCGTCGGTCAGCGCGTCGAGGGCCGCGAGGATCACCTCCTGGCGCTCGTCGGCGAAGATGCGATCGACCTGATCGGCCCCCGACGTCATCGGCTGGAACATCTGGTCGAGGATCGCGCCTCGGCGCTTGCGGTTGCGCACGATGTTGAAGCACAGGTTGCTGGTCACGCGGAACAGCCACGCCTTCATCTTGAACTCGACATCGAAGAACCGCGGCTCGCGGATCGCCTTGATGAACACCTCCTGGAGGATGTCGTAGGCTTCCTGGTGGTCCTTCACGATGTAGAGCGCGTGGTGGTAGAGCGTGGAGCGGTAGCGCTCCACGACCATGTTCATGGCGCGGCGACGGTCGCGGCGCGCGACGTCCTTGATCTCGTCTGCGGTGACGGGCGCGGGGCTCGACACGAGGCGCAAGGGCTGATGCTGCATGGGTTTCCTCGGGCGGTCGCCGGACGACGGGTCCGAACACCCAGACAACGAAACCTTGGTCCGCGTCCTTCGATCCGCATTCCCATCGTGACGAAACCTGACGACGAACCGCTACGTCGTCAGCCCGGGGATGCGCACGCCGCGCTCGCGCGCGACCTCGATCGCGCGCGGATAGCCGGCGTCGGCGTGCCGAACCACGCCCATGCCAGGGTCGGAGGTGAGCACGCGCTCGAGGCGCCGAGCCGCCTGATCGGTGCCATCGGCGACCACGACCATGCCCGCGTGCAGCGAGTAGCCCATGCCGACGCCGCCGCCGTGGTGGTAGGACACCCACGACGCGCCGTTCACCGCGTTGATGAGCGCGTTGAGGATCGGCCAGTCTGCGACGGCGTCGCTGCCGTCGAGCATCCCTTCGGTCTCGCGGTTGGGGGAGGCGACCGAGCCGGCGTCGAGGTGGTCGCGGCCGATCACGATCGGTGCGCGCACGCGGCCCGACCGCACGAGCTCGTTGAACAGCAGTCCCGCCTTCGCGCGCTCGCCGTAGCCGAGCCAGCAGATCCGGCTCGGGAGGCCCTGGAACGCGACGCGCTCGCGGGCCATGCGCAGCCAGCGGTGCAGCGCCGGATCGTCCGGGAACGCGGCGATCAGGGCCTCATCGGTCGCGTCGATGTCGGCCGGATCGCCCGAGAGGGCCACCCAACGGAATGGACCCTTGCCCTCGCAGAACAGCGGTCGGATGTAGGCGGGGACGAAGCCCGGGTAGGGGCTCGGATCGTCGAACCCGCCCTCGACCGCCTCGGCGCGCAGGTTGTTGCCATAGTCGAAGCAGTGGGCGCCCGCGTCGCGGAACGCCACGATGGCCGCGACGTGTGCCGCCATCGACACGCGGGCGGCGCGGGTGCGCGCGGCGGGGTCGCGGTCGGCCAGCGCATCTGCCTCGGCCACGCTCATGCCCGCCGGCACGTACCCGCGAAGCGGATCGTGGGCCGAGGTCTGGTCGGTGACCAGGTCGGGGCGCAGGCCCTTCGCGTACAGCGCGGGCAGCACCTCGGCGCAGTTGCCGACCAGCGCCACCGAGCGCGCGACGCCACGGCGGCGGTAGTCGGCCACGCGCGCGAGCGCGTCGTCGATGTCGTCGGCGACCTCGTCGAGGTAGCGGGTCTCGAGGCGGCGCGCGATGCGGCTCGGATCGACCTCCACGGTCAGGCTCACCGCGCCGGCCAGCGTGGCGGCGAGCGGCTGCGCGCCGCCCATGCCGCCGAGGCCGCCGGTGAGGATGAGCCGGCCCGTCAGATCGGGGCTGCCGAAGTGCGTGCGGCCCGCAGCGACGAACGTCTCGTAGGTGCCCTGCAGGATCCCCTGCGTGCCGATGTAGATCCAGGATCCAGCGGTCATCTGGCCGTACATCATCAGGCCCTTGCGCTCGAGCTCCTCGAAGTGCTCCCAGGTGGCCCAGCGGCCTACGAGGTTCGAGTTCGCGATCAGCACCCGCGGGGCGTCGGGATGTGAGCGGAACACGGCGACGGGCTTGCCCGACTGCACGAGCAACGTCTCGTCCTCCTCGAGCTCCCGCAGGCAGGAGACGATCGCGTCGAACGCCTCCCAGCTCCGCGCGGCCTTGCCGCGACCGCCGTAGACGACGAGATCCTCGGGGCGCTCGGCGACGTCGGGGTCGAGGTTGTTCATCAGCAGGCGGAGCGCCGCCTCCTGCACCCAGCCTTTGCAGCTCAGCGCCGTACCCCGTGGGGCGGTGATCCGACGACGCATCGGCGACTCCAGGGTTGGCTTCATGTGCGGCCGAGGACCGCGCGCAGGGCGTCCTCGAGGTGGGGATGGAGCGGGGTGAACCCGGTCGCCACCGCTCGGGAGGGTACCGCGCGCTGACCGTACAGCAGCATCTCGTCGGCGAGGTCTCCGAGCACGAAGCGCAGCTCGGCCGCGGGCAGCCGCGTCAGCGTGGGCCTGCCCAGCACGCGGCCCAGCGCGTGTGCGAACGCGATCTGCGTGGCCGGCTCGGGCGCGGTGACGTTCATCGGACCCACCAGCGACGGCGTGAACAGCGCGTGATGGATCATGCCGATGGCGTCGTCGAGGGACACCCACGGCATGTACTGCGTGCCGGAGCCGATGCGCCCGCCGAGTCCGAGCGCGTAGGCGTGGCGCATCGCACCGAGCGCGCCGCCGCGGGGGTCGAGGACGAGGCCCGTGCGCGGGTGCACGACCCGGATCCCTGCCCGCACTGCGGGCGCCGCGGCCTCCTCCCAGCGCTTGCACACGCCGGCCAGGAAGCCCTCGCCGGGCGGTGCGTCCTCCTCGAGCACGCGGTCTCCGCCGTCTCCGTAGAAGCCTACCGCGGACGCCGAGATCAGCACCTCGGGTGGCTTGTCGAGCCGCGCCAGCGCCTCGCTGAGCATGCGGGTGCCGTGCACGCGGCTGCGCTCGATCCGCTTGCGCGCCTCGGCGGTCCAGCGCTGCGCGATCGGCTCGCCCGCGAGGTGCACGACCGCATCGATGCCTCGGAGGGCATCGAGGTCGATCACCTCGGCCTCGGGGCGCCACAGCACCTCGTGCGGACCATGCACCGGCCGCCGGACCATGCGCTTGACCTCGTGCCCGCCGCTCTCGAGGAACGCGACGAGGGCACGCCCGATTAGCCCCGATGCACCGCTGACCGCGATCCGCTTCGGGCCCTGGGACGCGAAGCGGCGGTGTCGGGCGAGGTCGTCGGCGGTGCGCTGGTGACGGAACGCAAACGTGCGCTCCAGGTCCTTGGCGATCGTCGCTCCAGCGACGAGGCGTCCGAGGGCGCCGAGCGGGGGCTCCCAGGTCACCTCGTCCGAGAGCACACAGCCGCCGCTGGGGTCGGGGAGGAAGCGGTGTCGGTGCTCCCACCGCGCGAACGGCCCGCGCTCCTGGACGTCGGTGAACCCGACGCCCTCCTCGAGCTCGGTGATCCGAGCCTCCCAAGACCACGCGCGCCCCTTGTGGATCACCAGGGACTGCCGTGCGCCCAGCGCTACCGGCTCCCAGCGCACCACCTCCGCCGGAGCGAACGGCGGCGAGAGCCGCTCGAACGCGCCACTGCGCAGGTGCCAGTCCCACACGTCCGCGTGCGGATGGGGCAGCAAGGTTCGTCGCGCGAGGACCGGCATCGGGGGCTCCCGGGGCGTCTACCTCGGTTGTCCTACCCCGATTGCTGGTGTCGGGCGCGACATCGCGCGATCAGTCCTCGTCGCGCTCGAACGTCTCGTGCGTGCGATGGCTGAACGCGTCGACGAAGCGGGTGCTCGTCTCTTCCGCGTTCGCGGCGTCGTCCGGGAGGGCGTCGAGGTACTTCTGGTACAGCTCGGGGGTGATCGTTCCGCGCCGGATCCGCTGCTGGATCAGGCGCGCGTCGAAGAGCTGCTCGTCATTCCGTGCGGCCATGGAAACCTCGTGGGCGGTGGGGCGGATCAGGCCTCGGGGGGCAGCTCGTCTTCGAGGTCGGGCTCGGCGGGGCGCGCGTGCGGCTTCCACCGGTCCTGGGCTCGGACCGCCGACTGGTCGATCTGGAACTCGCCCGCGGCGATCTCGCGCAGCGCGGTGA
>CAYQSE010000080.1:21610-22137 GCA_964419905.1 uncultured Enterobacteriaceae bacterium
CGGGCCGTCACCGATCCGGGTGAGGACCAACCGAACATCCTTTTCGTTATAGGCCTCCGCCGCCTTGGAAAGGATCAGGCGTATGGTCGTTTCACGCAAGCGCGGGTTCTCGGAGACCTCCCCGAAGCGGGGCTCAGCACCCTTCAGGAGCTGCTTGGTGCGCTCGGCGGCGACGAGCACCAACGAGAAGCGGTTGGGGACGTACTGGAGGCAGTCCTCGACGGTAATGCGCGCCATGCTCTCTCTCCCGGGATCCGAACCCGGCAGTTAGTGCAGGCGGTGCCCCGCGTCAAGGGGGCGCGGCCCGCTCATGCTTCGTCAGGTTGGGATCGAGCAACCACTAGCCCGCGGTCCAGCAACTTGCGACGAATGAGCTCGTCGCCGGTCGCGAGCCACTCGTCATAGAGGGTGGCGAGCTCGTCGGCCTCGGCACGGCGTTGGGCCTCGCGGACGTCGTCGAGGATCCCCACGCACTCGTCGAAGCGATGCGCCAGCACACCCAGCAGGCCCTGATCGACTCCGCACGC
>CAYQSE010000081.1:0-22043 GCA_964419905.1 uncultured Enterobacteriaceae bacterium
AGCTCGGTGAGCCAGGCGATGGCGGCCTCCTCGACGACGGACTCGAAGCCGCTCAATCGCCACCGTCCTTCTTCTCGATCCGCCGTGCTGCCTCCACCACGCGGTCGAAGTCGCTCACCGGCTCGCTGGCCTCGATCGCGCGCTGCACGGCCTGGAAGCGCTCGTACTCCTCGGCGGCGCGGACCTCGGCGAGGGCAGCGCTGACGCGACCGGCGTCGGGCAGCACCTCGCGCTCGTTGAAGCGCAGGAACAGGTCGAGTCGCTCCACCCAGTCGGCCATCGTCATCGCGCGGCGGCGGCGTGCCTGATCCTCGGCGTAGTCGAGAAACATCGTGACGATGCGCTCCAGCTCCCGGAGCTCCTCTTCGGACAGGTAGTTCTTGGCAACGGTCACGTCCGCCCTGCGGATCGGCCCGCCCGGCCCGGCCTTCCACGTCGTCAGACCCATGTTCGGCTGGGTGTGGTCGACGCGCTCGTGGATCACCTCGGCCGCCGTGCGCCCGTGGATGGCGAAGTGGAGTTTGTTCTGGACGGTGGCGTAGAAGGTACGGGTGATCTCGGCGCTTCGGTCGTAGTCGACGCTGCACCGGGCGTAGATGTCGGCGATCTTCTGGTAGAAGCGGCGCTCCGACGCCCGGATGGCGCGGATGCGCTCGAGGAGCTCGTCGAAGTAGTCGGCCGACTCGCGGGACTTCAGCCGCTCGTCATCCATCGTGAAGCCCTTCACGACGTACTCGGCGAGGCGCTCGGTGGCCCATTGGCGGAAGCGCGTGCCCACCGAGGACTTCACGCGGTAGCCAAGGGCGATGATCGCCGGCAGCGCGTAGTGGTCGACTCGTCGAGAAACCTGCCTGGATCCTTCTGTCTGAACTATCAAGAATTGCTTGATGGTTCCCTGGACGTCCAGCTCTCCCTCCTCGAAGATCCCCTGGAGGTGCTGGCTGACGTTCTGCACGGAGGTTGAGAACAGGGTCGCGAGCTGTCGCTGGGTCATCCAGACGGAGCCATCGTACAGCCGCACGTGGACGCGCGACGTGCCCGCATCGTCGGTGTAGATCAGCAACTCGCCAGTCGGCTCGGTCATGAGCGCCCCTCGTGCGTGTGGCGAGAAAACCGAGACGCCGTCTCGGGAATCTGTGGGTTCCGCCCCAAGTGAGCCCGCACGCTCGGCCCGCATGTCGCGGCGGCGGCGCTCGCGCGCTGCTGTTGGTCCTTCCAGGCCATCTGGTCGGCGTGCATGGCGTCGCGGAAGGCGGTCACGGCCGCTCCTTGCTGGTGAACTGAACCAGATCATCCGCGCCAGCAACGACGACCTGGAACCCGATTCGGGCGGTGTGGGCGTCGGGACTGAAGTCGTGGGCAAGCTGCTCGCGCGGGTGGACGAAGTTTCGGAAGTCGCGAAGCGCATGGCTGAACTTGCTGACGTTCGGTGAGAATGCACCGACGCGGGCGAGTACATCGATCCACTCCGCGAGCCTCCACTCCCAGAGACGCGGCGGGGTCTTGCCGTACTGGCTGGTGTAGGCGCGGTTCACGACCTCAGGCTGGGCCTCACCGAATCCCAGGCACATGCCCTCCAATACACTCCCGCAAAGGATGACCGCCGACAACCATGCCTCGTTCTCGATGCACCGTTGCGCCTCGCGCATCCGGGAGAGGCGTGCCCCATGCAGCGCCGCGTCGCCTGGAAGCCTACTGAACACCTCGGGCTTGAACACCCGCGCCAAGAGCGCAGCCTCCGTTGTCTCCTCTCGGCTCTGTGCCCTGACACCGGGCGGTGGGCTGCCGCCGAGCCTGTCCACGACGGCGATGTAGCGCGCAAGCGTGTCGGGATGAAGTGGCTCGTCGGACGCTGCGAGCCGGTGTTCGAGGAGCGACGCCAGGACCCGCCCGGAGCGCGGCGGCGGGGCTTGATCCAGAAAACTGCGCAGCCGGTTCGCCTTCGAAGTACCGCGTCCTTCGTACCGGGTGTCGTAGATGTCGATGCCGTGCTCGTGGAAGAACCGGGCGAACTCATTGTTGCTGAAGTCGAGGACGTACCCAGGACCGCGACCCGTATCGATCACGGCGTCGATGGCACGATGCTCCAGAGCGGAGACGGACTTGTCGCTCACGACGCCACCTCCACCAGTTCCTCAGCTTCGAACACGCAGACCTCAGCCGAGATGAGCTTGGGGAGCAGGATATCGATGGCATTTCGCCGTGCCGGGACGCCCATGATGTCGCGCAAAGACGCAAAGACGCAAAGAGAGCGGGTCACAGTGCCCTCCTTTGCGCCTTTGCGCCTTTGCGCGATTCAATCGGCGATTCGACGACCGCCTCAGCCGCGGGCACGCGGAGCTCGCCCGAGATGAGCTTGGGGAGGAGGGTGTCGCGGAGGGCGGCGAGGGTGCGGGCCTCCTCCTCGCCCACCCTCAAGCGCGACAGCAAAGGCCCGCCGAGGGCATCGAACGCCACCACTCTGTCGGCGGGAGGCCGGACGACGGGGAGCGCGTGGAGCGCCTTCTTGTTGATCGAGCCGAACACCGTTCCTTCGCCGTTGTACACATCGAGGGCGGCGGAAAGGCTGTTGACCAGGCACCAAGCATACGCGGGGTATCGGCCACCTTGGCTGCGAAGCGACGCCACACCGCGCCCGATGGCGCAGCGTTCAAGCGCCAGGTTCGTGCGACCGACCGGAGCACGAACGCTCATGAGCACATCCCACTCCTCCGCGAGTCGTGTCGGCGCACTGCAATAGACGCGATTGGTCGGGAACACGCTTCCGAAGTCGGTGGCCCCTTGGAAGAACGGCAGCCCGTCGCCGTCGCCGTTGTACGTCGAGCCGGGAGGCGACTGCCCCATCGTGATCTCGGTCGCGTCTCCGAGCGACCGGACCTCCCACCCCCTCGGCACCGGCCCGATCTCGCTGTCCACGAGGTCGTCGTGGCCGTCGAAGTCGATGAACCAGGACTTGAAGATGGCCTGGGCCATCTCCTCCAGCGTCCGGTTCATCTTGCGGTTGAGCTCGATCTTGTCGTCGAGCGCGCCGAGGACGGCGGCGATGCGGCGCTGCTCGTGGAGGGGCGGAAGTTCGATTTCGTATCCGAGAATCTGCCCTGCGGAAATGTGAGGGACGGTGGTGCCTGTCTGCACCCCCAAGATGTAGTCGGTGAACGCGGGGTGCCGGATTACGGCGTGGAGGTACCCAGAATCGAGCCGGGATGTGCCACGCAGGCGAGCCACTCGTTGCACCAGTAGCGCCGGGCCATCTGCCTTCGTGAAGCGAAAGACCTTCAAGCCACCGGGAATCCAAGGGCGATCCATCGCCAAGACGACGTCGCCATCGGCCAGCGAGTAGCGGTCTACTCCTTCACACATCGACTGGGGCCAGAAGCGGAGCTTCGTCCAGTCGGGAGCTCCGGGCGCCACGTTGGCGCCCAAGCAAAGACGCGGGCCAATCCGGTCCTCGGCATAGAACGAGCTCTTGAAGGCGAAGCCCGCCAGGAAATCGACCACTTCCTCCAGGCGCACGCGAGCCCATTCAACCGACATAGCCCAGCCCTTCGAGCGCCTGCCCGATCAGCGCGTCCAGCCGCCGCCCCTCGGCCTGCTGCTCGCGCAACGCCACCACCAGCCGCTCCATCTTCTCCTCGAACGGCTCCCCGTCGTCCTCGACCTCCTCGGCCCCGACGTAGCGCCCCGGCGTGAGCACGAAGTCGTGCGCCCGGATCTCCGCGCGCGTCGCCGCCTTGCAGAAGCCCGCCACGTCCTCGTAGCTGCCGCCGACGTTCCGCCAGGCGTGGTAGGTCCCGGCGATCTTCTCGATGTCCTCGGCGTCGAGCACGCGATGCACGCGCGTCTCCATCCGGCCCAGCTTGCGGGCGTCGATGAACAGCACCTCGCCCTTGCGGCTGCGGAACTTCCCGTTGCCCTTGTCACGCGCCAGGAACCACAGGCAGACCGGGATCTGCGTGGCGTAGAACAACTGGCCGGGCATCGCGACCATGCAGTCCACGAGATCGGCCTCGACGAGCTTGCGGCGGATCTCGCCCTCGCCGGACTGCTGCGACGACATGGAGCCGTTCGCGAGCACCACGCCCGCCGTGCCGGTGGGCGAGAGGTGGTGCACGATGTGCTGGAGCCACGCGAAGTTCGCGTTGCCGGCCGGCGGGGTGCCGTACTTCCAGCGCACGTCCTCCGCGAGCCGCTCGCCGCCCCAGTTGCTGATGTTGAACGGCGGGTTCGCCATCACGAAGTCGGCGCGCAGGTCGGGATGCAGGTCGCGGTGGAAGGTGTCGGCGTGCTGCTTGCCGAGCTTGGCCTCGATGCCCCGGATCGCCATGTTCATCCGGGCCATGCGCCAGGTCGTCGCGTTGGACTCCTGGCCGTAGACGGTCACCGCGTCGCGCCGGCCGTCGTGGGCGTCGATGAACTTGACCGACTGCACGAACATGCCGCCCGAGCCGCAGCACGGGTCGTAGACGCGGCCCTGGTAGGGCTCCAGCAGCTCGACGAGCACGCGCACCACGCTGCTCGGCGTGTAGAACTCGCCGCCCCCGCGCCCCTCGGCCGAGGCGAAGCGGGACAGGAAGTACTCGTAGACGCGGCCGAGCGTGTCCTTCTCGCGGTGGGCGGCGGTGCCGAGGCCGATGCCCGACATGAGGTCGATCAGCTCGCCGAGGCGGTGTTTGTCGAGCGAGGGCAGCGCGTAGACCTTGGGCAAGGCGCCCTTCAGGACGGGGTTGTCCTCCTCGATGGCGTCCATCGCGTCGTCGAGGGACTTGCCGATGGTGGGCTGCTTGGCCTGGCCCTGGAGCGTGGACCAGCGGGCCTTCTGGGGCACCCAGAACACGTTCTCGGCGACGTACTCGTCGCGGTCCTCGAGGAACGCCTCGTCGCCTGCGGCGATCAGCGCGGCCTGGCGCTCCTCGAAGGCGTCCGAGATGTACTTGAGGAAGATCAGCCCGAGCACGACGTGCTTGTACTCGGCCGGGTCCATGTTGTTGCGGAGCACGTCGGCCGCCGCCCACAGCTTGTCCTCAAAGCCGAGCGAACCGGTCTTGTCGTCGTTGTTCCGCGCCATCAGCGGGCCTCCATCGTGCCGGAAGTGGCCACGTCTTACCACGGGTGCGCGGTCATCTCGTGAGGGGGGCACGCGGCCTTTGCGCCTTTGCGCGAGACCAAGGCGGCTTGCACCGTGCTTCAGCTCTCGGCTACACGAGCACCACGCGCCTTCGCTCATCGCCCGCGGCGGCTCGGCTACTCCCCGTGGCCCTGCGCCTCGAGCCACCGCTCGGCGTCCAGCGCCGCCTGGCAGCCGGTGCCAGCGGCGGTGACGGCCTGGCGGTACTCGTCGTCGGCGACGTCGCCGGCGGCGAACACGCCGGGGATGTTGGTGCGGGTGCTGCCGGGCTCGGTGATCAGGTAGCCGGTCTCGTTCATGTCGAGCTGGCCCTTGAAGATCGCGGTGTTCGGGACGTGGCCGATGGCGAGGAACAGGCCCGAGACGTCGAGGTCGTGCTCGGCGCCGGTGTTCACGTTGCGGACGCGCAAGCCGGTGACCTTGCTGTCGCCGAGCACGTCGACGACCTCGGAGTCCCACAGGATCTCGAGCTTGGGGTTCTTCATCGCGCGATCGGCCATGATCTTGGAGGCGCGGAGCTTGTCGCGGCGGTGGATGAGGATGACCTTCGACGCGAACTTGGTGAGGAAGGTGGCCTCCTCGACCGCGGAGTCGCCGCCGCCGATGACGGCGACGGGGACCTGCTGGAAGAAGAAGCCGTCGCAGGTGGCGCACGCCGAGACGCCGTGGCCCTGCAGGCGCTGCTCGTTGGGCAGGCCGAGCCACTTCGCGGTGGCGCCGGTGGCGACGATCAGCGCGTCGGCCTCGACCGTCTCGCCGCCCGAGGTGGTGAGCTGGAACGGGCGCTTGGAGAGGTCGGCGGCGACGATCTCGTCGTAGGTGAACGTGGTGCCGAACCGCGCGCACTGGGCCTTCATGCGGTCCATCAGCTCAGGGCCCAGGATGCCCTCGGGGAAGCCGGGGAAGTTGTCGACCTCGGTGGTGATCGTGAGCTGTCCGCCGGGCTGCAGCCCCTCGTAGACGGAGGGCGCGAGGTTGGCGCGGGACAGGTAGAGGGCGGCGGTCAGGCCAGCAGGGCCAGAGCCCAACACGACGACACGAGCGTTCACGACGACTCCCAGGTGAGCGATGCCCCTCGGTAAGCGCCACCCCCGGCCGCGGCAAGGGGTCAGTCGACCGGGTCGCCGCCCAGCGCGGCGAGCAGGCCAGCGCCTCGGATCGGCTCGGCGAGCTCGCCGGGCAGCCAGCGCAGGCTGCCGCGCCGCTCCAGCGTGCGCAGGTCCTCGATCAGCTCGGCCAGGGCGGCGTCGCGGTCGGCGGGCGGGGCCTCGAGCTTGAGGCGGAGCAGCGGATCGACCGCGGCGGTGGGATCGCCGGGCAGCGCGGCGAGCACCTGCGTGACCCAGCGCGCGCGCCGCGCCGTCGCGCGGGCGCCGGCCTCGCGCGCGGCGTCGACGGTGAGCGGCGCCTGGCGCAGCGCGTCGATCGTGGCGGCGTCGCGCGGGCGCCCGGTGTCGGGATCGAAGCGCAGCGTGCGCGGCAGGTTGCTGTCGGGATCGAGCGCGGTGGGGATGGCGCGGCGACCGAGCGCGCGCCGGAGCACGCGGTCGCCGGGCAGGCGCTCCCACGCGAGCGCGAGCAGGCCGCGGGCGGCGTCGTGCTCCTGGCTCGCCTCGAGGCTGTCCACGACCGCGAGGAGCGCAGCCGGTGACGGGTCGGCGGCGAGCGCGCGGTCGCGCAGCGCGTCGAGATCGGGCACCGCGGCCGGGTACCACGCGGCGAGCTGGAGCAGCCCGGCGATGTGATCGGCGTTGCGGGGCTCCTGGGCGATCAGGGTCTGGTAGAGCGCGTGGGCCTCGAACGGCTCACCCACCGCGGCCAGCGCGCGGGCGAGGTCGGCCTTCGCGCGGTGGCTGTCCGGGTTGCGCTCGAGCGCCGCGCGGGCCTGGACCATCGCCTCGGGCTCCTTCCACGCCACGCGCGCGATCAGCCGGCGGGCGAGGGGTTCGAGGCGCTGCGCCTGTCGCGCGTCGACCTGCCACACCGCCTCGAGCGCGTACACGCCGCGCGTCGCGCACCACCACTGGAGCAAGTCGCCGCGTGGGGTGCGCACCTTCAGCCCCAGCCCGGTGCGGCCCGCGAGCTGCACCGCCTGCGGGCGCCCGATCTCGGCGTCGGGCATCGCGGTGCGCACCTTGTCGGACCACGCGAGCGCGCGACCGAACGGCTCGACCGGCGCCGGGTGCTCGTCCTCGCGCACCGCGAACGTGCGCCCGCCGCGCGGGGAGGGGGAGGTGAACCCGGCGTCGCCCGACGCGGTGACGCCGTAGCGCCACCCGGCGGGCACGGCCCACAGCACCGGGCGGTACGGCGCGAGCTCGCCCGCGGTGGGCGTGAGGACCACGGTGTTCGTGCGGATCCGCTCCGCTGCTGCCTCGACGTCCTCGATGGGCTCCAGGCGCGGGCCCGCGACGACCAGCGCGGTGAACAGGGCTGCGGCGCCGAGCCCGGCGGTGGACCACACCAGCGCGTTCCACCCGCGCCAGCGCTGCAAGGGCGTCGGATCGAGGACCAGCGCGGCGAACGCGCCGGTGACCAGCCCGCCGAAGTGGCTCCAGTTGTCGATGCCAGTGTTCGACAGCCCCGACGCGAACATCACCACGAGGTAGGGGAGGAGCGCGAGCCCGAACACGCGCCGCCCGCGCGACGGCAGCAGCTCGGGGCGCGCGAACCCGAACACGACCGCGGCGGCGACCAGCCCGAACACGCCGCCCGACGCGCCCAGGCTGCGGCTCTCGGGCGAGAACAGCGCCGAGAGCACGCTGCCGCCGAGCACCGAGGCCAGGTAGATCACGAGCAGGTTGACGCGCCCGAGCGCGCGCTCGAGGTTCCACCCGGTGTAGGCGAGCCACAGCATGTTCATCGCGAGGTGCGGGAACGCGACGTGCAGCAGCCCCATCGACAGCAGGCGCCACGGCTCGCCGTCCTCGAAGATCGGCGCCGCCCAGTTCGTGAGGTTGACGTCGAGCCAGACGTAAGCCTCGGGCACCTTCGCGAACCACCACAGCCGGATGTTCACGCCGACGATCAGCGCGGTCATCAGCGGGGCGGGCCCGGCGACGAACCGCCCCTGCCACGCCAGCGCCGCGTCATCGCGCAGCGACTGGTAGCTCTCGAGCGTCCGCGCGGGCACGAACGCGCCGTCGGTGATCGCCTCGATCGCGACCAGCGCGTCGGGCGGCACGCGCCCCTGGCGCACGCGCGCCTCCCACTCGTCCCAGTCGAGCGCGTGCTCCTCGTCGCCGATGCGGATGCGGACCAAGGCCGTCCCCGAGGACAGGGTGGCGCCCTACAGGCGAACGGCCGCGTGCGTCTCGAAGCCGAACTGATCGACGTTGCTGCGCCAGTCCTGGAACGTCTCCTTGCCGCCGCGGATCGCCCAGTCGGAGTCGATGGTCAGGCTGGAGCTGATGCCGCCGCGCGGGCGCAGGCGCATCATCAGGCGCAGCCGGGTGGGGCGGTAGACGTTGATCACGTCGTCGAAGATCACGTTCGCGAGGCGCTCGTAGGAGGCGACCGCGCTGCGGAACGCGTCCTTGTACTCCTTGAGGGACTTCAGCTCGATCGTCCACTCGTTGGGGTAGAAGGTGAGCAGGATCTCGCCGAAGTCCGGCTGGTTGGCCACGCCGAGGAACGTGAACTCGGGGATCAGGATCTTCTGCTCGTAGGCCTCGCGCGTCGGGTTCTCGATGCGGCGCAGCAGGTGGGCCTTGCTCCAGTGCTCGTTGGG
Source organism: uncultured Enterobacteriaceae bacterium (assembly GCA_964419905.1). GTDB lineage: Bacteria > Myxococcota_A > UBA796 > UBA796 > JAFDJI01. The sequence continues at coordinate 8,856 of CAYQSE010000081.1, forward strand.
GAGCGTGGTCAGCTCGCGCTTCTTGCGGGCCTCGAGCTCCTCGCGCTCGCGCTTGATCGTCGCGAACGCGCGCTTGCGCTCCTCGGGGGGCAGGCTGCGCAGCCCGTTGATCACGTCGTCGAAGATCTTGTCCTGGTCCACGCGGGGCTCCCGGTTCATCGTTTCCTGGCCTAATCCGGCAAGGGCGTGCGCGTCACGTCGCGGTGCGCTCTGCGGCGATCTCGGCGTGCACGAGCGGGTCGTCGTCGCGCAGATCGCGCACCGTGGGGTCGCCCAGCCGCCCGAGGCACCACACCGCGGCGCCGCGCACCACCGGGTCGGGGTGCGACAGCGCGCCGCGCGCGGTCGGGATGGCGTCCGGGTCGCCGAGGTTGCCGAGCACGATCAGCGCGTTGCGCTTCAGGCCCACCGCGCCGGGGCGCCGCAGCGGCGTGCCGAGGAAGCGCTCCATCAGCGCGTCGTCGGGCGCGCGCACCACCGCGTCGCAGTCGAGCCACGCGTGGCGCGGCAGCAGGTCGGCCTCGTCGGGATCGGGCGGGCCGTGGTTGTGCGGGCAGACCTCCTGGCACAGATCGCAGCCGAACACCCACCGCCCGAAGCCGGGGCGCAGGGCGCGGGGCGGCAGGTCGCGGACCTCGATCGTCCAGTACGCGATGCACCGCGTGGCATCGAGCGCGCGCGGGCCGACGAACGCGTCGGTCGGGCAGACGTCCAGGCAGCGACGGCACGCCCCGCAGTGGTCGCGCGTGATCGGCGGATCGGGCGCGGCGGGCGCGTCGACGAACAGCACGGCGAGGAACATCCACGAGGTGCGGCCCGGGCGGAACACGACGGTGTTCTTGCCTTGGAAGCCGAGGCCTGCCGCTTGCGCCCACGACCGCTCGAGGATCGGCGCGGTGTCGACCCCGCCCCACGACGCGAGGCCGTGCTCGCGCAGCGTCCGCTGCAGCTTGCGCAGCCGCTTGCCGACGAGGTTGTGGTAGTCGCGGCCCCACGCGTAGCGGGCGACCATCCCGGTGCGTCCGCCGGGATCGGGCGGGCGGCGGTGCGCGTGCTCCACCGCGAGCACCATCGCCGTGCACGCCTCGGGGAGCCGCGCGCGGGGATCGGCGCGGACGTCGCGGCCGCGCTCGAGGTAGGCCATCTGGCCGTGGCGCCCCGCGGCGAGCCACGCGTCGTAGGCGGCCATGCGCGGCGTCGGGCGCACCGCGGCGAGGTGCACCACCGAGAATCCGCCCTCGGCGGCGAGGCGGCGCAGCAGCGTTCGGGCGTCGTCGTGTGGCATCCGGCGTAGGTCCTATCGGCGTGCGCGGCCCGCGTCGCCTCGACCGGCGCGCGGCCGGTCGTTAGTCGGAGCGCTCTGCTGGAGGCCCCCGATGTACACCCTGCTCCTTTCGCTCGCGCTGGGGATGGGGACGTATGCGCTGGTCGCCGTGCTGTTCGATCCGATCGCGGCGATCGTGCCGGCGATCATGGCGTTCGGCATCGCGCTCGTCGTCGTGCTGCTGCGCGTGAAGCGCCGCGTGGATGACGCGATGGGCGGCATCGTTCCGCTGCTCCAGGAGCGGCGGATCGCGGACGCGCAGGCCCACCTCGAGGGCCTGCGCAAGCAGTGGGCGCGGTGGATGCCGCTGCTGGACGGCCAAGTCGACGCCCAGCTCGGGATGATCGACTACTACCAGCTGAAGTTCGACGCGGCGCTGCCGAAGCTGCAGAAGGGCCAGTGGCGCAACTTCATGGCGCTCGGGTGCATCGGCGCCATCCACTTCCGCAAGGGTCGCCGCAAGGAGGCGTTCGAGGCGCTCGCGAAGGCGGTGAAGGTCGCGCCGAAGGAGCCGCTCGCCTACGTGCTGCACGCCGTGCTCGCGCACCGCGCCGGCGACGACGACAAGGCGCTCGAGGTGCTCCGCGCAGGCGTCGCGGCGATCCCCGACAACAAGCAGCTCCAGGACCTGAGCCGACGCGTCGCGAACAAGAAGAAGATCGACGCGGCCGCCCTCGGCGAGAGCTGGGTCCAGTTCTTCCCCGAGGACATGGTGGCCCAGCAGCACATCGCGGCGCGCAAGGGCACCCCGCTGCCCGGCCCGGGGTTCCGTGGGCCCGGCGTCACCAAGCAGCAGCGGCGCGGCCGCTGACGCGGTGCGAACGGGCCCGTCCTGCGCTAGGGTGAGGCCCACGCGGGAGCCCGTGATCGACCTCCTGGACCAGCCAGCGCGCAGCGTACCGCTCGCCGTCCTCGACCTGGAGATGACCGGTCTGGACGTCGCGAACGATCGCGTGATCGAGGTGGCCGTCGTGCGCGCCCACGGGGTGGAGGTCCGCGGACAGTTCCAGAGCCTCGTCTCGGTGCCGAACGCGATCCCCGCGAAGGTCGAGAAGGTCACGGGCATCGCGACCGCGATGCTCGACGGGCAGCCCGCCTGGCCCGAGCTCGCGGACGCCGTGCGCGCACAGCTCGACGGCGCCGTGCTCGTCGCCCACAACGTGCCCTACGACCTCGGCTTCCTCGAGCGCGAGATGGAGCGCGCATGCGTCGACTTCGAGCCGCCGGTGGCGGTGGACACGCTGCTGATGGCGCGTCGGCTGTTCGCGTTTCGCAAGAACACCCTGGCGTTCCTGTGCGAGACGCTCGACATCGCGCTCGACGGCCACCACCGCGCGCTCGCCGACGCGCACGCGACGCTCGCGCTCTACCACCGGATGCTCGAGATCCTCGACCCGGAGGGCACGCTGACCGTGCGCGAGCTCAACGACCTGATCGGCGCGCTCGCGCCGAACAGCCCGCTGCGCCTGCGCCAGACCAAGCTGCTCCGCCAGGCGCTCGAGGACCACCGCAGCCTGCGCATCGACTACCAGAACACGTCCGAGCCCACCCAGGGCGTCGTGCACCGCGAGATCGGCGTGTGGCACCTGAACCTGCCCTACATCCAGGCGTGGTGCTTCCTGCGCGAGGGCGAGCGGATCTTTCGCCTCGACCGCATCCAGGAGGTCGCGCCCGGCGAGCGGACCTACGAGATCCCGAACTTCAAGCCGCGGATCTGACGGAGGCGGGATGCGCGTGGTGCACCTGTGCCGGGTCGGGTGGCCGTCCATCGGCGGGATGGAGTCGGCGGTGCACGGGCTCGCGCGGGCGCAGGTCGGGCTCGGCCACGCGGTGACGGTGGTGACGCTCGCGCGCGGGCCCGACGGCGCGGCGCTGCCCGAGGCGACCCACGAGGGCGTCGCGTACCGGCGGATCCGGCGCGTCGGGCCGCGACGCTACCCGTTCGGCGCGGGGCTGGCGCGCGCGCTGCGCGGCGCGGAGCTGGTGCACGCGCACGGGCTCGACGGGCTGGCCGATCAGGCGGTGGCGACGCGTCCGTGGCACGGCGCGCCGGTCGGGATCTCGACGCACGGCGGCTACTTCCACACCGCGCGGCAACGGCGGTTGAAGGCGGCGTGGCTGCGCACGCTGACCGCGCTGACACTGGCGCGCGCCGACGCGGTGTGGTTCACCTCCGAGGCGGATCGTGCGCGCCTCGCGCCGTCGGGCGCGCGCGGCGAGGTGCTCCTGAACGGGGTCGACGTCGCGCGGTTCGCGGCGCTGCCGCGGCGGCCCGAGCCGGGGCGGTGGGTGGTGCCAGGGCGCGTCGACGTGCACAAGGGGCACGTCGATCTGCTCGACGCGCTGGGGATCCTGCGCTGGCGCGACGACACGCCGTTCCGGGTGGACATCGTGGGGCCCATCGTCTCGCCGCGGCTCGAGGCGGTGCTCCGCGCGCGCATCGAGGGGCTCGGGCTGACAGCGCGGGTGTTCCTGCACGGCGCGGTGGACGACGCGGGCCTCGACGCGCTGCTCCTGCGGGCGGAGCTTGCGCTGTTCCCGTCGCGCTACGAGGGGTTCGGGCTGGCGCTGGTCGAGGCGATGGCGGCGGGGCTTCCGGTGATCGCGCGGGACATCCCGCCGTTTCGCGCGCTGGTGGAGGAGGGGGGCTGGCTGTTGCCGATGGACGACCCCGAGGCGCTCGCGGACACGCTCGCCCGCCTGCGTACGGCCGACCTGAGCGCGCGCGGCGCGCGGGCCCGGCAGGAGGCGGCGGCGCATGGCTGGGCGCATCGCGTCCACGACTACGAGCGCGCCTACGCGCGCGTGCTGGAGCGGCGATGAGCCGCAAGGTGCTGATCGCGTGCTCGCCCGGCGGGCACCTCGTGCAGCTGTTCTGGCTGTCGGCGTGGTGGCGGGAATGGGAGCGGGTGTGGGTGACGCTGCCGGGTCCGGACGTGGACGGGCGGCTGCGCGGCGAGCGGGTCGTGCTCGCGTCCGGCCCGACGAACCGCAGCCCGGCGAACCTCGCGCGCAACCTCGCGCTCGCGTTCCGGGTGCTCCGCGCCGAGCGCCCCGACGTCGTGGTCGGCAACGGCGCCGGGGTGACCGTGCCGTTCGTGTGGGCCGCGTGCGCGCTCGGGATCCCGACCGTGTTCCTCGAGGTCTACGACCGGGTGGACCGCCCGACGCTGAGCGGGCGGCTGGTGCGACCGTTCGTCGATCGGGTCGTGCTCCAGTGGGAGGCCCAGGCGCGCGCGTACCCCGAGGGCGTGCTGCTGGGGCCGATCCGATGATCCTCGTCACCGTGGGCACGCACCACCAGCCCTTCGATCGCCTGGTGCGCGCTGCGGACGCGCACGCGGCGACCCGCGGCGAGCGCGTCGTGCTGCAGCGCGGCACGTCCCGCGAGCCCGCGCCGCACTGCGAGGTCCACGACTGGCTGCCGCCCGATCGACTCGAGGCGCTGGCGCGTGAGGCGCGGGTGGTCGTGACCCACGCGGGCCCCGGCTCGATCTTCCTCGCCCTCGACGCGGGCACGCCGGTGATCGTCGTCCCGCGCGATCCCCGTCGCGGGGAACACGTCGATGGGCACCAGATCGCGTTCGCGGAACACCTCGCCGCGGATCGGGTCGTGGTGCATGACACGACACGCTTGTCCGAGGCGTTAGAATCCGTCGCCGTCCCGCCGCGGGACGCTGGAGCCCCCCTGTCTGGTCAAGACCGCAGCGATGCGTTCGCCCGCCGCCTGGCGTCTCTCGTCGATGAGGTCGTCGACGGCGCGCGGCCGTCGTGCCCGCGGCGCGTGGCGCGCTGGCTGGCGCGGGGGCGCAGGTGAGCCCGCCGCGCTCGCTCGCCACGGGTCGCTATCTGCTGGTCCAGCCGCTCGGCGAGGGCGGCATGGCGACGGTGTTCCGCGCGTTCGACCAGCGGCTGCAGGTGTGGCGCGCGATCAAGATCCTCGCGCCGCAATACGCGAGCAAGCCCAAGCTGCGGCAGCGCTTCGAGTCCGAGGCGCAGACGATGGCGCTGCTCGAGCATCCGAGCATCGTGCGGGTCTACGACGTCGGGCACGACGGGCCGAACGCGTACATCGTCATGGAGCTGGTCGAGGGCGGGTCGCTCGTCGACTGGCTCGAGGCGCACGGGCCGATGCCGCAGCGGATGGCGGTCGAGGTCACGCTCCAGCTGTGCGCGGGCATCCAGGCGGCGCACGACAAGGGCGTCGTGCATCGGGACATCAAGCCGCACAACGTGATGGTGACGTCCGACGGCAAGTGCCGCGTCACCGACTTCGGCATCGCGCAGGTCAGCGACAAGGCGGCCGACGGCATGACCCGCACCGGCGCGGTGATGGGCACCTGGGGCTACATGGCGCCCGAGCAGCGCACCGACGCCAAGCACGTCGACCACCGCGCCGATGTCTACGCGATCGCGTGCACGCTCTACACGCTGCTCACCGACAAGAACCCGATGGATCTGTTCGCCGCCGATCCGGAGGATCCGGAGCTCGCGGTGTTCGACCCGCGGCTGATCCGGTTGATGCTGAAGGCGGCGGAGTACCGGCGGGAGGAGCGGATCCAGACGGTCCGCGACCTGTCCGCCGAGTTGACCGCGCTGCTCCCCGACCTTCCGCCGATCCCCGAGGGCACGCCGCCGCTCGCCCGCCCATCCGGCGCGCCGATGCCCCCCCCGAACCCCGCGGACTACCTCGACGAGACGACGGCGGGTGGGGTCGGCGTGTTCGGGGGCACCATCGCGCCCGCGGCGACGCCCGCGCCGGGGGGGACGCTCGCGCCCGAGCGCACCTTCGACGGCGGCTCGCAGACGCTGACGCCGGGGACGGCGTGGACCCAGAGCGACTTCACCGACGCCGGCCCCGCGACGACGGCCGAGTTCCCTCCGCCCGCGCCGCCGCGTCGGCGCCTCCCGCTGGGGTTGCTGCTGGGCGTCGTGCTGGGCGTGCTCGGGCTCGCGTTGGTCGGGACCGCGATCGGGATCGTGGTGTTCGCGAACCTGCGGGACGAGCAGCCTTCCGACACCGCAGTCCAGGTCGCACCAGCACCCGTGCCCGCGCCTGCCCCCGTGCCTGCGCCCGTGCCCGCGCCCGCGCCCGACGTGGCGCCCGAACCTTCGCCTGCGCCCGCGCCTGGTCCACGCCCCACGCCCGCACCCGGTCCGCGACCCGGGCCGGCTCCGGCTCCGGCTCCGGTCCCAGCGCCTGCCCCGGCGCCCGTTCCGGTGGTGGTCACCCCGCGCCCTGCGCCCGAGCCCGAGCCCGCACCCGCGCCAAAGGCGCAGCAGTGCGTGAAGGTCACGCCGCCCCGGGACGCTCGGCTCGGCAGCGACGCGGTGTTCCGCGCCGCCCTGTGCGTGGAGGACGGCTCCGAGGTCACGCTGTGGTACCGGCCCCGCGGCGGTGGCGAGTGGCGCTCGCTGCTCATGCCGCGCGTGCTCGGCAGCTACACCACCAAGGTCACGCTCACGCCGACCTACAGCGAGGGCCTCGAGTTCTACGTCGAGGCCGGCGAGGCGACCTTCGGCACGCGGCGGAGTCCGCTGCTCGTCGAGCTGTAGGAGCCAGCGGGCCTGGCGCGCGAAGCGCGCACGCCCGCAGGCTCCTCCCAGCGCGCGGAGCGAGCGGTGCCCGTGCCCGTGCCCCTGCCCGTCCTCCTCCACGCGGAAATCCCACCCGGGAGTTGGATCCCGCGCCTGCGCGGACAATCAGCTCGCGCTGCGCGCGACGCAGCCCGGCGAGCAGAGCGGCTGGCGGCGATCGCCCCAGCCCTGCCAGCGCCCCGAACGGGCAGGGGCACGGGCACGGTCATGGGCATGGGAGGAGCACCGCGCGCTTCGCGCGACGGGCGCTCAGCGCCCGCGGCGCCAGCAGGCGTAGTCGCCCTCGCCGGCCCGGATCGCCGCCTGGCGCTGGCCGTCCTCGTAGCGCCACCCGCACAGGCCGCCGCCCTGCTGCGGCTGGAGCTCGATCCACCGCTGCTCGCCGTCGAGACGCGCGCTCAGCACGCGCACGGTGGGATCGTAGAACACCTCGGCGATCGGCAGCGTCGCGCCCTCGCGGGTGAGCGAGCCCGCGAGGACCTCGCCGTCGCGCGACAGCGTGAGGGTCTCGTCGACCTCGCCGCGCAGGTGCCAACTGCCCAGATACGGCGTGGTCCACGACGCCGGCTCGCCGCTCTGGCGCGCGCGCGACGGGTAGAGCACCTGCACCCAGAGCCGCACGGTGTCGTTGTCGATCTGGCGTCCTGCCAGCTCGGCGCGGTGGATGTAGCCGAGGCCGACGTCGAGGCCGGGCAGCGGATCGCGCCAGGTGAGGCCGCCGAACACCAGCGCCAGGTCACCGTTGTCGCGCAGGTGCATCGAGTCGTCGAAGATCTCGCCGCGGACGCCGATCTCGAGCCCGCCGACCGGGAGCGGCTGCGTGACGCTCGCCTGCACGAAGGCGCCCCACCGCGTGGTGACGACGGGCACCGCCGGGTTGGTCAGATCTGTGTTCTTCGGCGTGATCTGCATCCAGGTGCCCTCGGCCAGGATCGCCACGGGACCGATCCGCGCGAGACCGTCGCCGGCGAGGCGCACGGTGCGCGACGACAGATCGTCGTCGTGGAGCGCAGACGCGGCGATGCCCCACGCGTCCTGGCGGGTGGGCTTGTAGGTCGTGTAGGTGTCGCCGCGCGCGAACTCGACGCGGAGCACGGACTGCACGCCGAGGTTGTCGTCGCCGAGCAGGCTCTCGTTGCCGTTGAACACGCCGCCGCGGAACCGCAGGCCCATGTCGAGCGCGTAGTCCACGACGAGGCCGGCCTCGCGGTAGGGCGTGATGTGGTTGGCCTGGACCGTGCGCTCCTGGAAGAGCAGCTCGGTGAGCGACATCAGCACCTCGCGCGACACCGGCACCTTCTGCGCGCCGAGCGACACGCGGAGATCGCCCGGCCCCGCCCCGAACGTGCCGGCGGCGTAGCCGTCGACCAGCCCCACCGCCGGATCGGCCGCGAACCACACGTCGGCCGGCGAGCTCATGCCGACGGTGACCCCCCAGTCGAGCCAGCGGTGCCGGCCGTACATGCCCGCGCGCGCGCGCCGGAGCTTCACACCCGGATCGTCCTCGGGATCGCCGTAGCCGGCGGGGTCTGCCACCGGACTCTCATCCATGTCGTAGAGCGTGCCCCACACCTTGAGCAGGCCGTAGGGGGTGAGCTCGGTGTCACCCGCGTGCGCCGCGGGTGCGAGCGCGAGTCCGAGCGCGATGAGATAAAGCGGGCGGGCCATCCTTCCCCCGAGCCGGTCAGGCGCGCCAGGATATCGACATGCACCGCGTTCGTCATGCTCTCCCCCTCCTGGTGGCCCTCACCGCGCTGGTCGGGTGCACCCCCACGCCGGACGAGTGGGCGCGCGCGAAGGTGATCGCGCGGCTCGACGAGGCGATCGGGGGGCCGAAGGCGCTCGCGCGCCCCGGCGACTTCCTGCTCGAGAACGATCGCGTCCGGGTCGCGATCCTCGCGGCGCGAGACGCCGACGATCCGGATGCACCGCGCAACAGCATGGGCCCGGGCCTGTTCGGTGGCTCGATCATCGACGCCGATCTCCAGTGGCACGATCCGCGGTTCACCGGCGGGCGGGGCCGTGATCAGTTCGCCGAGCTGTTCCCGACGGTGTCGATGAACGTGCACCGCCCCACCGAGCCCGACGACGTCCGCATCGTCGCGGACGGCTCGGACGGCGGCCCCGCGATCGTGCGCGTCACCTCGTCGTCGGCGCCGTTCCTCGAGCTGCTCAAGCCGCTGTGGGCGGTCGTCCGTCAGCCCGAGACGCAGCTGATCACCGACTACATCGCCGAGCCCGGCAAGCCGTGGATCACCCTCGAGACCACCGTGTACTTCGGCTGGGACGGGCAGGGCGAACCTCCGGTCTCGGAGCCGATGGGCAGCCACGAGGAGACGCTGCCGGTCATCGAGTGGGCGATGGAGACCGGCGCGATGCTCGGCGACTTCTACCTCTCGGGCGGCAGCGTCAACGTGTTCGGGCCGGGCATGGGCTTCCACGAAGACGGGGCCGTCGAGGCGGCCCGCGAGCGTGGCGAGAACCTGTTCCTCGCGCCGTTCCGCTTCGACTTCCTCGCCGGCATCGGCGACGGCGTCAGCTACGGGCTGGTCACCGACGAGGGCGCCGCGTTCATCCCGCTGTTCACCGCGTCGCAGACCGCCGTGATCGGCGCGGGCCGGGCCGGCGACGGGTCGACGCGGCGGTTCCCGGACGGCACCGCGCTGAGCTACAGGCGCCACCTCGTCGTCGGCAGCGGGGACGTCGGCGCGATCGTCGACGGCTACGTGGCGGTGCGCGACCTGCCGCACGGCGTCGTCCGGGGCAACGTGATCGAGGAGGGCACCGGCTTCTCGATCAGCGGGGCCGACGTGCTCGTGTTCGAGCGCGGCGCCGAGGCGCCGTGGTCGCAGTGGCGCACCGACGTCGATCCGCGCGACGACGTGCCCGATGGCTCGTTCGGCGGCAAGCTCCCGGTCGGGTCGTGGGAGGTGATGGTGCACCGCGAGGGGCGACCCTCCTCCGCGCGGATGCCGATCACGGTGCGCGAGGGAGAGACGCTCGAGCTCGCGCTCTCCGCGCCGCGCGCGGGGCTGGTCAGCTTCACGGTCCGCGACGAGCGCGATCGGTTCGTCCCGGCCAAGATCACGCTGTTCACCGCGGACGGCGCGTCGACGCTGAACCCCGTGTTCGGCGATCGGTTCGTCGGCGGCGGCCCGTCCGCGGTGGCGTGGACGATCGACGGGCAGGGGCAGCTCGAGCTCCCGGACGGCCGGTACTACGCCGTGGCCACCCGTGGACTCGAGTACGAGCTCGACATCTCGCCGGTGTTCGAGGTCAGCGCCGCGACGCGCACCCACCTCGAGCTGCAGGTGCTCCGCTCGCTCGACACCGAGGGGTGGATCTCGGCAGATCTGCACGTCCACTCGGCACCGTCGCACGACAGCGGTGTGTCGCGGCCCGATCGGGTGCGCACGATGGTGGCCGAGGGCGTCGAGTTCTTCGCGGCCACCGACCACGACTTCATCTCGGACTTCGCGCCGACCATCGAGGCGATGGGGCTGACCCAGTGGGTGCAGAGCGCGCCGGGCAACGAGACGACCACGATCGAGATCGGCCACTTCCTCGGTTTCCCGATGGCCGAGGACTTCACGGGTGATGCCGGCGGCGCGTTCGACTGGACCGGGCTCGCGCCCGACGAGATCCTCGACGCGCTCTACGACGCGGGGAGCGACGCGGGCTTCGATCCGCTGCTGTTCGTCGCGCACCCGCGCGCCGGCATCCTCGGCTACTTCGATCAGTACGGCTTCGATCCGTACGGCGGGCTCCCGGGGATCCGCGGCGCGGCCGGCACCCCACGGGTGGTCACGCCGACGCTCGGGTTCACCAACCCGCTGCTGCGCGCCGATCTGTTCACGCTGCAGTTCGACGCGCTCGAGATCATGGGCACGAAGGACCTGTACATGGTGCGCACCGCGACCCAGCGCGAGCTGGAGCGCTTCGCCGCCGAGGGCACGACGACGATGTACGACATCCTCGAGCGCACGCCCGAGGAGCAGCGCGCGCTGCAGGACGGCACCTACGCGCTGGGCGCCGGCCAGTGGGGGCAGGTCGACGACTGGTTCACGCTGCTGAACCTCGGCTTCCGGCTCACCGCGCTCGCCAACTCCGACACGCACGGGTGGACGGACACCGAGGCGGGGTGCCCGCGCAACTACGTCGTGTCCAGCACCGACGATCCGGCGTTCATCGACGATCAGGAGATCGCGGACGCGATCCGCGCGCACCGTGTCGTGGCCACCTACGGTCCGTTCGTGCAGCTCTGGGTCGACGGGCACGGCATCGGCTCGGAGGTGGTGCCCGACGACGCGACGGTGAAGGTCCGGGTCGAGGTGCAGGCGCCGACGTGGATGGACGTCGACCGGGTGGAGCTGTACCGCAACGGTGAGCTGATCGAGGTGATCCCGGTCACGATCGACGACGATCCGAACCGGCTGCACCACGAGGTCGACGTGACGCTCGAGGGCGACGCGTGGTTCGTCGCGATCGCGATGGGTGATCGCAGCATGGAGCCGCTGTTCACCCCGGTCGAGATCCCCTACATCCCGCTCGATGCGATCGTGATCGAGGCGCTGTCGGGGGTCGACTCGCTGGCCTCGCTGCTGCCCACCGCGACGCCGCTGCCGCGCAAGTACCCCATCTACCCCTACGGACTCACCAATCCGGTGTGGGTGGACCTCGCGGGCGACGGCTTCGACGCCCCGGGCGTGCCGAGCTGGATGCGCGCCGCCACGCGTTAGGGCGCGCCGTGTTAGGGCCTGCGCCCCGTCTGCGGAGGTCGCACTTGGCCCGAATCCACATGGAGCCGTTCACCCGCGCGCTGGTCATCGAGTCGCCGCATCGGAGCCTCGACGACTTCCTGCGCGAGGACGGCATCGAGCCCGTCCGTCGCGATGAGATCGCCGAGACGCCCGAGCTGATCGCGGCGCTGCAGGAGACGGGCGCGCAGGTGCTGTTCAAGCGCAGCCGGGTGATGGTCACCGCCGAGGTCCTCGACGCCTGCCCGTCGCTGCTCGCGGTGCAGCTCTGCTGCATCGGCACCGACTCGGTCGACCTGAAGTCGTGCGCCGAGCGCGGCGTGCTCGTGTTCAACGACCCGATCTCGAACGGGCGATCGGTGGTCGAGCTCGCGATCGGCCATATGATCGCGCTGGCACGGCGGCTCTACGAGACCGACGTCGAGATGCACCACGGCACGTGGCGCAAGACCGCGTCGGGTCGCTACGAGGTGCAAGGCAAGCGCCTCGGCGTGGTCGGGCTCGGCAACATCGGGCGCGCCGTCGCGAAGGTCAGCGAGGAGCTCGGCCTCGAGGTCGCGTTCCACGACACCCGGCCGGTGGCCGCCGAGGTGGGCACCGAGATGGGCTGGGAGTGCGTGCCCGACCTCGTCCGGCTGTTCCGCACCAGCGACATCGTCACCGTGCACACCTCGGCGCGCGACGCCTGGGGCAAGGACAACACCGGGCTGCTCGACGAGGCGCTCTCCCAGCTCGGCGCCGAGCGGCCGTCCGACTCGCCGCGTCTGTTCATGAACCTCGCGCGCGGCAACCTGCACTCCGAGCGGGCGCTGCTCGACGCGGTGGGCTCGGGCGCGGTGCGCCGGGCCGCCGTCGACGTCTACTCCGAGGAGCCGGGGCCTGGGCAGGAGGGCTGGCCCAACCCCTACGCGGACGAGCCGCGGGTCGTGTGCACGCCCCACATCGGGGCCGCCACGCAGGAGGCGCAGCCGCGGATCGCCCGTCGCGTCGCGACGACGATGGGCGCGTTCTCGCGCTACGGCACGGTGCGCGACTGCGTGTTCAGCCCGCGCGCGCAGATGTCCGTCCGCGACGACGCGAACGGGCACGTCGTGCTCGCGGTCGTGCACTCGACCGCGCGCGGGACGAAGAAGGCGGTGGACGACGCGATCTACGAGGCCGAGGCGAGCAACCTCGGCTCGAGCCACCGCGACTTCGACATCGGCGTGGCCTACGACCTCTCGGTGCTCGACCGCCCGCTCAGCCGCGAAGAGCTGGAGCGTCTGGCCGACCGCAGCAAGGAGATCGCGCGCGATCCGGACGCGGTGAAGATCATCCGCCAGATCGTCGTGCCGCCCGGCGGCTGGTAGCCGAGTCGTCCTCCACCGGGACCTGGGTGCGGCCGGCCGAGACGGCCGGCCCACGGCTCTTTGCCCAGGACGTGGGTCGGCCGTCCCGGCCGACCTGCCGCTCAACCACGGCTCTTTGCCCAGGACGTGGGTCGGCCGTCCCGGCCGACCTGCCGCTCAA
>CAYQSE010000082.1:0-20656 GCA_964419905.1 uncultured Enterobacteriaceae bacterium
TGCTGCGCGCGCAGCGCGATGGCGTGCACGCCGTGGGCGCGGCGCGAGCGTGCGCACGGGCGGGTGCGGTCGAGGCGCTGCGGCGGGAGGGCGTGGCGACCGGCAGCCCGGTGCCCGCGGCGGCCCTGGCCCGAGAGGGGCGCCTCGACGACGCGCTCGACGTGGCGGCGGCGACGCTCGAGGCCCATCCGTCCGCGCCCGTGGTCGCGTGGCTGTTGGCCGCGCGCGGGCCCGAGCTGGCGCCGATCGCCGAGGGGCTGCTCGCGCGGGTCCAGCGGACCGAGGCGCGAGACTGGATCGCGCGTCAGCTCCGCGCCGCGGCGCCGTAGCGTCGGGTCCGCCCCGATCGCGCGGACGCTCGCCGACGTTCGCCGACGAGCACCGGCGGACGCCGCGCAATAAGGACGCGTCGTCCTCCTCGGGAGTCGCGCACATGGGCACCGCCTACCTCGTCGATGCCGTCCGCACCCCGGCGGGCCGCCGCAACGGCGCGCTGGCCGGCATCCATCCCGTCACCCTGGGTGCGGCCCCGCTCCGCGCGCTGGTCGAGCGCACGGGCATCGATCCGGGCGCCGTCGAGGACGTGATCTACGGCTGCGTGACGCCGGTGGGCGAGCAGGGCGCGAACATCGGTCGCCTGTCTGCGCTCGCCGCCGGGTTCCCGGTGACGACGACGGGCGTGCAGCTCAACCGGATGTGCGGATCGAGCCAGCAGGCGATCCACTTCGCCGCGATGGCCGTCGCCTCGGGCTTCCAGGATCTGGTGATCGCGGGCGGGGTCGAGGTGATGAGCCGCGTCCCGATGGGCTCCGACCTGTTCCTGAACGGGAAGATGGCGCCGTGGCCCGAGGAGGTCGCGTGGCGGTTCACGCTGATCCCGCAGGGGCTGTCGGCGGAGCTCGTGGCGCGGAAGTACGGGCTCTCGCGCGAGCAGCTCGACGCCTTCGCGCTCACCTCGCACCAGCGGGCCGCAGCAGCAACCGACGCGGGCGTGCAGGACGCCGAGCTGGTGCCGGTGCACCTTGCAGACGGCGCGCTCGCGCTGGCGCGCGACGAGGGGATCCGCCGGGACACCACGCTCGAGCGGCTCGCCAGCCTGAAGCCGGCGTTTCGTGAGGACGGCGTGATCACCGCGGGCACGAGCAGCCAGATCTCGGACGGCGCCGCAGCCGTGCTCGTCGCGTCCGAGGCGGCGGTGAAGCGGTACGGGCTGACGCCGCGCGCGCGCATCGTCAGCATGGGCCTCGCAGGCGTCGACCCGACGATCATGCTCACCGCGCCGGTGCCGGCCTCGCAGCAGGCGCTCGCGCGCGCGGGCCTCGGCGTGGACGATCTCGACGCCGTCGAGATCAACGAGGCGTTCGCGTCGGTCGCGCTCGGCTGTGGCGGCGAGCTGGGGCTCGACTTCGCGCGCACCAACGTGTTCGGCGGTGCGATCGCCAACGGTCATCCGCTCGGTGCGTCCGGCGCGAAGCTGATGACGACCTTGCTCAACGTGCTGGAGCAGCGCGGCGGGCGCTACGGGCTGCTCACGATGTGCATCGGCTTCGGCCAGGGGACCGCCACCGTGGTGGACGTCCAACCGTGACCCGAGACGCGCTCGATGCGCTGCTCGATGCGCTCCCCCGCGGGGTCGAGCTCGGCGAGTTCTCGGCGCTGCTCGCCGGCGACCTCGCGATGGACGCCGATCTGGCGGATCTGGTCGGCGAGCGCCACCCCGAGGCGCGCGACCTGTTCGCGCTCCGCGGACATGCGCCGCGCATCCGGCCGATCCTCGTCGCGCTCGCCGCGCGCGTGGCCGGCGCTACCGCGGTCGATCGCAACGTGCAGCACGTCGCCGAGCTCCTGCACCTCGCGCTCGCGGTGCACGACATCGCGCTCGGCCGCGAGGGCGGGCGCCGTCGGCGCGTCGCGCGCGGGCTGATCAAGCGGTCGGTGGGCTGGCTCGGCGGCAACCACCTCACGCTGCGCGCTCTCGAGCTGTCGCGCCACGGGGGCTCTCCCGAGGTGATGGGCGAGCTGCTCGACGCGATGCGCGAGTTCACCGAGGGGCAGGCCCTGTGCCGCGAGCTGCAGGGGGGGCGGGTGCCCACCGAGGACGACTGGCTCGATCACGCCGACTCGGTCACCGGCGCGCTGTTCGCGTTCTGCTGCCGGGCCGGCGCCTGGATGGGCGGGAGCGAGCCGGCCACGTTGAGCGCGCTCGGTCGCTACGGGCGTCACGTCGGGCGCCTGTGGCACGTCGCCGAGGACGTCGCGGCGATCCGTCACGGCGACGGCCCGTCGCATCTCCTCGCCCGCGCGCTCGCCGCGCGGCCCGTCCTGCCGGTCATCCGGGCCGAGGATCCCGAGCTGGGCGCGCTGTGGGCGGCGCTGGTCTCGGATCCGAGCATGGAGGGCGCCGAGGAGATCACGCGCCGCGTGTGGGCCAGCGACGGCCTCCTTCGCTGTCGGGGCCGCATGGTCCGCGAGGCATGGGCGGCACAGAAGGCGCTGTCGACGCTGCCACCCAGCCCCTATCGCCGCGCGATGGAGCGTCTCGCCGTGGCCCTCGCGAAGACGTGATCCGTCATCGGGCGTCGTCGACCGGATCGTCCTGGGTCAGGAAGCTGACGATCGCGTCCTGAGCCGGCCTCGACCACAGCAGCCCGTTGTGGCCGATGCCGTGCAGCACGACCTCGCGGGCGCCCGCGATCTCCCCGCGCTGGGGCGGGAACACCTGGTGGTCGTAGCGGGCGCGGACCACGATGGTGGGGACGGGCTCGGGGCCCTCGGACAGGCGCCGGACCCAGGGCCCGCGCGGGTCGAGCGCGGGCTGGAGCCACGGTGGGACGAGCCGGTACAGGCTCGTGCCCGCGTGCGGCCCGCCGAGCGCCACGAACCGGCGCACGCGGACCGCGCCGCCGAACGCCTTGATCCAGGCGCGGGAGGCCACCGCGCCGAGGCTGTGCCCGACCAGGTCGATCGGCGCGTCGAGGCCGTCTGCGGCCTCCGCGATCCACGCGACGATCTCCTCGAGGTGCAGCCGGGTCGACGGGTAGTGCAGCCGTCGGACCTCCGGGAAGCCCTCGAGGAGCAGGCGGCGATGCAGGGGCCGCAGCATGTCGGGGTGCCCCATGAACCCGTGCACGAGCAACACCGGACGCCGACCGGGCAGGGGACGCGCGGGCGGGAGCGGCAGCCAGCGGCTGATCGGCGAGAGCCCGGCGCGCAGCGTCGACAGCCACTCGCGCGCGGCGACGCGGGTGAGATCCCAGGTCGGGGAAGACGCATCGGTCTGTGGCGGCTCGCGATGCGCGCGGTGAGCGGAACCCAAGTCGACTCCCGGGGTCTGGCGGCGGTGACGGTCGCGCCGCTCGCACCGGCACCTTAGCCGATGCGCGTGGCGGGCGCGTCAGGCGCGCCTTGCGGTTCCGCGGCGGCCCGTTATCGGGTGCGCTTTCGCGGGGTCGCCGCGGAGGCCGGGGGCGGGGATCACCGGCCCCGGCAGCGCCAGGAGACACGTTGCAGCGCGCATTGACCGGAATCAAGCCGACGGGGGCCATCCACATCGGCAACTACCTGGGTTCGATCCGCCCCGCGCTCGAGCTCCAGGCACGCTACGACGCGTTCTACTTCATCGCCGACTACCACGCGATGACCACGGTGCTCGACGGGGAGCAGCTGCGCCGGCACGCCCTCGAGACGACCGCGACCTGGCTGGCGTTCGGTCTCGATCCCGCCCGAACGGTGCTATTCCGTCAGTCCGCGGTGCCCGAGGTGTGCGAGCTGGCGTGGATGCTCTCGTGCCACATGTCCGAGGGCATGCTGCACCGCGGGCACGCGGTGAAGGCCGCGCGCGACGACGATCGCGAGTTCAACGCCGGGCTGCTGTACTATCCGGTGCTGATGGCCGCGGACATCTTGCTCTACGACAGCAACGTGGTGCCGGTCGGGCGCGACCAGAAGCAGCACGTCGAGATCGCGCGCGATGTCGCGGTCAAGGTGAACTACCTGTGGGGCGACGACACGCTCGTCGTGCCCGAGGTCCAGATCCGCGACGAGGTCGCGGTCGTTCCGGGGCTCGACGGACGCAAGATGTCGAAGAGCTACGGCAACACGATCGCGCTGTGGGACAGCCCCAAGGAGCTCCGCAAGCGGGTCATGCGCATCGTGACCGACAGCAAGCAGATGGAGGATCCGAAGGATCCCGACGCGGACAACGTGTACAACCTGTACAAGCTGCTCGCGACGCCCGAGCAGACCGCCGATCTTCGCGCGCGCTACCTTCGCGGCGGCATTGGCTACGGTCACGCCAAGCAGGAGCTCTACGAGGTGCTCGAAGGACTACTCGCCGAGCCTCGGGAGCGCTATCATGCGTGGCTCGCACAGCCTTCCCGCATCGAGGAGGTCCTCGATGACGGGGCGCGCCGCGCGCGCGCAGCGGCCGGTCGTACGCTCTCCCGCATCCGCGAACGCGCCGGGCTGACGCCCGCGCAAGGGTGAAAGGGTCGACCTCTTCGTTTTTGTGTTTATCGTCTGCACCGTTCTGGGATCAGGAGACACGTTCATGGCCAGCTCCCTCTCCGATTCCTCCCGCCGCAAGTCCGAGCGACTGACGGCCGAGGAGGAGAAGGACATCGCCCGCGCGATCCGTCGCTCCGAGAACCGAGCGAAGGTCGCGATCAAGGGCATCGAGGTGGCTGAGGCCATCGTTCGCAAGAAGCCCGATCGTGCCGAGCGCACGCGCGCCGGCGCGGTCGACCGCCTCGAGCAGGCGGTCGAGGCCGTGTGGTCCGAGGCGCGCGACGACGCCGAGCTCAAGCAGCGCGCGCGCGACGCGAAGGGCGCGTGGGCCGAGGCCGAGCACCTGCGGTGGAAGCTCGCGATGTCGGGCCGGCGCATCGCGCACGGCGAGGCGCGCAAGCTCGCGGGCCCGTTCATGGACGAGGAGGATCTCGTCCAGGAGGGCTACATCGGCCTGCTCCGTGCGGCCAAGCGCTTCGATCCCGACCGCGGCATCCGCTTCTCCACCTACGCGCGGTGGTGGGTGCGCGCGCAGATGACGCGCGCGATCGACCACACCGGTCGTCCGGTGCGGCTGCCGGGCTGCGCGGTCGAGCAGACGCGCAACCTGCGCAAGGCGATCAAGCGCTTCGAGGCCGCAGGCATCGACTACGGCATCGCCGAGCTGGCCGAGGAGGTCGGCATCGACAAGGAGCGCGCGGAGCTGCTGCTCAGCCAGGGCAACACCGTGTCGCTCGAGCAGCCGGTCGACGACGGCCCGCGCCCCCGCCCGCTCGAGCGCTTCCTGTCGGACGACGACGCGGTCGAGCCCGACTCCGAGGCCATCCAGGCCCAGGAGCTCGCGCGGATGCACGACGCGTTCAACGTCGTGCTCACCGACCGGCAGCGCTTCGTGCTCACCCGGCGCTACGGCCTCGAGGACGGCGAGTTCCGCACGCTCTCCGAGGTCGGCAAGGAGATGGGCCTGTCCCGCGAGCGCGTGCGCCAGATCGAGCGCGAGGCGCTGCTGCGACTGCGCGAGCAGAGCAACATCCGCGACGCGCTCGGCGGCGCGCCGGTCGACTTCGACTTCGACTGAAGCCCACAGCGGGGCGCTACAGCTCCTCGCTGACCCACAGCGCGGTGGCGCGGAGCCAGTCTTCGCCATCGTGCGGACGCAGCAGCGGCGGGCGCTGCATGCGACCGGGGCGGCACAGACGCGTGGCGCCGAGCGACATCCACGTGCCGAGGCTGTCGGGATCGTCGGTGCCGACCGTGGACAGCCAGCGGGCGTAGGGCGCCAGCGCGCGCGCTGCCTCCCCGGCGTCGCCGACGGCGTAGACCGCGACGCTGCGCGGCAGCGACACGAGATCGAGGTGCTCGACGGGGAGCCCGTGCACCGACCACCCCTCGCCCTCGCGGAGCTCGCCGGTCATCCGGGCGAGCGCGCGCCGCGCGCGGATGGCGGCGTGCTCCGCGGGCGCGACGGTGCCGACCGGCCACGAGCGCGCCGCGCTCGCCATGCCCTCCGCGAGCCGATCGCACGCCTCGGCGAGCGGCAGCGGCGTGAACACGGCGAGCGGCGAGTAGCAGCCGCGCCCGTCGTGCAGCGCCGCGTCGGCGGCGAGGCTCTGCCACGGAGAGTCGAAGCCGAACGGCACCCGGCTGTCCACCGCGAGCGGCTCGTCGACGAGCCACGCGACACTGAACCGATGACCGTGCGGCAGGAACCGCGCGCGCGCGGGCAGGGAGGCGCGGATCGACTCGATCGTCTCGTCGGTGCCCATCGCGACCACGAGATCGGCCTGTCGGACCACGGCGCGATCGGTCACCGCGAGGAGCGGCAGCCCGACACGCTGGGCTGCGCCGACAAGAAGCGCCGTCAGCCCCGGATCGCGGGTCGGCGTCTTGAGCAGGACCGTGCTCCCGCGACCGAGGAGCACCGCGCACCACTCGATCGACGCGGTGGTCACGGTGCGCGCGCTGACGATCGCGGCGCTCGGGAACGCGCGCCCGCCCAGCGCCGCGACCGCGTCGAGGCTGTCGTCGTCGAGCGCGTGCAGCGCCGCACTCAGCGCCTCGCGCGCGCCCTCGGGCGAGAGCCCGGTGGGCTGTAGCGCCGGGTCCATCTCGTGCAGCACGTCGCGCCAGGCGCGGACCAGATCCCAGCTCATGTGCCCCACCCCTCCTCGATCACCAGCGAGCAGCCGCGCGCGGGGGCGCCGGCCAGCCGACCGTAGAGCGTCAGGCTCCCGTCGGGGTGCACGACCCCTTCGTCGAGCGTCTCGACGCCGATCGTGCTGTCGAGATTGCACAGGTCGAAGAACCTGAGCTGGCCTACGCGACCGGGCTCGAGCGGCTCGCCGGTGGCCGGTGACACCGCGAGCACCCGCAGCCACGGCGGAGGCAGGAAGGGGGTCTCCGGGCCGCCCCAGAGCTGGCTGGAGAGCTCGGTCATCCCGTACTCGGTGACGATGCGCGCGGGCCGGAGGCGGCGGCGCGCGTGGCGGAACAGGTCGGTGTCCGAGATCGCCAGCTTGCGCCCCTTGAACCCGCCCGTGATCATCAGCACCGAGTCGGGTGGGAGCACGGGCACCTCGGCGGTGAGCCAGTCCGCGAGGGCGAACGCGGTGGTCGCGACGAAGAGCGGGCTGACGGACTTGCGCACCCGCACGTCCAGGGAGGCGCGGGCGAGCGACCCGCTCTCGACGTGCCAGGTCGCGTCGCCGAAGAGCGCGACCATGTGCGACAGCGACGAGTCCGGCGCCTGCGCCGGATCTTCCAGCAGCGCGACGATGTCCGTCGGCGCGCTCGGTACGCAGCGCCGGAACCACGCGATCGCCCCGCGATCGTAGAGCTCGGTCGATCGCAGCGCGTGCGCGCCGCGGCGGCCGGTCGTGGTGCCCGAGGTGCGGAACACGATCGGTGCGCTCGCGGGGTCGAGGGGGCCTACCGCGACCCGCTGGAACAACGCGGTGGGTACGGCGGGGAGGTCCTCCCAGCGGGGCACGTCGCCGTCGGTGAGCGAGGCCACCGCGGGGCTGTGCGCGCGCTGGTATCGATGCAGCGCGAGCGCGAGGGCCTCGAACGGCTCGGGCGGCTCGCCGTCGAGGCTCGCGTCGAGGAACGCCGCGATGCGCGCGGCGAGCGCTGCGGCCTCTCCCTCCCACGGCGTGTTCATGGAGCCTCCCTCGCCTGGTGCAGCGCCTCGACGAACCCGTCGATCTGCGCGTCGGACAGGCACACCGGCGGGGTGAGTCCGAGCACGTCACCGCGCATCCCCGCCGGAAGCACGAGGTAACCCCGGGTGAGCAGCCTGCGCGACAGGGCGTAGGCCTCGGGCCCGACGTGGATCGCGCGCATCAGCCCCAGGCCGCTCTCGACGAAGCCTCGGGAGCGCAGCGCGTCCCCGAGCACAGCGCCTCGCTCCGCGGCGCGCGCGACCAGGCCCTCGCGCGCGATGAGGTCGATCACCGCGAGCGCGGCCGCACAGCCGACGGGGTGTCCGAGGAAGGTCTGGGTGTGGATGGCCTCGCCGGTCGACGCGCCCCAAGCGTTCATCACGTCGCGGCTCCCGAGGCAGGCGGACAGCGGGAAGCCTCCGCCGAGCGCCTTGCCGACGCACAGCAGATCGGGCACCACCTCGGCGTGCTCGCCAGCGAACCACGCCCCGGTGCGGCCGAGGCCCGTCTGGATCTCGTCGAACACGACGAGCGCTCCGAAGCGCCGCGCGAGCGTGGCGAGGCCGGCGAGCCAGCCGGCGGGCGGCGCGCGCATCCCGCCTCGGCCCTGTACGGGCTCGACCAGCACCATGCCCGGACGCAGCGCGTGCAAGGCCGCCTCGACGTCGAGCAGGTCGGCGCCGTAGGGGAGGTGACGCACCCGATCCGAGACGAGCGGGGCGAACGGCTCGGTGAACGCGGGCTTGTAGCCCTGGAGCGGCAGGGGCCCCAGCGCGAGGCCGTGGTAGCCCCCCTCGAAGGCCAGCACCTCCGGCCGGCCGGTCGCGAGCAACGCGGTCTTCTGCGCGGCCTCGATCGCGTCGGAGCCCGAGAGGCCGAGGATCGCGACGTCGAGGCCCGCGGGCGCGATGGACGCGAGGCGCTCGAGGAGGGCGATGCGCGTCTCGTCGGGCCACACGTCGCCCATCGCGTGCAGCAGGCGTCCCTGCTGCGCCTGCGCCGCGGCGACCACCGCGGGGTGGCGATGCCCGACGAAGGCGACGCCGAACCCGCTGGTGAGGTCGACGTAGCGGTTGCCGTCGACGTCCCACACGCACGCGCCGAGCGCCTCGGACCAGACGATCGGGTCGTCGTCCGCGACGCCGAGGGCGGCGGCCCGCCGCGCCCGCCGCGCCGTGATCGCCGGGCATTCGTGCCGTGCGAGCACGTCGACCCGCGCTCGCGATCGGGGGCCGGGCACCGGGGTGCGCAGGTCGGGCAGGTCAGAGCCGTTCATCGGACAGGGACTAACGCGCCACCTCGGGCGTCGCGCTCAGCCCGCCTGCAGCGGGAACAGGCGGCAACGTCGGGCCGGGTCCACCACGTCGGGGTCGTAGCCGAACACCACGCAGTCGGATTCCACGTCGGCCGCATCCCACACGCGTACGCGCCAGGTGTAGAAGCTCCAGTCGCAGCCGAGCGCCGTCTCGCGCTCGCCGGGCTCCGAGCCGGGCGGGACGACGTCGAGCGCGACGTAGCGATGGTCCCACTGGTTGTCGTCACCACGGTCCACCGAGGGCAGCGGGTGCGTCTCGTCGGTGCGGGGGTACCACTGGTTCGTGGTGATCTCGGCGCGGGTGGCCCAGCCGTAGGTGAACGCGCCGTACTCCCACGGGCCGTCACCGCGACAGTCCAGGTAGACGCGGTGCACCTGGGTGGGCCCACGGTAGATGCCCTCGGCGTCGGTGAACGGCGAGGCCTGATCGCCGAACGTGGCGAACCAGTCGTCTGCGCCGTCGTCGCAGCCGACGGCGAGGGCGAGCAGCACGGGCAACAGGCGTGTCATCCCGTGCATCGTACCCGCCGCCTCGGCGCGGTCGCGGTTGCGTCGACATTTCGTTTCACGCATCATGTGGTCGCGGAGAGCCGGGCTTTTCCGGCAGGGGGCCCGCGACGCCCGGCGTCGTGGGTTGACAGTCCGAGTCGGGTGGGGGCACCCCTTCACAGGAGCCCCGCGACATGTCACGCCTCGATGGAATCCGCACCCTGCTGCTCGACGCCACCTGGCGCCCGCTGCGCACGATCTCGTGGAAGCGTGCGATGATCCTGGAGATGCAGGATCGCGTGGACGTGGTGGAGCACTACGAGGAGGTGGTGCGGACGCCCAGTCGCGCGCTGCCGCTGCCCGCGGTGGTTCGCCTGCGGCAGTTCCTCAAGGTCTACACGCGTGGGGTCAGCTTCACGCGTCGGAACGTGCTGCTGCGTGACGGTTTCCA
Organism: uncultured Enterobacteriaceae bacterium; assembly: GCA_964419905.1. Taxonomy (GTDB): domain Bacteria; phylum Myxococcota_A; class UBA796; order UBA796; genus JAFDJI01. Next base: position 9,923 of record CAYQSE010000082.1, read on the forward strand.
GTGCCAGTACTGCGGGGTGTGTCCCCCGACGTCGGAGCTGACGCTCGATCACGTGCTCCCGCGCAGCCGCGGCGGCCCGATGAGCTGGGACAACGTGGTGGCAGCGTGCGCGCTCTGCAACCGCCGCAAGGGCAGCCGCACGCCGCGCGAGGCGCGGATGACGCTGCGCTCGCGACCCGAGAAGCCGCTCTACCTGCCGATCCGACGCCCCGGCGTCGAGCACGACGACACCCCGGCCGAGTGGGCCTTCTACCTTCAGACGGGGTAGCGCGCGGCGAGCAGGTCGAGCAGCCTGCGGTGCAGGCCGCCGAATCCGCCGTTCGAGAGGATCGCCACGACGTCGTGGGGCTGGGTCGCGCTGGCGAGCGTCAGCGCGATCTGCTCGGCGTCCGCGAGCACCATCGCGTCGATCCCGCGCGCGGTCAGATCCTGGACGAGTCGCTCGCTCGAGAACCGCTCCTCGGGGGGGATCCGCGACGGGTCGAACGGGGCGGCGACGACGACCTGGTCGGCGGCGTCGAACGCCATGGCGTAGTCGGCCTGGAAGGTGGCGCGTCGCGAGGTGGCGGAGCGGGGCTCCCACACCGCCCACAGCCGTCGGCCGCCGAAGCGCTGGCGGAGCGCCTCGAGGGTGACCTTGACCGCGGTGGGGTGGTGCGCGAAGTCGTCGACGAGGGTGACGCCGCCGGGCTCGCCGATCACCTCCTGACGGCGCTTGATCCCGGCGAACGACGCGAAGCCTGCCGCGATCGCCTCGGGGCCGAGGCCCTGACGAACGGCCGCCGCGGTCGCCGCGACCTGGTTGTAGAGGTTGTGCTCGCCCACCAGCATCGAGGTGAACGCCCCGAACGGGGCGCCGTCTCGCAACACCGTGAACGTCATCGTGCCCAGCCGCGTGTCGACCGCGTCGATGCGCCCGTCCCAGGCAGCACCCGGGCCGTACCACCACACCTCGCAGCCGGCCCCCTCGGCGATCTCGCGCGCGCCCGGGTCGTCGCGCCGCGCGATCAGCAGCCCGTCGTCGGGCAGCAGCGCGGTGAGCGCGCGGAAGCTCTCCTTCACGTGGTCGAGGTCGCGGTAGATGTCGGCGTGGTCGAACTCGACCGAGGTGAGGATCGCGGTGCGTGGACGGTAGTGGATGAACTTCGGTCGCTTGTCGAAGAACGCGGTGTCGTACTCGTCGCCCTCGATGACGAAGTGCGTGCCTGCACCGGCTCGCGCGGTGCGGTCGAAGTTCTTCGCGACGCCGCCGATCAGGAAGCCGGGGTTCAGCCCGCCGGACTCGAGCAGCCACGCGGTGATGGCGGTGGTGGTGGTCTTCCCGTGGGTGCCGGCGACGACGACCGAGTGTGCGTCGCGGAGGAAGGTCAGCCCGAGCAGCTCGGGGAACGAGCAGTACGGGAGGTCGGACGCGAGCAGGGCGCGGGCCTCGTCGTACTCGGCGCGGATCACGTTGCCGACGACGACCAGATCGGGGCGGTGGTCGAGGTTCTCCGCCTTGTAGCCTAGCTTCACCTCGATGCCGAGGCCGGCGAGGTAGTCGGACATCGGCGGGTAGCACGCGGTGTCCGAGCCGGTGACGGCGTAGCCCGCGTCACGAAGCATGCCCGCGAGCGCCCCCATCGCGGTGCCGGCGATGCCGAGGACGTGCACGGTGTGTAGCGGAGAGGGTAGAGATGTTGCGTGCGGCATGGAACAACCCGAGCGTGGCGCGCATCGTATAGCCGCGGAGGTCTTGGTGCTGCTGTCGTCCCTGCTGTTCGCCGTCGCGCTGGCGCTACCCCCGTACGCAGAGGGCGGCGCCGTCGCGCTGCCCGCCGAGTCCGACCCGTTCGTGTGGCAGGTGGAGCCGGCGATCCTCGAGGGGGTCGATGGCCGTCTGTCGCTGCGCCTCGTGGTGCCGCCCGGTCACGTCATCTACCGCGACATGCTCGAGATCGTCGTGCTCGACGCCGGGCCGCTGTCGGTGGGCGCGGTGGATCTGCCACCCGCGCAGGTCAAGGAAGATCCCGCCGATGGTCTCGACCCGCGCCCGCTCTACCCCGAGGACGTGGTGGTCTGGCTTCCGTTGCACGCGCCCGACGGCTTCCTCGGTGGGGCGACGCTCAAGGTCGAGACGCGTCACCAGGGCTGTCGCCCCGGGCTGTGCTTCCCGCCGACGACCCTGACCCACGACGTGCTCGTCGCGGTCCGCCCGGCACCGTAGCTAACCTCGGCCCTGGGGGCGGCGTGCGCGCCAAGCTGTTCGCGGCGTTGATCGTGCTGTTCAAGTTCCCGACGGCGGTGCTCGCTTTGCTGTGGCCGGGGTTCTGGCTGGCGCGTCGTGTGAACCCGGCGAGCCAGCGCGCGGTGTTTCGTCGTCGGCGCGACGCGGCGCTGTTTCGCGTCGACATGCTCGGACAGAACCTGCTCGATCGACCCATCGGGCGAGCGCGATGGGTCGCCGCGATCGCGCGCGACTGCGCGACGGCGTCGGATCCAGCCCCGAGCCCACGCCCACTCGACGCCCTCGCGCCCGGCCCCGGTCTCGACGACCAGTTCCGGTCGCACTTCGCGGCGCAGCGTCCGGCGGTCATCCGCGGGCTGTTGCACGGTGCGTCCGGGTTTCGACCGTGGGACTTCGACGCGTTCCTCGCCGCGCACGGCGACGAGGAGGTCACCCTGGCGTGCCCAGCGCTCGATGGCTACGCCGGCGCGCTGCGTGAGCTCCAGGTGCCAGGGGTCTATCTCCACAACTCGGAGATCCTGGTGCGACGACACCCGCGACTGCTGCTCGACGCGGGCTTCGACCTCGTCGCGCGCACGCTCGCGCGCGAGCTGCGCTCCATCGGGGTCGTGCAGCTGTTCGCGGGGCGCAGGCAGACCGGGTCGGTCTGGCATTGTGCGGGCGGGATGAACCTGTTCTTGATGCTCACGGGGCGGAAGCGGTGGCGGTTCATCGATCCGGCGGACTCCCCGCTGCTCTTTCCGCGCACGCAGGGGTTGGGCCGCTCGACCTACTACTTCTCGGACTCGGGTGCGGCCTCTGCGGCCTACCGAGACTACGCCGCGCTGCTCGGGGAGGGGACGCCGCGCCACGACGAGGATCTACAGGCGCGCGCGTTCGCCCGCTGCCAGGTCCAGGAGGTCGTGCTCGAGCCGGGCGACGTACTGTTCGTACCCGCGTGGTGGTGGCACGACGTCGAGAACCTCGGCGAGGCGTCGATCGGCATGGCGACCCGGTGGGCCGCGGCGGTGCCCCGGGTCGCCAACCCGACCTTCGACGTGGCCGGTCGGCTCAACCTTCCGTACTTCTATCGGATGGCGCGCGCGCTCGCGTCGCAGCGTGTCGTGGCGCGCGGGGGCGTGCTCGATCTGGCCGCGGTGCAGGGCGATCCCGAGCACCTCCGCGAGGTCGCGACGCCGTTCAACCGCGGCAATGGGCTGGGCGCGTTCCTCTCGTTCGAGTCCACGGTCGCCGACTACTACGCGCGTCAGGGCTACGGCGCGCTGCGCGGCACCGGCGATCAGCGCTCGACGTCGACCGCGTACACGCCGTAGCGGGACGAGACGGTGCCCGTGATCGCGGTGGTCCCGTCGACGCGGCGCAGATCGCCGACGACGTCGGGGTGCTCCTCGAGGTCGCCGTCGATGTCCAGATCGAACACCACCTCGCCCCGCAGGTCCCCGTCGACCCAGGCCGAGCCCGCGAACGTGCCGTCGAACGTGCCGTCGGGGATGTCGCGGAGACTCAGGTCCAGCGCGAGCGGCTGGTTCGTCTCGGTGTCGTAGACGAAGTCGACGTCGTCGGCGTCGCCGTCCTGGTCGAGGTCGACCACGTCGGCGTAGTCGACCAGCGTGACGATCAGTCGAAGCTGCTTGTTCGGTGAGGTGCCCTGGTCCACCTGCCCACCGACCACCATCGTCCCCGACACGTCACCCTCTGCCTGCTGGTCGGCGATGTTCGCGCTCGACGCCTCGTTGAAGCCGGCCATGCCGAGGTTCATCGCGCGCTCGATCGCGAGATCGAGGCCGAGGTAGGCGCGCTCTGCAGAGGCCGGATCATCGACGCCACCACAGCCGAGCAGCGCGAGGGGGAGCAGGTACATCGGGCGCATGAGACCTCCAGGGTCGTGGGGCAACCTAACGGTCCACGAGGGGCGGGGCGGCCGGCGTAAGGGATGGTGCGCGGGCTGTCCGCGCGCTAGAGCACGGTCCGCACGGAGGACGCGAACATGGAGGCGACCGGCACGCTGCTGCGCGCGCTCGCTGGGGGGCAGGCGGTCCGATTGCTCGCGGTCGAGCTCTCGGCGGTCGCCGAGCACGCCCGCGTGGCGCACGGCCTCGGTCCGGACGCCGCCCGCGTCGCCGCCGAGGGCGTGGTCGCCACCGCGCTGCTCGCCGCGCACGTCAAGGGCGACGATCGCCTCATGCTCCAGCTTCACGGCGAGCGGCCGCGCGTGGCGTTCATCGGGGAGATCGACGGGCAGGGGGCGCTGCGGGCCCGGCTGACCCCGCCCGACCTCCACCTGCCTGCCGACGGCTGCCTCGAGGGCAGCTTGATCGCGGTGAAGTCGGACGCGGTGCGCGAGGTGTACCGAGGCCACAGCGCCATCGATCACGAGACGCTCGAGCAGGCGCTCGGTCGCTACCTGGGCGACTCGCAACAGGTCGACGCGATCCTGCGGATCTTCGTCCGGCTCGACGACGCCGGCGCGGTGTGCACCGCGGGCGGCCTGCTCGTCGAGCGCCTTCCCGAGCATCCCGAGCACCCATCGCTCGATCATCGAGCGTTCGACGACGCGTTCGGGATCCTGCGCGAGGCGCCGCTCGATCCGGTGCTCGCCGAGATCGCCACCGGCGGCCTGCTGGCCGAGACGCTGCACCCGCTCGATCGGCGCACGATCGTGTGGCGCTGCCGGTGCAGCCTGGAGCGGGTCGAGGCGACGCTCGCCGGGCTCGGGCCCCGTGAGCTGCAGGAGATGGCGGACGAGGACCACGGCGCCGAGGTCACCTGCCACTTCTGCAACACGACCTACCACGTCAGCGAGGCGCGGCTCCGCGCGCTGATCTGATCTACCGGGGTTGCACGCCCGCCGCGAAGAGGCCACCCACAGACATGCGCTGGCCCTGGAACGACGAAGATCTGCCGCCCGGTCCCACCCTCGTCCTGGTGCGGCACGGGCGCACCGCGTGGAACGCCGAGCGGCGCTTCCTCGGCAAGAGCGACATCCCACTGGACGAGGTCGGCGAGGCCGACGCGGTGGCGCTCGGGCGCGTGCTGGGCGGGCGGTTCGCGCACGTCTACGCGAGCCCGCTCTCGCGCGCGTGGCGCACCGCGCTGGCGCTCGGCGACGCGCCGGAGCCGGTCGCTGCGCTGGCCGAGCTGGACCAGGGGGAGCTCGAGGGGCTGGACCTCCCGGGCGCGCTCGCGCGACACCCCGAGTTCTTCCAGGCGTGGACGCAGGATCCGACGACGGCGCCCGCACCCGGCGGCGAGAGCCTGGGCGCGCTGCACGCGCGCGCCGTCGCGGCGGTCGACGCGATCGCCCAGCGACACGGCGCGGGCGAGGTCGTCGGCGTCGTCACCCACCAGATGGTGATCGCCTCGCTCACCTGCGAGGCCCTCGGCGAGCCCCTCTCGAGGTGGCGCGCGCACGGCGTGCCGAACTGTGCGATCACCGCGCTTCGGCGCACCGCGGACGGCTGGCATGTGCTGGTCGAGGGGTGGCGCGCACACGACGTCCTTGGACCGCCTCGCGCCGCCGTGTGATCATGGCGCGTCGACCACGGGGTCGACGGGGGGGCGATGCGGGACGAGGCGAGCGAGCGACGCGGGCGACCGACAACGAGCCGGGAGAACTTCCTGGTGGTCGTGCGTGGCGAGTTCACGCGGCATCAGCTCAAGGTCGCGCTCCGAAGTGCCGATCGCGACGTGTATCTCGCGGCTTCCGCCAAGGAGGGCCTCGCTGCGCTGCACGAGCTGAAGCCGACGCTGGTGCTCGTCGGCCTGCACCTGCCCGACATGCCCGGCGTGCGCGTGGTCGATGTGTTTCGGCAGGAGTCGCCGAGCACGCCGGTGATCGCGCTGTCCGACCACCCGAGCGTCGAGGCGGCGGTCGAGGCGGTGCGGCACGGCGCGGCGGACTACGTCGCGCTGCCAGACGACCAGGAGCGGCTCGCGTCGGTGGTCGAGCGCGCGCTCACCGAGGCCCGCACGACACGCGAGTACGAGAAGGCGCGGGCGAACGTCAGTGATCGCTACGGCTTCCGGCACCTCGTCAGCCAGAGCCCCCGGATGCTCAAGGTCTTCGACCAGATCCGCGCGGTGGCGCACACCGACGCGACCGTGCTGATCCGCGGGGAGACCGGCACCGGCAAGGAGCTCGTCAGCAAGGCGATCCATGACCGGAGTCGCCGCAAGGACAAGCCGTTCATCAGCGTGAACTGCGGTGCGTTCACGGAGTCGCTGCTCGAGAGCGAGCTGTTCGGGCACGAGAAGGGCTCGTTCACCGGGGCGCTCGCGCGGCGCGAGGGCCTGTTCGAGATGGCGGACGGCGGCACGCTGTTCCTCGACGAGCTGGGCGAGACGTCGCTGTCGGTGCAGGTCAACCTGCTCCGCGTGCTCGAGGAGATGACGTTTCGGCGGGTCGGTGGACGTGACTCCGTGCAGGTCGACGTGCGCATCGTGGCCGCGACGAACGTGCACCTCGAGAAGGCGGTCGAGGAGGGCAAGTTCCGCCGCGACCTGTTCTATCGCCTCGACGTGTTCCCGGTGATCTTGCCGCCGATGCGCGAGCGGCGCGAGGACATCCCGCTGCTCATGCGGCACTTCCTCGATGACATCGCCGAGGAGTACGAGATGGAGCCACCGGTCATCTCGTCCGAGGCGATGGACGCGGTGCTGATGTACCACTGGCCCGGCAACGTCCGTCAGCTCCGCGCGATGTGCGAGCGGTGGGTGATCACGCGCAACGGGCAGCGCCTCGAGCGCGAGCACCTGCCGCACGACATGACCGGGCGGCGGCACGAGGGCGGCGACGTCGGCGGTTTCCTGATCGACGACGCGGCGACGCTCAAGGAGAACACCGACCGCGCGGCGTCGCAGGTCGAGCGCGCCTACCTCTTCAAGGCGCTTCAGCGCTGCGAGGGTCACCTCGAGCGCACCGCGCGCGAGGCGGGCATCAGCCGCCGCACGCTGTACACGAAGATGAAGGAGTACCGCCTCGAGGCCGACGACTTCAAGCGGAGCTGAGCGCTCAGCCGAAGTGGACGGCCGATACCCGGGTGCCGATCAGCGGCTCGCTGTAGGGCACGCGGCCGAGATCGTCTCCGGCGGCGCCTGCCGCGATCATCAGCGGGAGCAGGTGCTCCTCGCGCGGGTGGCTCGCGCGACCGCCGGGCGCCTGGGCCCAGCTCGTCAGCGCGGCGTCGCGCGCCGCGCGCGGCTGGGTGACGACCTGCTGCAGCCAGGCGTCGAAGCGCTCGGCGTCGGCCGCGCCCTGCGCGGTGCCAAAGCCGCGCATGTTGTGGTAGCTCATGCCGCTCGCGAGGATCAGCACACCCTCGTCGCGGAGCGGCGCCAGCGCCCGGCCGAGTCGCAGGTGCGTGGCGGGGTCGAGCCCGCGGATCAGCGAGAGCTGCACCGTGGGGATGTCCGCGTCGGGCCACGCGACCTTCATCGGCACGAACGTGCCGTGATCGAAGCCACGCTCGGCGTCCTCGCCGGCAGGCAGCCCCTCGGCCTCGATCAGCGCCCGCACGCGCGCCGCGAGCACCGGGTCGCCCGGCGCCGGCCACGTCAGCGTGTACGACGCGGGTGGGAAGCCGTAGTAGTCGTAGTGCATCGGCGGGTTGGCGCCGGCCATCACCGTCGGGCGCGCCTCCTCCCAGTGCGCCGAGATGATCACGACCGCGCGCGGGGCGGCGGGCAGGGCCGCGGGCAGCGCCTCGAGGTAGGCGCGCAGGCCCGCCCACGCGGCGGGACCGCCGAACACGTCGACGAACGGCCACGGGCCGCCGCCGTGCGGCAGGAAGATCACGGGCATCTTGGGGGTGCGACGGGGGGTGTGGGGCATGTGGTGGCTCAGTCCTCGAGCAGGACCCGCAGCATCCACGCGGTCTTCTCGTGCACCTGGAGGCGCTGGGTGAGCAGGTCGAGCGTGACCTGGTCGTTGGCCTCCTCGGCCGCGGGCAGCACGCCGCGAAGCGTGCGGATCAGCGACTCGTGCCCGCTCTGCAGCGCCTGCACCATGCCCAGGGCCGGCGGGTTCTCGTCTTGCTGGTGGATCGAGGTGAGCGAGGCGAACTCGGCGTACGAGCCGGGCGCCTTGTGCCCGAGCGCTCGGATGCGCTCGGCGATCTCGTCCAGCGCGGTCCACAGCTCGGTGTACTGCGCCATGAACATCTGGTGCAGCGTGTTGAACATCGGGCCGGTGACGTTCCAGTGGAACCGATGCGTCTCGAGGTAGAGCGTGTAGGAGTCGGCGAGGACGCGCGAGAGGCCTTGGACGATGGCGGCGCGGTCGGCGCGGTCGATGGCGATGTCGATGGACATGGAACCCTCCGGGTTGGCTCGTGCGCAAACCCGCGCACGAGAGGATCATGTATCCACGCGCGTCGTCGCGTCGAGCGTCAGCCGCGGAGGCGGGTCGCGAACAGGCGGTAGGCAGCCGACACGGCGCGCAGCCGGTCCGCGCGGAAGCGCCCGGGCTCTCGCGCGTGCTCTACGCGCCCGATCGGCGTGAAGAAGGCGCTCGGCGGGACGCGGTCGGCGCGCGGGGGGATGAACTTCAGCGCCTCGTCGACGCTGTCGGCGGCCTCGTCGAGGCGCTTGGCTGCGCGGGCGCGCTCTGGAGGAGCGAGGCGGTCGGCGTCGCCGGGGACGGAGCTGGCGAGGCGGTCGGCGTGCTGGAGCCACTGGCCGGGATCGATCAACGCGGAGGGCGTGTCGCCGCCGAAGCCGCGCACGCCGAGCGGGTCCGCGGGCGCGATCAGCGCGATCTCCCGGGGCTGTCCGTTCACCTGGACCGTGTATACGCTCAGCAGCTCGTCACCGCGCGCGACGATCCGCTGCCCTCGACCCGCTCGGTCTGCGCCGATCAGGTCGAGATAGAGGTGGGCTTCCGCGACGCTTCGACAGGGGAGGGGCTCGCTCATGGCCGTGGATGCTACCACCGATCTCCAGGGTGGCGCGGCCGTCGTGACCCGGCTGTCGATCGGCGAGATGACGTGCGCCACGTGTGCCACGCGGGTCGAGAAGGTGCTGCGTCGCCAGGACGGCGTGCTCTCGGCGCAGGTGAACCTGGCGTCCGAGATCGCCACGATCGCGCACGCGCCGGGCGCGGCGCCCGAGGCGGTGCTGATCGCGGCCGTGGAGGGCGCCGGGTTCACCGCCGCGCCGGCGCCGACCACCGCAGGCGAGGAGGCGAAGGCCGAGGCGGCGCGGGTCGCGCGCGCGCGCCGGGACCTGGCCATCCTCCTCGGCGCCGCGGCGCTCACCGTGCCGCTCGTGCTGCCGATGGTGCTGCACCCGCTCGGTGTGCACTGGATGCCCTCGGGCCCCGTCCAGCTCGCGCTCGCGACGCCGGTGCAGCTCATCGCGGGGGCGCGGTTCTACCGGGGCGCGGTGGGCGCGGTGCGCTCGGGCGCGGCGAACATGGACGTGCTGGTGGCGCTCGGCACCACCGCGGCGTTCGCGCTCTCGGTGTGGATGCTCGCGACGGGCGGCCACCTGTACTTCGAGAGCGCGGCGGCGGTGATCACGCTCGTCCGCTTCGGGAAGTGGCTCGAGGAGCGGGCGAAGCGCTCCACCACCGCGGCGGTGCGCGCGCTCGGCGCGCTGCGGCCACAGCGCGCCCGGGTGGTTCGGGACGGCGGCGTGGTCGAGATCCCGGTGGAGGCGGTCGGGCAGGGTGAGATCGTCGAGGTGCGGCCTGGCGAGCGGATCCCGGTGGATGGTGTGGTCCGGGAGGGGCACAGCAGCGTCGACGAGGCGCTGATCACCGGCGAGAGCCTGCCCGTGCCCAAGCAGCCCGACGACCCGGTGGTCGGCGGCGCGATCAACGGCGAGGGGCTGCTGCGCGTCGAGGCGACCCATGTGGGCGCGGACGCGACGCTGGCGAAGGTCATCGCGCTGATGGAGCAGGCCCAGGCGGCCAAGGCGCCGATCCAGCACGCGGTCGACCGCGTCGCCGCGGTGTTCGTGCCGGTGGTGCTCGCGATCGCGGCCTTGACGCTGCCGGCGCATGTGGCGCTCGGCGCGGGCTGGGAGGCGGCCATCGTGGCTGCGGTGAGTGTCCTCGTCATCGCGTGTCCGTGCGCGCTGGGGCTCGCGACCCCGACCGCGCTGATGGTGGGGGCCGGCGTGGCCGCTCGGCACGGCATCCTGATCCGTGACGCGGGCGCGCTCGAGCAGGCGCGACAGGTGCAGGTCGTCGTGTTCGACAAGACCGGGACGCTGACCGAGGGCAAGCCGCGTGTCGTGGGCGTCGAGGCGCTCGATGAGGACACGGAGGCGCTGCTCGGTCTGGTGGCCGCGGCGCAGGCGGGCAGCGAGCACCCGCTCGCGCATGCGGTGCGCGTCGCGGCGGAGGAGCGCGGACTGACGCTGCCGCGCGTGCATGACTTCAAGGCGTTGCCGGGGCGCGGGATCGACGCGCGCGTCGACGGGACGCACGTGCGCGTCGGTAGTCGCCGGCTGCTCGAGGAGGACGGCGTCGACAGCGCGCCGCTGGCGGACCGGGCGCGCGCCAT
>CAYQSE010000082.1:20666-21723 GCA_964419905.1 uncultured Enterobacteriaceae bacterium
CTGGCTCGGCAACGGCTACTGGCAGGCGCAGGGCGCCACGGTGATGTGGGTCGTCCGGGACGGCGCGCTGGCGGGGATCCTCGGCGCGGCGGACACCGAGCGCGAGGGAGCGCGCGCCGCCGTCGCGGGGCTGCTCGCCGCGGGACTCGAGGTCGTGCTCCTCACCGGCGACGACCGCGTCACCGCAAGTGTGGTCGCCGAGCGCCTGGGAATCACCACGGTGCGAGCCGAGGTGCTGCCGGCCGACAAGGTGGGACAGGTCGAGGCGCAGCGCGCGAGCGGGCGCGTGGTGGCGATGGTCGGTGACGGCGTCAACGACGCGCCCGCGCTCGCCGCCGCTGACGTCGGGTTCGCGATGGGCTCGGGCTCGGACGTGGCCCTCGAGGCCGCCGGCATCACGCTGATGCGGCCCGATCCGCGGCTCGTGGCCGACGCGCTGTCGATCAGTCGGGCGACCACGCGCACGATCCGGCAGAACCTGTTCTGGGCGTTCGCGTACAACGTGGTCGGGCTGCCGCTGGCGGCGGCGGGCCTGTTGACGCCGGTGTTTGCCGGCGCGGCGATGGCCGCGTCGAGCGTGAGCGTGGTAGGCAACGCGCTGCGGTTGCGCCGATGGCGCCCGCTCGAGGAGGACGGATGGACACCACCTATCGCGTAGACGGCATGACCTGCGGTGGATGCGCCACCTCGGTGACCCGCGCCATCCACCGGCGGTTCCCCGACGTCGAGGTGCAGGTCGACCTCGACGGCAAGCGCGTCGAGGTCAAGGGCGAGCACGCTCCCGAGGAGGTCGAAGAGGCCATCCGAAGCGCGGGCTTCGAGATCGCGACAACATAGGAGCCCGTCGCGCGTAGCTCCTCCCGTGCCCGTGCCCGTGCCCGTTCGGGGCGCTGGCAGGGCTGGGGTGATCGCCGCCAGCCGGTCCGCTCGGCGTCGGTCCGCGGCACGCTTTGTGGGCCGGCCGCCTCGGCTGTCGATCCTACACATCTTGGCTGCGGCCCCAGATCATGTGGGGCGGGCGTCCCGCCCGCCCGTCCTGACGGGAAGCCCGGAATGC
>CAYQSE010000083.1:0-21575 GCA_964419905.1 uncultured Enterobacteriaceae bacterium
ACCGGCGTCACCGAGCTGCTCGCGGCGCGGACCGCGCGGCGCGCGGGGCAGGCGCCCGCGCTGGCCCCGCTCGAGGGCGCCTGGCCCGACGTCGTCGCCGCCCGCCGCGACCGCCCGCCGGGCGCGGTCGACTGGTGGCGCCGGTACCTCGAGCACGCGCCGCCGGCCCACCTGCCCTGGGCGGCCCCGGTGGACGAGCCCACGGCCGGGGGCTGCATGGCGCACGCCCACGTCCTGGACAGCTCGCGCACCGCGGCGCTCGCGCGCCGCGCCGAGGCCCTGGGCGCCAGCCTCCCCGCGTTGGTCCTCGCCGCGTGGATCGAGACGATCTACCGCCACAGCGGGCAGCAGGACGTCGTGGTGCGCGTGGCCCACGGCCGGCGCGAGGTGCGCGTGCCCGACGTGGAGCGCATCGTGGGCCCGTTCGCCGACAGCCTGCCGGTGCGGGTCGCGGTGGCGCTGGAGGAGCCCCTCTCCACCCTCGCGCAGCGGGTTCACCGCACCCTCGCCGAGGTCGCGCGCCACGCCGACGCCTCGTCCGTCGCGCTGGCCGGACTGGCCGAGCACAGCGACGCGGGGCCGGTCGGTCTGACCCCCATCGGCTTCTCGTTTCCCCGCCTGGCCGCGCCCGAGCGTCAGGGCGCGTTCCGCCTGTCGGACCTCACCGGACGGGCCGGCGCCGGCTTCACCCGCGTGGCCCTCCTGGCGTGGGTGTTCGGCGAGCGACTGCACCTGACGTGGAGCGCCGCGCGCAGCCACCTGGACCCGGCCGTCGTCGCCGTCCTCGCGCGCGACGTGGTCGCGCGGCTCGAGGAGGAGATCGCCGAGCGCGCGCCCGAGCTTCCCGACACGATCCACGGGCGGGTGCTCGCGGCCTGTCGCCGCTGGCCCGACCGCCGGGCCGTCGGCGCGCTGAGCTACGCCGACCTCGACCGCCGCTCCGCGGGCCTCGCGCGACGCCTCTCCGGCGACCGGGTGGCCGTGTGCCTCGGCCCCTCCGAGGAGGCCGTGGTGGCGCTGCTCGGCGTGCTGCGCACCGGCGCCGCGTATGTGGGCGTGGTGCCCGAGTGGCCCGACGCCCGCATCGTGCAGGTCATCGAGCAGTCGCGTCCCAGCCTGCTGGTCACCACACCCGCCCTGGTGCCGCGCCTGCGCCCGCTGCTGCGTCCGCTGGGCGTCCCCGTGCTGCCCGTGGGCGAGAGCGAGGCCCTCGACGGCCCGTGCGCGGACGCCACCGCGTGCTGGATCATGTTCACCTCGGGCAGCACGGGCAGGCCCAAGGGCGCCGTGGTCCACCACACCGCCGGGCTGGCCTTCCTCTCGTGGGTGCAGCGCCAGTTCGGCGTCGGGCCCGACGACCGCTTCGCGTTCACCAGCAACCTCGGCTACGGCGGGCACATCCGCCAGGTGTTCGCCCCGCTGATGGCGGGCGGCTCGGTCCACCCGATGCCCACCGAGGTGCTGCGCGACCCCGAGACGCTGGTCGCGCGCATCCGCGACGAGCGCGTCACGGTGTGGAACTCGGTGCCCTCGCTGATGACGCACCTGCTCGACGCCGCCGAGCGCAGCGGCGATCCGCACGTGTTCGACGCGGTCCGCTGGGTGCTGGTGGGCGGAGAGGCCGTGCCCGCCGAGCTGTACCGACGGCTCCGTCGCGCCTTCCCCACGAGCCGGGCCCGTTTCGTCAACCTCTACGGGAGCACCGAGACGCTCGTGAACGCCACCGCCTACGAGGTGGTGCGCGAGCCCGACCCAGACGCCGGCTTCCTGCCCATCGGCTGGGCCCGGGGCGGCGTGCGCGTGCACCTGCTGGACGAGCGCGACGGCGCGGGCGAGGTGGCCGTGAGCGGGCAGATCGCCGAGGGCTACCTCGATCCCGAGTCTACGGCGAAGGCGTTCTTCCACCACCCGGAGCACGGACGAACCTACCGGACCGGCGACATCGCGCGTCGCCTGCCGAGCGGGGCGCTGACGTATGTGGGACGGGTCGACACCCAGGTCCAGGTGCACGGCAACCGCGTGGAGCTGGGCGAGATCGAGGGCACCCTCGCCGCGCTGGACGGCGTGGAGCAGGCGGTCGTGGTCCTGCACGACCGCAGGCTCGTCGCCGTGGTGGTGGGAGCCGTCGACGGCGAGGCGCTGCGCGCGGCCTGCGCGGAGCGCCTGCCGGCGTACATGGTCCCGCACAAGGTGCGCGCGGTGGCCGCGCTGCCCCGCAACCACGCCGGCAAGGTCGATCGGGCCGCCGTGAGCGCGCTCTTGGCCGACACCGCGAGCCCCCCGCCCGTGGCTGCCCGCCCCGCGGTTCCCACGACGCACGCGGGCGACCCGCTGGCCCGGATCTGGCGGGAGGTGCTGGATCTCGACCGCGACCCCACCGAAGACGACGACTTCTTCGCGCTGGGCGGCGACTCGATCCGGGCGCTGGAGGTGCTCGACCGGGTGCGCGAGGAGCTGGGCCACGCGCTGCGGCCGCTCGAGGTGTACCGCGCCCGCACCCTGTCGGCGCTGCGCGGGCGCCTCGGCGCGACCGGATCACCCTCGCCGCAGGTCCCCCGCCGACCCGAGGCGCTCTCGGAGGTGCAGCGCGGCTTCTACACCGCCCACCTGCGGCGCCCCGATCGGCCGCCCACGTGGTGCGCCCGCGTGCCGCTGCGCGGCCCGGTGGACCCCCGCGTGCTCCAGGAGGCCCTCGACGTCGTGGTGGCGCGCCACCCGATGCTCCGCACCACCTTCCACCCCGGCCCGGTGCAGCAGGTCCACCCCGACGCCCGCCTGACGCTCCTGGTCGACGACCTGTCACAGCTCCCCGAGGACGCGCGCGCCGCCGCCCTGGACGCCCGCTGGGACGAGGAGGCGGCCACGCGCTTCGAGCTGACCACCGGCCCGCTGGCGCGCGTGCGCCTCGTCCGCCTCGGTCCCGACACGCACGCGTTGCTGCTGGCCTCCCACCACATCGTCAGCGACGCGTTCTCGGCGTGGGTCCTCGCCGGAGAGCTGCTCCGCGCCGCCGACGCGATCGCTGGCGGGCACCCGCCCGCGCTGGGCCCCGAGCCCCCGCCCTACGCCCAGGCCATCGCCGAGCAGCCGCTCGACGAGGATCCGTGGTGGCGCGACGCGCTGGCCGACCTCGACCAGGTGCCCGCCGCCGACGCCACCTCGCGCTCCCACCCGCCCCTGGTGGTGCCGCGCGGGGTGTGGCGGGGGCTGCGGCTGGCCGCGCAGCGAAGGGCCACCACGCCCTACGTCCTCGTGCTCACCGCGCTGTTCCAGGCCCTCGACGACGTGCTCGGCGCGGGAGATCGCGTCGTGGCGACGGCCTGGGCCGATCGGGACGGCTACCGCACGCCGCGAAAGGGCATCGTCGGCCCGTTCGCCCGCGGGCTGCCCGTGCGCCAGCGCCTCCCGGCGACCCCGGAGCGCGTCGCCGCGACCGTGCAGGACGTCCTCGCCCACACCGACGCCACCGCGCTGTCGATGGCCCGGGACCTCGGGCCCGACGCCCTCGAGCGCCTGGGCCGCTTCTTCCTGACCTGGCTGGACCCCGCGGCCGTGCCCGCCCCCAAGACCACGCTGTCGCTCGCCTGGGACGAGGGGCGCTTCCGCTTCGCCGCCGCGTCTACCGCCACCGAGGTGATGGTGGGCGCCCTGGCCGGCGAGGATCTGGTGCTCAACTGGCACGGGAGCGCCCTCGCCGAGCGGGTGCGCGCGGCGATCGGGCACCGCCTCGTCGCCCTGGCCGATCCGGTCGCCGCCCTCCTCGTCTACGCGCCGGCGGGCTGGCGCTTGCCCGTCGATCGCGCCGTCGTCGCCGAGCGGATCGAGGCCCGGGCCGGCGTGAGCGAGCTCGTCGTCCTGCCGCTGTCCGCCGACGCGCTGGACCGGCACGACCTCGAGGCGATGGTGCGCTCGGGCGCCGCGGCGACCCAGGCGCCGGTCGTCGCGCTGGCCGGCGAGCTCCCCGCGCGGACCGGCCTCGCCACCCGCGACCTGGTCGGGCCGCGGCAGCTCCAGACCACCGGCCACGCCGCCACCGTCGCCGCGATGTTCCTCACCGTGCAGCGCGTGCTGGCCGAGCTCGGCTGGCGGTGGGACGCGCTGTGCGTCGGACACCTGGGGCTCGGCGCCATCGGGCAGGCGGTCTACGACCTGCTGCACACCGAGCTCGGCGCGCCGGCCCAGACCCTGCGGCTGGATCCGGGCCGGGGCATGCGCGACGACCTCGCCGGCGCGGACCTCATCTTGGGCGCGACCACGGGAGGCGCCACGCTAGACGTCGCCACCCTCGCGCCGGGCACCGTCGTCGTCGACGACTCCTTCCCGCGCGCCTTCGACGAGGCCGCCGCGCACGCGCGCATGCGGCGCGACCGCGACGTCCTGCTCGTCGGCGGCGGCCAGATCGACGTCGGCCCCCTCGCGCGCACCAGCCCGTTCCCCCAGGCCGACGCGGTGCGCGCCGCGTTCGGCGACCGCTGGCTGCCCGGCTGTCACGCCGAGGCGCTGTTGCTCGGTGCGCGGCCCGACCTCGGGCCCACGGTGGGCGTGGTCACCCCCGAGCGCGCGCGCCGCGTGCTCGCCGCCCTGCGCGCGCTCGGCTGGAGCGCCCCGCCGCTGCACCTCGGACCGACCGTGCTCGAGGCCCCCGCGGGCTGGCAGCCGCGCGGAACGACCACGCCCAACGCCTGAAGCCGGTGGTCGCGGCAGCGCTCGCTCGTCATGCCGGCGTAAGCACGCGCGGCGAGTCGCCGCGCGCCGGGTCGTTATCTTCAGGGTAGACCCGGGGAAGCTCTGATGAAATCCACGCTTGCCGTGTTCCTGCTCTTGTTCGGATGCACCGCGAGCAACATCGACCAGGTCGGTGACCCGGTCGACGCGCAGATCGACGATCCGCTCGTCGAGACGGACGATCGGTCCCAGGAGGTCGTGTGTGACGCGAGCGACCGCCCGTTCGACGACGACATCCAGGTCACCGAGTCCGGCTGCATCCTGACGAACATCTTCGTCGATGGGAACATCTACGTGCGCGCCGACGCGAGCGCGACCCTGAACGCCGTGGCGGTCACGGGCGCCGTGCGCGCCACGGGCACAGCGTCGCTCGTGGTGTTCTTCGCAGAGATCGACGGGGGCATCTCCGTGGTGGAGGGCGGGACCGTCGAGATCAGCCAGACGGTCATGGCGGAGGGCGACCTGACGCTGGAGGCCAACACGGACAGCGTTCAGGCCACCGGGAACACGATCGGAGGCAACCTCCGCGTGCTCGCGAACACGGGCGGCGCGAGCGTGACCGACAACGCGGTCGGCGGGGACCTCCAGTGCGCCGACAACGACCCGCCGCCCACCGGTGACGGCAACGTGGTCGACGGAGACCCCGAGGGCCAGTGCGCCGGGCTGTGAACCGACCCGCGACGCCGCCTCACCGCGCCGGACTCGGCGGCGTCAGCGCACGTACATGAACAGCCGCCGGCTCTCCT
Organism: uncultured Enterobacteriaceae bacterium; assembly: GCA_964419905.1. GTDB lineage: Bacteria > Myxococcota_A > UBA796 > UBA796 > JAFDJI01. The sequence continues at coordinate 5,472 of CAYQSE010000083.1, forward strand.
GCTCCAGCGTGGCGCGGACGTAGAACTGCAGTCCCTTCGGCGCGTGCTTGTAGTCACGACACGGCGCCACGGTCTGCTCGAAGCCCTCTCCGAGCACCGCCCAGCACAGCGATCGCCACGCCCTGGCGGAGCCGGCGCCCGGCTTGCCCTGCAGCTCCTTGTTCTGCACGAAACCCCAGCCCACCCAGAACGACGCGAAGTCGTCCTTGATCCACGCGTACGCCCCCTCGCGCCACTGCAGCGCCTCGGGAGGTGGGGTGGCGAGGACGGTCGCGCCGCCGTGGGTGAAGCCCCGAGGGTCCCAGGCGCTCGGTGTGTCGAGCGTGCCGACATACGCCTCCCACTGCGCCGGTGTGAACTGGACCACCCCCTCGAGCTCCTGCTCGCCGCCGCGCAGGTATGGGCTTCGGAAGGCGACGAACTCGACGTCGGCGGGCAGGCGGAACAGCTCTACCAGCTGTACGCGACGCGAATCGTCGCTGTCTGGCATCAGCCGCGACGCGATCGGGAGGACCACCATGAAGAACGCGACCAGGAGCCAGAACTGCGGAGGCTTTCCCATCATGCGAGCGCGTAACCTGTGCCGGGTCGTCCTCCGAGGGCGGCTGCCCTGACACGGCGGCCGAGATAGCTCGGCGCGTCAGCGCGGAGGGCGCGTGAAGCTGCTGGCTGTCATCCTGTCCACGACCGTCCACGCGGCCCCGATCGAGGTGGCCGTCGACCCGCGCATCGAGCTGGCCGCCGCGCTGTGCCGACTCGCAGGGTTCGAGGAGTATCAGGGCGGCCCCATCACGCCGTTCGTCGCGGCGGCAGACGCCTGGCTCGCCCCCCACGTGGAACACCCGTCCGTCCTCGAAGCGCGGCGGCTTCGGCAGGAGATCGGCGTGGGCTTCGACATGCCCATGAACCTCTCCGTCCATCTGCGACCTTCGCTTCGCCCGATCTGGCGACGCGACGCGCTCCCCGAGCGCCTCGCGGGCCGCTGGACCCCGGACGGGGCGCGGCGCTTCGCCACGGCGCTCGAGCGCTTCTCGGAGGACGTACGCTTCGACGCGTTGCTCACGGAGCAGGCGGACTACGTCGCGTCCGTCGAGGCGCACTGGCAAGCCTTCCTGGAGGCGCGCGACGTCGCGGGCTGGGTGGACGCCTTCTTCAACGCACCCGCCGGATCCGACGTCACGCTCGTCCCGGGGCTCCTGGTGGCGGGCGGCAACTTCGGCCTCAGCGTGGCGCAGCGCCGCAAGGTGAAGCTCCTGCCCGTCATCGGGATCCCCCGTGTCGACGAACAAGGGCTGCCCACGCTGGGCCGCGGTCAGGAGGAGATGGCCGTGCACGAGCTCTCGCATGCCTGGGTCAACCCCGCCTTCGCGGCGCAGTCCGAGGTGCTCGCCGAGGGCGGCGGCGCCGCCTGGTCGATCGCGGGCGACCGTCTCCGTCGCATCGGGTACGCGGACTGGCAGACGCTGGTGAACGAGACCGGCGTGCGGGCAGCGACCGTCCTCTACGTCCGCGACCGCCACGGCACCCAGGCGGGTGCAGAAGCGCTCGCGACCGAGGAGGCCCAGGGCTTTGCGTGGATGAAGGACGCGGTGGACGTCCTCGACCCGTGCCGCGCCGATCGCGCCGCCTGCCCCGAGATCGGCGCCGTGGCGCCGGCGCTCGGCGAGGTCCTCGCGGCCTGGGCGCGCGACCCGAAGTACCCCCCCTTCCGCGGGAACGCGAACGCCGCCTTCAACGCGGATGGCGCCGCGATCGTGCTGCCCTCGGGCGCATCCGACCTCGTTCGCTACGTCACGAAGGTGCACGGCATCGCGTTCTCGCACCTGCCGCTGCTCGCGCCCGACGCGGTCGAGGGCACCCGGGCCCTGATCGCCTACGGCAGCCCCGCGACCAACCCACACGTCGCCGCCGCGCTTCGGGCCGCCGGCTGGCGGATCGACGAGGCGGGGCTGGCGTTCGATGGCCGGACGTACGACGGCGACGATCTCGTCCTCGTCGCCGCGCTGCCCCACCCCGCCGACGCGGCGGTCCCCGTGGTCGTCCTCACCGCTGCACGCGACGACACGCTCCTGGGCGTGCACGCCTTCGAGATCGGGGGCAGCGGATGGCTCGTCGCGCGGCGGCACGCAGACGGGCGCTTCGAGGTGCTCGCCGAGGGCGACCGGCCCGTCCCAGTGCCCGCCGACTGGTGAGCGGTGCGCGATGACGACCCGACTTCTCCCCCCACCACTTCCTGCCGGGGATAACCTGGGTCGAAGCCTCGCCTCGCAGCGGGGTCGCCGGGGATGGAGGGGGCGATGGAGCGCGGACTGGTCGGACTCTCAGCGTTGATCTTCGCGGGGATCGGGGCGTGGACGCTCGTCGATCCACTCACCCCGTTGCGCACCGTCGGCGTGGTCGTGTCCGATGCGCGCGGGGTGGTCGAGCTCAGCGCGATGTACGGTGGCCTCGAGCTCGGGATGGCGGTGTTCCTCGTCTGGTGCCTGCGCGCGCCCGCGCGGGTGTGGAGCGGGCTGATGGCCGCGACGCTGACGATCGGCGCGCTCGGCGGAGCACGGCTCGGCAACCTGCTGGTGCATCGCCCCGATGAAGCGGGGCTGCTGTGGGGGCTGTGCGCCGTCGAGCTCACCGGTGCGGCGCTCGGCGCCGTGCTGCTGTGGCGAGCAGGCGCGCGGGTCAACAGCCTGGCGTAGGCTCGCCTCCGCACGCGCACGCCTTGGGGACCGCCTCGATGACCCGCCCCCGGCCGTCGAGCTCGAAGCGACAGCACGCGTCGAGCAGCCCCCGGAGGTGCGCCCGGCCACGCTGCACCCTGGACTTCACGCCAGAGATCGACAAGCCGAGGCGCTCCGCCGCTTCCGCGTGCTTCAGTCCCTCGAGATCGACCAGCGTGACGGCCTCGCGATACCGCGGCGGGAGCGCGTCGACGAACGGGTGCATGCACGCGACGAGCCCTTCGGCCGCGTCCGGCTCGTCCGGCTCGTCCGCAGGCAGCGCCGCCGTGTCCGGTGCGTCGCCCGGCAACACCTTCCCGCGACGTCGGTACCAATCCGCGACCGCGGAGCGCGCGATGCGAAACAGCCACGCCTCGACATCGTCGACCCGACCCGCCCGCGAGAGCCCGACCTGGGCCCGCACGAACACGTCCTGCACGACGTCGTCGGCGTCGAACGCCGACGGGACGCGCCGCCGCACGAACGCCGTCAAGCGCTCGTGCAGCGCGCGCCACAAGACGGCGACGTCGGGCGTGGCGGCCGTCACGGACGACGCGCCTCGATCGTGGCGGAGAGGACGTAGTCCGCGAGGTCGCCCGCGTCGGACCACTGGCGCACGATCTCTCGCGACGCGTCCTTCGGCGAGATGCGGATCTCTGCGAAGCCCACCTCGGACAGCCAGCGCTCCAGGTCGTCGATCAGCGCGGCGCCGGAGATGCACCCCGTCAGGGCCTCCAGGTTGCGCTGCGCCTCGGGCGGCAGCGCCGCGGTGGCGACGATGTCGGAGATGGCGAGTCGGCCCCCCGGCTTGAGCACCCGGAACGCCTCGGCGAACACGCGCTTCTTCTCGGGCGAGAGGTTCACCACGCAGTTGGAGAGCACCACGTCCACGACGCCGTCCGCGACGGGGAGGTTCTCGATCTCCCCCAGGCGGAACTCGACGTTGGTGACGCCCGCCTCACGGGCGTTGGCGCGCGCTCGCGCGATCATGTCGGCGGTCATGTCGACGCCGATCACCTTGCCGGCCGGGCCCACCTTGTCGGCTGCGAGGAAGGCGTCCATCCCCGCCCCGCTGCCGAGATCGAGCACGGTCTCACCGAGCCCCAGCGCCGCGATGGCGGTCGGGTTGCCGCAGCCGAGCGACAGGTCGGCGCCGCTCGGGATGATCGCGAGGTCTGCCTCGCTGTATCCGAGGTCGCGGGAGGTGGGGCCGCAGGAGCCGGGCGCGCAGCAAGAGCCACTGGTGCGCGCGATCTCGCCGTAGCGGTCGCGGACGGCGGTGCGGGTCTGGTCGGGGGTCACTTCGGGTTCGCTCATGGAAGCCTCCAGGTTGGTTCCAACCCGTAGACGCAGCGCTGGCTCGGGGGACGCAAGATTGTCGTCCCCGTACTCCCTTCACATAGCGGGAACGGCGCCGAGCATCCGCAGCGGCACCACGTGCTCGGTGCGCTCGACGCCGAGCAGCTCGCCGCGTCCGCGCGTCCACCCACGGGATCCGGTTCCATGAGACCGCGGTTCCGCCGGAGACTCTGGGTCCGTACGCCCGTTGCAGCAGCAGCGTGTGAAGTGCTGCGGTCGGGCTGTCTGGTGGCATGGGCGCCTGGGTCGGACCGCCAACGCCCCGTCCTCGCGTAGCGTCATCGCCGGCGCGCTCGCCCTGGTTCGACCAAGAGGTGCACAGCGTTCCACAGCGCAAGCCGCATCGACATCGCGGTCCTCGTCGCCTTGTCGGCGCGCCTTGCCCACGAGCCTTCAAGATCAAGTGCCTCGTCTACGGGGATCCGACCCGCTGACCTACTGTGGACCTTGGTGATCAACTGTGGTCGAACTCGGGCGCTTCGGGCCGGTACGGACGGTTGGCGAGCCTGATGCGAGCAGGCGGGCCGTCAAGGCGCTCACGGGCCTGACCGGATCGACACGTCGGTGGTCATCATCCAGCCTTCGGACGACGTTCTGATGGATCCGGAACCCGTGGGGCTTCGCGCCACCGCGTCGGACCCGGACGACCTACCGTCCCAGCGGATCGCCCGGACCACCGAACTCGCTCCTGCCCCTCGGTCGCTGTAATGCGCGCCGAGGGAGCCACGACGGCACACGCACAGGCATGCGCATCCTGTTGCCCGAAAATTTTCTTACATTCCTCTGGCAACTGCGCCGTCCGCTCGGCTACCTTAGGGGACAGGTCGACCACCTCGGCCGATAAGGTAGATCCGTCGGGAGGTCTCAGTGAAACATCTCCAGCAGGATCCGCACCCTGCACGGCGCCGCGGGTTCTACGCCACGCTGATCGCGCTCTCGATCTTCGTGATGTTCGGCTTCGGCGCCCTGGCGGTCGACGTGTCCTACATGCGTCTGTCGCAGAGCCAGGCCCAAGATGTCGCTGACGCCGCGTCGCAGGCCGCGGCGATCATCCTCCGGCGCACCAATGACCCCAGCAAGGCCGAGGCGATCAGCGAGCGCGTCGTGTCCATGAACAAGGTCGGCGGCGCGCCGCCGCAGATCGAGGGGTTCACCTTCGGCACCTGGGCCGAAGCCGAGGGCGTGCGCGGCTCGTTCACGCCCGGCACCCTCGATCCCAACGCGGTGCGCGTCTCCGTGGGGCGGCGCGGCAACACGGCCATCCCGCTGCTCCTCGCGCCCGTGCTCGGCTACGACAACTTCGCCGTGAGGGCGTCCGCCACCAGCGCTTCACGGAACGTCCACGTCGTGCTCGTGATGGACATCACGAACTCGTGGAACCCGAAGAACTTCGAGTACGCACGCGCCGCCGCGGTCCGGTTCTTCGACACGATGTCGGCGAGCGCGGGGCCGTACGACAAGATCGGGATGTCGGTGTTCACCGGCCGCTACGGTTGGGAGTTCACCCCCCTCACCCGCATGCGCGACGCGGAAGCACTCGGGATCCGGGACCAGTGGGCCGAGATGAAGACCGCGAGCAAGAGCGGAACGGGCACGAACTGGCCGAGTACTTGCTCGACCAACACGACGAACAACTTCAACAGCCCGGTCGGCGGCTGCTACCCGAACATGCCCCGCGAGTACACCGACGAGCCCGGCACCGATCACACGACCGGCATCGAGATGGCGTCGCTGATGTTCGACACCGACACGGACCCCGCTGCTGAGCGGGTGATGGTGGTCCTCACCGACGGCATTCCGAACGGCCTCTCCTCTGGGCACGGCACGCTCCGCCAGAACCAGGGCTACGTCGAGTCGCGGTGGCGCGAGTACAAGGGCCCGGTGCCGCACTCCACCTCTCAGGTGCAGACCAAGAGCAACGCGCTCACCGCGGAGCTGTGGTCGCGGATGCGGGTGCACACCTACGTCATCAGCTTCGTGCAGGACGGCTCGTTCATGCACACGATGCCCAAGGGCCAAGGCTACTACACGCTCACCAGCAGTGCGTCCGCGATCGTCGAGATCTTCGAGGACATCGCGAACTCGCTGCCCTTGGCGATCGTCGAGTGAGACCCATGCGACGTCAAGCGACGAGACGAGGTGGCAACGCGATCGAGTTCGCGCTGCTCTTCCCCTTGTTCTGGCTGCTGCTCGGCGGTGGGATGGACATCGGCTGGCTCTACTACCACCAGGCCATGCTCGACACCGCGACGAACACGGGTTGCCGTGCCGGCTCGCTGATCGACCCCGGGTGGGCGCAGGGCGACATGGCCATCGTCGAGCAGACCGCCCAAGAGGCGATGAGCGCCCAGCTGAACGCGACGCCGGGCACTGTGTGCGACACGAGCTCGGGCGACTGCAGCCTGTTCGTCACGCTCTACGGCGATCCGCCGGGTCGGAGCCTCGTATGCAGCGTGGAGCGGTCCTTCGAGCCCCTGCTCGGGATCGCCGCACGTCCCACCAAACTCGGCTCGCGGATCGCCGTGCGCATGGAGTGGCAGCGATGGTGAGGAGTCCACGCCCGCGCGGTGGCGCAACCGCGCTCGAGTTCATCCTCGCCCTGCCCGTGTTCCTGATCATGGTGCTCGGTGTCGCCGACCTCTCGGCCTACTTGTCCTCGCTGTACACCGTGCAGCGGGCTGCGCGCGACGGAGCGCGGGTCGGCGCGATCACCCTGGAGGGCACGAACCCCAACGGCGCGAAGATCGAAGCGGCGGCCGCAGCGCAGGCGCGCGTCGTGCTCGCCGCAGACGGGCGGACGTGTGGGAGCGACTGCAGCGTGACCGCCGACTGGTTCTCGGTCGATGACTTCCGCTACGTGATGGTCTACGTCGCCATCCCGCACCACCCGATCACCCCCGGGTTGGGGCTGGTGCCGAACGTCGCGACCGCCCAGTTCATCATGCTCACCCAGGAACAGTAGCCCAGCGCACCAGCTGGCGGCTCCACACCGTCCGCCGACCCCGCGATGCGGGCTGTCGTCACGGCACCGCGCCGCGTCCGGGGCGGGCTCACTCGGCGGTGTTCGCCCGCGCGACCGGCCCGTGCGCGTGAGCGCCGAGGAGCACGCCGATCTCGGTGGTCGTGTCGCGAGAGACCTGAGCGTGGGCAAGCACGCCGAGCGCGTTGACCATGGCCAGGGAGGCGCCCAGCGTCACGAGCGCTGCGAGGGTGACCAGGGACGCGCCGCCGCGACGATGGCGAACGATGGCGGGAGTGGCGTTGGGGGTCATCTCGGCTCCATGGGGCTGCTTGATGACCCAAGCCTAGCTGGTACCGAGCGAGAGAGGACTCACACCTCTCTTACACCACCCCGCCTCGAGGACCCCGAGGCGGGGGTGACGACGTAGATCCCGATCAGAACGTGATGCCCACCTGGAAGCCAGTCGGTGTGCTGGCACGCAAGAGCAGCGCGTTGCGGCTGCTGAAGTGGTATCGGGCGCCGACCGAGAAGGCGGGCGTGACGTAGTACCGACGGCCGTTGCGCAGGTCCGAGTTCCCAGGGCCCACGTAGAAGGCCAGACCCGCCTCGGGAAACACCGACCACTTGGGGTGGATGTAGAAGTTCCACTGCGCCACGGCGATGGGCGTCAGGTAGAGCCCGCCGTCGTAGTAGCCGGGGAAGAAGTCGTAGAAGAACGCGTCCAGGCCCAGGCTGAGCGCGAACTCGTCGTCGACGTTGTTCAAGAAGCCGTGGGGCGCCAATGGGATGTCCACGCGGAAGCCAGCGCCCGCCGAGCCATACCCACCGAAGTTGACGTGGATCTCGGGGCGAACACCCTGAATGTGGTTGCTGCTGTGGTCCTGCGCCGATGCGGGCGCGGCGACTCCGAGGGTGAGCGTTGCCGCGACGGCGACGCTGAAGGCAAGGGCGTGTCTGCTGATTCCATTTCTCATGGGGACTCCGTTTGCGGCGATCAAAGGCCGCGAACTCCGCTCAGGTTTCCGGTGAGCCAGAGGATCAGGAAGATGACGAGGAGCAGGCCGATGGGTCCGAGCCCGCCTGCGGTGCCGAAACGGCGATATCCAAAGCCGCCCCCGGTGAGGGCCAGGAGGATGAGGAGGATGATGAGGAGGGTCCACATGAGCGCGCTCCCGCAGCGTGGTTGCACCCAACGTGAATGCAAGATCCGGGCCTCTGCTTGGTACCGCCTTGCAAGCGGATAGTTCCCTTCACTCCGATCGCGCTGGTCGCCCGTTCCGACCAGAATGAGTGACCCGACCACGCGTCTGGGGGGAGGGAGCCCTACCGCCGGGGCGCGATACCCGCGCCGCGCGGCGGGTCGAGTCCCGGGCCGTCCGGCAAGGTCACGTCGCTGAGCAAGGGCGTCTCGGGCGGGCGCAGGAAGTCTTCGAGGTAGCTCGTGTACATCGCCAGGAAGAACACCACGATCATCGGCCCGACGAGCAAGCCGGGGACGCCCATCCAGATCAGCCCGCTGAACACACCCAGGAAGATCAGCAGCGGGTGGATCTGCGTGCCGTTGCGCAAGAACATCGGCTTCATGAAGTTGTCCACCGACGCGGTCAGCAGCACCGACCACAGCGCGATGAACACCGCCCAACCCAGGCCGTCCGTCGCGAGGACGAACAGGGTGACCGGGACCCACACGAGGGCGGTGCCGAGCAGCGGGATGAACGAGCCGACCACGGTGAGGATGCCCAGGAACACGATCTGATCCACGCCCGCGATGGCGTAGCCGACGGCCGCGATGAGACCCTGGATCACACCCGTCACCAGAGAGCCGAGCACCAGGTTGTTGGCGAGGTGCCTGAACGCTGCAAACAGCTTGTTCTCGTACCGATCGTCCATGGGCACCAGGTTCCGAATCGCCTGCAACAGCGAGGGTCCTTGGTGGTAGAGCGACGCCATCGCGAACAGGAACACGATGGAGTCGATGCCGAGGCCCGCCGTGGCCCCGATCAGGCCAGGAATCCCGGTGCTGGCGCGCTGCAGGGCACCAAACGTCGCTTCCTGGAGCGGGGGCCCCAACGAGGTCGCGAGGTCCACCTCGAAGCCGAGTCGAATGCCCAGCACCCGGAGCGCCTCCTGGAGCCGTACGACCGCAGCGTCGAGCCCGCCCGCGTCCACCCAGCGAGACGCGCCCTGCACGAGCGCCATGGCCTGCCGCACGAACACCACCATGAGGACGGTGACGGGCACCAGCACGCCTACGATCTGCACGAGCATCATCACCGCGGTCGCGACCGCCCGCCTCCCGTGGAGCTTCCCGAGGATCCACTCGTAGGCCGGCCAGGATACGACGACGACGACGCCGGCGAGCGCGAGGACGTAGAGAAACGGCGTGAACAACACGAGCAGCGCGGCGGTGGCGACGAACAGCAAGCCGAAGAACCACCGATCGCGCGTGCGCAGGCCCCAGTAGGGCTGAACGGCTACGGCCCCGGCAGCGGCGTCGCCCCCGCCGGCACGCGACGCTGGCGCACGCGAGGGGTCCACGACGGCATCCCGCCCTGACGCTGCCTCGCCGCGCGCGACGTCCGAGGTCAGGTCACCCTTCACGCGTGATGACCGTCGATGCGCCCGCCCGGCACGCGGGTCTCGGCGGGCGACTCCATCGGGGACGGCTCCCCGTTGGTCGGCTCCGCGACGGTCGACTGCTTCTCGATCGGCTGCACCTCGGACGCGGCGATCCAGCCCCGCTTCACTGCGTTCCGGACGCCCGCCCACGGGTGCGCGGCCTCGTTGCCTGCCTCGCGCCAGTCCGCCTCGAGCTGCGCCTTGAGGTCGATCCAGGCGCGGTGCTCGCCGTACACCGAGCGAGCCCCGAAGCCAAAGGCCAAGGCGCGCAGCACGACCGCGTCCTCGAGTCTGGGCCTCGCGCGCTCGAGCTGATGCCAGCGCTTGACGGTCGCATCGCTTACCTCTGCCCAGCCCGGCGCCTGCGCCGTCCACCATCCATCGAACCGCTCCGAGTCCTTCCGTCCTGCTTTCTTCATCGTGGCCTCCGTGGCTCGGGAGTACCTTCAGCAATTGTCGTGCCGCACGTGCGGCGGGCCTCTGGTGGGCTCACCGCCTGAAGGGAGGGCCTGCGCCGGTCGGGCGCGCCTATCAGAGTGATGGGTTCCCGCGTCAGTTCGAACCTCGGGCCTCACCAACCCCCTACGGCGCGGCGCTCATGACAGACGGGCGGCGAGACGCCCGCCCCACGTGTTCCCTCCGTGGCCAGCCGGATGGACTCGCTCGAGCGATCCTTCGGCTCGCGAATGTCCTCAGCCCGCATGAGGCCGCCTCGACCTCGATGTCGCCGCAGGTCGGCACCCACGTCCAAGCATCCGCTCCGGACTCAGGGTTCGCGCCCGAACCCGCGGGTGCGCTCCCACAGGTGCGCGGCGAACAGCAGCGCGCATACGGCGTACCCGGCGAAGGCGGCGACCGGAGAGGCGAGGCTCGCGAGCACGCCGGCGTTGAGGGCCACGACCGCGCCGGTGGCGAGCGCCGCGCGCCCACGCAGCGGCTGATCACGACCGACGAACTTGGGGAAGATCCAGAACGCGACGCCCACGCAGAGCTGCACGATCCACCCGAACAGCAGGACGTGTGCGTGCACCACCAGCCATGCCACGCCCGAAGGCAGCACGACCACGCGGGCCGCCTGCAGCAACAGCAGCGCGCCGATCGTCCACCCGATCGACAACCAGATCAGCGCGACCCGCACGACCCACACCGTAAACGGCGGCATCAGCGGCCCCGGACGCGCGGCCACAGCAGGAACACGAGCAGAACCCCGGCGAGCCACTGCGCCGCGGCACCGACGATCAGCGCCTCGCGCGACGCGCCGAGCGCCGGGAACGACTCGCCGACGACCCGCGCGACGAGCCCGAGGTTCAGCAGCGCGAGCGCCACCATCCCCACCCACGCCGGCCCCTGGGGGCGCTCCTTCGTCCACCGCGGGAACATCCACAGCGCGACGCCGAAGATCAGGTGGCTGACCCACCCGACCACCAGCAGGTGCAGCCAGCTCGCCATCAGCACGACGTGCGCGCCGTGCCACAAGGCGTTCATCAGACCCGCGGCGCACGCGACCACGAACCACAGCAGCCCGAGCTTGACGAACGAGCGCGTCACGAGCGGCATCGGGACGTCCTTTGCAGCGTGAGCACACGCCGTATCCCGATCGGGGGGATACGGGGCGCCCCGGAGGAGACACATGCTGCTGCTGATCGCCCTGTGGGGCGCCGCGTGGGCCGAGACCCCCCGCCTGCCCGACCACGTCCGCCCCACCTCGCTCTCGGTCGCGCTCGACGTCGATCCGTCGACCGACTCGGTGACCGGCTTGGCGACGCTCGGCCTGGACGTGAAGGTCAAGACGCGGGAGGTCACGCTGCACGCCGAGGAGCTGATCCTGGGTGATGCCGCGTTCGTCTCGCGCAAGGGCAAGCGGGTCGCCGCGACCGTCACGCCGCTGGACGGCGGACGCGTGACGCTGACCGCCGCGTCCAACCTCGCGCCGGGCGCGTGGTCGGTGGAGATCCCCTACGAGGCGCCGATCCACGAGCAGCCCTATGGGCTGTACCGGTTCGAGCACCAGGGCGAGCCCTACCTCGTCACCCAGCTCGAGGCGGACGACGCGCGCACCGTGTGGCCGTGCTTCGACGAGCCCGGGCTCAAGGTGCCGCACCAGCTGACGATCACGACGCCGGACGGCCTCACGGTGATCACCAACGCGCCAGCCGTCGAGGTGACGAGCACCGGCGGGTGGACCACGCACGTCTTCGCGCAGACGCCGCCGATCCCGACGTACGCCGGCGCGCTCGCGGTGGGCCCCTACGAGGCGGTCGTGGTCGACGGCGTCGGCGTGCCAGCGTCCATCGTGGTCCCGAAGGGGCAGGGCGAGAACGTCGGCCTGCTCGTCGACCTGCTGCCCACCGTGGTGCGCGCCGCCGAGGCGTGGTTCGGCAGCCCCTACCCCTACGCCAAGCTCGACGTCGTGGTGGTCCCGGAGTTCGCGTTCGGCGCGATGGAGAACCCAGGCGCGATCGTGATGAACGGGCGGCTGATCCCCGAGCCCGATCGGGTGACGCCGCGCGCGCGCTACGGGCTGGCGATGGTCACCGCGCACGAGGTCGCCCACATGTGGTTCGGCAACGTGGTGACGATGGCGTGGTGGGACGACTTCTGGCTGAACGAGTCGTTCGCGATGTGGATGGGCGATCGCCTCGCGCGCGAGCTCCTCCCGGATCTGCGCCGGCACCTGGAGGCGCCCGCGAGCCTCGCCGGGATGCTGCGCTACGACGGATCGGCCACTGCGCGCCCGATGCGCACCGAGATCGACCCCGCGGCGATCTTCGAGACCGCGAACTTCGCCGTGTACGACAAGGGCCAGGCGCTGCTCGATCAGGTGGAGTCCTGGATCGGCCCCGCGGCGTTCCAGCGCGGCGTACGGGACTACCTCGAGCGCCACGCGCTGGGGAACGCGACCTCCTCGGATCTGTTCGCCGCGCTCGAGGCCGCGAGCGGCGCGCCGGTAGGCGAGGTGCTCGCGCCCTTCCTCGACCGGCCCGGCGCGCCCGAGATCACCGTGCGCGTGGACGGCGACACCGTGTACCTGAGCCAGCGCCGCTACGCGCGCCTCGGCGCGACGTTCGCGGACGACGGCGCGCACTGGCCCGTCATCGTGCGGCTGCGCGTCGGACGACCCGACGGCAGCTCCGAGATCGTCACCCATCGCCTGGACGGGGCCGAGGCCACCCTCGACATCGGCCCGTGGGCCTGGGTGTTCCCCGCCGCGGACGGCCGCGGCTACTACGCGTGGCGGCTCGATGGGGCGGCCCGCGACGCGCTGCTCGATCACGTCGACGCGTTGTCGGACGTCGAGAAGGTGGCGATCTTCACACAGGCCAGCCTCGAGGTGGCCACGGGCGACCGCGCGCCGGCGTCGCTGCTGCCGCTGATCCCGCGCTTCGCGGGAGAGACGGATCCCGCCGTGCTGAGCGAGGTGATCGGGCTCGCGGGCTACGTGCGGGTCGTCGAGGATCTCGACCCGGCCGACCCGACGGCGGTCGCCTCGGCGCGGGCGTGGATGCGCGAGACGATGCGGCCGCTGCTCGATGGCGTGGGCTTCGAGCCGACGCCCGGCGAGGGCGCAGATCGCGCCGAGGCGCGCCAGCAGCTCCTCGGGCTGCTCGCGTGGGCCGAGGATCCGGAGGTGATCGCCTACGCGACACGCCTCGCCGAGGCCAACCTGGCCGACCCGCGCGCTGGCGACCCGGCGCTCACGCCGTGGGCGCTGTGGGTGCACGCCGAGCGCGCGCCGGCCAGCCACCAGCAGACGCTGCTCGACAAGGCAGCGGCCACCGACCTGCCGATGCTGCGCAGCCGCTACCTGTCGCTCGCCGGCGTGGTCCGCGGTGAGGCCCCGCGGGCGCGCGCGCTGGCGCTGGCGCTCGAGCACGACCGCGCGATGGACGACACCTTCTCGCTGCTCGGCGGCGTCTATCGCCAGGCCGACCACGACGCGACGCTCCAGGACGCGCTGCTCACGTGGAAGATGGCGCATCACGACGCGCTCGCGGCCAAGCTGCCGCCGCAGTACCGGCCCTACCTCGCCAGCGTGTCGGGCTGCCGCGTGGCGCTGCTCGACACCGCGCGTGCGTTCTACCTCGATCCGGCGCGCGCCGTGACCGGGACCGAGCGCACCCTGAAGGAGTCCGAGGAGCGCGTGCGCCAGTGCATCGCCGATCGCGACGCGCGGGCCCCCAGCATCGTCGCGTTCCTCGCGACATGGCGCGAGGCGCAGCCCGAGGGGCCTGGGAAGCCGCGCTGATGAAGGCGCCCAGGACCGCGCTGGCCGGCGCCGGCCTGTTCCTGGGATTGCTGTCGCTGTATGGGCTCACGATGCCGCGCACGGTGACGCTCGAGGACTCGGGCCAGCTGATCCTGGTGGCGCACACGGCTGGCATCGCGCACCCGCCCGGCTACCCGCTGTTCGCGCTGCTCGGCTGGCTGTTCGCCCGCCTCCCCGTGGGCTCCCCGGCGGTGCCGGTGCACCTGCTCTCGGCCAGCGCGGGCGCCGCGGCGTGCGTCGCGCTGTGGCGCGTGGGCGTGCGACTCGGCGCGCGGAGCGAAGCCGCCTGGCTCGGCGCGGTCGGGCTCGGGGTGTCGCTGCGTTTCTGGAGTCAGGCGATCGTCGCCGAGGTGTACACGCTCGTCGCGCTGCTGTTCATCGCCACCCTGTGGGCGATCCTCGCGCACGGCGACGCGCTACGCCCGCGCGCGTCCGCGGTGCTCGCCGGTCACCTCGCGGGGCTGGGCCTGAGCCTGCACTGGCCGCTGTTCGGCCTCGCGCTGCCGGGGTTGGTGCTCGTCGGGTCGCACGACCGCGCGCGGTGGGCACAGACGTGGCCGTGGGCCGTCCTGGGCGGTATCGCCGGGCTGTGGCCGTGGGCGTGGATGGTGGTGCGCTCGCACCAGGGCCCGATCGTCGACCACTACGGCCCGATCGAGAGCTTCGCTGCGCTGTGGTTCGTCGTGTCGAGGGCGGGCTTCTCGGGCCTGATCACCGAACCGTGGCCGCTGGTGACCTGGGGCGAGCGTGCGGGCTTCGCCGGCGCGGTCGCGCTCGATGGCCTCGCCCAGTACGGCTACCTGGGCACCGCGCTCGCGCTGTGGGGGGCGTGGACGGCGCGACGCCGCCTGTCACGCCCGCGCGCGGTCGGGCTGCTCGCCGTGTTCCTCGCCCCGCTGGTGGTGCTGGTCCCGCTGGCGTGGGGCACCGTGGGCTACCTGTGGCAGGCGGTGTTCGCGCCCTTCCCACTGCTGGCGTGGACCACGCTGGCCCTCGGCCTCCCGTTCGCGATCGACGCGCTGCGGGCGCGCTCGCCCGCGGCGCTCCCGGTCGCTGCGATCGGTGTGGCCGCGCTCGCCGCGTGGCACTTCGCCGCGAACGACCGCCACGACGATACGTTCGCGCGCGACCACGCGACCGCGGTGCTCGATCTGCTCGCGCCCGACGCGGTGCTGTTCGTGCACGGCGACGCCGACCTCGGCCCCATCGCGTACCGTCACCTGCTCGAGGGCTACCGGCCCGACGTGCGGCTGCTGCACGACGGCGGCCTCGTGTTCTCGGACCGCCTGTTCGCCTCCGGGGCGCCCGCCGCACGAAAGCAGACCGCGCTGGCTGCGTTCGTCGCGGACTCCGCGCGCCCGGTCTACGCGACCCGCGACCTCGGCACCGGCCAGATCGCCCAGCGCCTCGGGCTGGTGGACCGCCTGGCAGGTGACGCGAGCGCACCACGGGCGCGGGTCGATCCACGGGCCGCGGCGTACTGGGCCCACCTCGTCGCGCTCGCGCCGACCGACCCGTGGGCGCGCGTCGTGCGCAAGGACGCGCTGCACGCGGCGGGCGCGGTGCTGGGCGAGGTCGTACTGCTGCGGGGCGAGCGTGCGCACGCGCCGCTCCTCGCCGCGGTGCAGGCCGACTGGCACGGCGCGAAGGGGGTGCTCGAGGCCTGCGCTCAGCAGGGCGATCCCGCGGTGCTGCTCGCGATCGCCGACGCGATGGGCGACGATCCGGTCGCGCTGCCCGCCGACGTCGCGCGGGTCGCCGCGCTGCGCGGCTACCTGCTGCTCCGCCTGGGACGACTCGATGAAGGGATCGACGCGCTGATCGCCTCGGTGGCGGTGCTCCGGGATCCGGGCGCGCTCCAGCTGCTCGGCGAGGCGTTCCTGGCGCGCGACGACGGCGACCGCTACCGCGCGTGGCGGCGCGGCGCGGCGCTGACCGAGCCGCCCCCCGCGATCCGCCGCGCGGACGCGCGCTGGCCCTGAGGCAGCGAAGGGACCGTGGCTGAAGTCGCGACGCGGCACGGGGTCGCGATCTCCGCCTGACGAGGGTGGATGCCATGGGCAGGCAGGGAGACCGGCCGGGACGGCCGGCCCACGTTGGGTTCGGGCGGCCGGCCGGGACGGCTGTCGATTGATCACTTCTCCACGAAGACCGGCTGAAGCCTGGTTTACGGGGATCTAGGA
>CAYQSE010000084.1:0-21555 GCA_964419905.1 uncultured Enterobacteriaceae bacterium
TCGGTACCCCATGGTTCCCCCGCGCGTGACCTGCCGGCCGGATCTTAGCGAAGCGCATTTCGATGCAACACCAAGACGTATGTGCTGGAGATGGATGGCGTTGTTCCGTATCTATTCGAGGACTGGTGGCACGCTGTGGGACCCGAGGCGCCGCACGCGCGGCGCGCTTCGGGTCCTGGCACGACATCCTTGTCGCGCTTCGCGGCCGACGGTGCGTCGGCGTCCCTCCAGGTGGCCGATCCGGAGCTGGCACGTTGCTTGCTGTTGGCCGTACGCGGAGGAGACGATGCACGCTCGACCTGTATGGCACGTGATGGTCTTGGTGGTGGCTGCGCTGGCCGCGATCGCCACGTCGACCGCGGAGCCCACGCTCCGCGCGACCGCCGAGGGCTCCGTCGAAGACCTCGGCGGCACCTGCGTTCAGCAGGCGATCCATATCGACGGTGAGGCGCTCGGCGATCCCCGGACCTGGGTGACGGTATGGGTGTCGGCGGATGGACCCGGCGAGGTGGCGCTCATCCACGCGAACGGCACCGTGCTCGACGTGGCACCGCTCGACGCGTACCTCCGCGCCGACCTGGCGGCTGGCAGCCACGGGTGGCCCTGTGGCGTATCGTGCGAGCGGACGTTCTACGTTCAGTTCGTGTCGTTTGGCGCGACGCGCTTCGAGTGGGAAGCCGAAGCGGTCGCCTCGCTCGACACGGAGCCCGGCCCGGATGCGTCGTTGGGAGTGGCTCCGTCCGGATCCGTCGAGCCAATCGCCTGTCCCGCATGGGGCGAGGGGCTCACGACCTGGGCCGACGACTCGCTCGACGGCGCCGGGTTCGTGCTCGACGACGCGCTCCCTCGCTGGACGACCGGGATCGTCGCCGAGATCTCGGAGGTGCTGGTCGCGGCGCCCCATCGCGTCGACCGGCTGCGGGTCGAGGCACGTCTCGCCGCGTTGAGCCTCTCTCCGACGACCGCGGTCGTCCGCCTGGTGAGCGCTGGCTCCGTCATCGACGAGCTCGAGGTCACGCTGGCCGACGGCGAGACGCAGGACGTCGCGGTGGCGCTCTCGGGCGTGTTGGGCTCGTGCGGCGACGACGCCCCGTGCGCGCGGCACGCGGTGCTGGAGGTGGAGCGGACTGCTGGAGGCGCACTCTTCGCGTCCTGGTCCGCGCACCTCGAGGTCGCCGGCCCGTCGGATCAGCCCGCTCCGGTGGGCGCGTCGGTGCACCTGGTCGAGGCCCCTGCCGTCGTCGACTCGGCCACGCTGACCACCGCGCCACTGACGCTCGCGGCGCTGCTCTCCGACCTGCACGAGCAAGCCGCCTGGACGCTCGTGGGCGAGCGCTCCGAGGCGGTGCGCTCGGGCGCGTCACCGCACAGCGCGCTGTCGCTCGCCGTCGACCTCTACGCGGTCACCGGCGCCGGGGACACGGTCGCGTCGGGTGCGGTACGCCTGACGGTCGAGGGCGACGAGGGGGTGCTCGCCGAACACCGGATCGACGTGCCGCTCGGGACCTGGGTCCACACCGAGGTGGTCGTCGACGCGCCGTTCGCGGGGTGTCCCTTGGTCGGAGACTGCGCGCGGACCTGGACGGTGATCGCCGACCGCGACGGCCCCGGCGTGCGCGACCTGACGCTCGACGCGGCCCTGTCGTGGCAGGCGGACTACCTCGTCACGCCGCCCGCAGCGGATCTTTCGCTGGTCGAGGCGCCGTAGGGTGCGGCGCACCACCTGCGCCTACGCGGCGGCGTGGCGCGTGTGGGACTCGGCCTCGAACGCTTGGAGCAGGTCGACCGGGGCGGTCGCGAGGGGCGCGCACCACCCGTCGAGGTCGGCAGCGTATCCGTTGCGGATCGCCCACGTCGCGCGCGGGACCTTGTCGCGGGGGCCGCCGACGAGCACGGCCCGCGCCATCGCCTCATCGAGCCACAGCGACGTCCCGCCGCCGAGTCCGCGCGTGTCGACGAGCTGGTAGGCGCCGGCGCCGGCGGTCCGCACGTGCAGCACCGGCGGGCGCTCGCCCCACCGGGCCTGCCACGCGGCGACCGCGTCGGCGAGCGCGGCGATCGGGGCGTCGGGATCCTGCGTGCCGGACGTGTACTCGGCGTCGAAGTGGTACGCGAGGCGAGCGAGGTCGGCGTGGGCGGGGAACACGTCCGCATACGACGGCAGCGGGCGCAGGTCCGAGACGCCGTGCTCGTCCGGGCGCTCGTAGTACGGGCTGAAGCGGTCGAGGTGGAGCGGCGCGAACACCTGCGGTGGCGGCAGGTGGACCAGCAGCGGGATCAGCGCCAGGGTGCGCGCATAGGCGTCCGCCTCGTCGCCCGGGAACCCCCACAGCAGGTTCCACCGCAGGCGCAGCCCGGCCACGCACGCGTAGCGCAGCAGCGCCACGTTCTGCCGGGCGGTGACGCCCTTGCGGATCCGCTTCAACAGGGCCGTGTCGAGCGCCTCGATGCCGGGCTGGATCGACGCGCAGCCCGCCTGCCGGAGCGCGACGACCTGCTGCAGCGTGAGGTTCGCCTTCTGCTCGTAGAACAGGTGGAGCCCCGGGACCTCGGCGGGCAGCCGCGGGATCAGGGTCTTGTGGTAGGTGTGCGGCATGATGTTGTCGGTCAGGCACACACGCCGGGTCGGCGACGCCGCGAGCAGCGCGTCGAGCTCGGCGATCACGCGATCGGGAGACTTCTGCCGGAACGTCATCCCCTCGGCGTTCAGCCCGCAGAACGTGCAGTGGTGACGCGCACCCCACCAGCAGCCGCGGCTCGTCTCGTACAGCAGCCACGGTGGGGCGTCGGGCACGTCGGGGCGCTGCGCGAAGAACTCGGCGAACGACGGGGTCGGCAGCGCGTCGAGGTCGGTGCATGGCGCGCCGCGCACGATCGGGCCCGGGCGCGGCGCGCCGTCGCGCAGATCCGTCAGGAAGCGCACGAAGCTCGCCTCGGACTCGCCGGCGAACACGTGATCGATCCCCGCGTCGAGCGAGCGGACGCCGTGCGCCATCTCGCCGTCGCAGTTCGCGCCGCCGAGGATCGTGACGCAGTCGGGGTCGGCGTGCTTGACCCGCCGCAAGAGCGCGACGCATGCCGCCGTCTGATCGAAGGTGGTCGTCGCGCCGACCACGCGGTAGCGCCGCGCCGCGATCGCCGCTCCGAGGCGGTCGGCGAGGCGCGTGGCGATCGCCTCGCACGCCGCGAGCGTGGCGCGGTCGTAGCGGTACTCGCCGCTCTCGCCCGCCTCGACGGGCTCGGAGAGGTGGTCGACGTAGCGCGTGGCGCTCCGGACGTCGCCGAGGGCGTCGACCTCGGCGAGGAACCGGGAGGTCTCCGCACCGAGCGGCGGAGCGCCGAACGCCGCGCGCGCGAACAGGCGATCGCCGAGCAGCCACTGGACCGGCGCGTTGCACAGCGCCGCGTAGGTGAGCGGCCCGACGGCGCGCGCGTACAGCGCGTTCGCGTACAGCACCGCGACCTCGAACCCCGCGGCGCGCGCGCACGCCTGGAGCAGGTGCGGACCCAGCGCCGGCCACGTGGTGTGGGCCAGCGGCGGCACGACGAGCAGCGCGTCGGCGTCGGGCAGCGCGAGCTCCAGGTCGTCCACGTCGATCATGCCGAAGCATAGCCTGCGGCGGCCGAACCGCCGGACGCCACTGCGTTGCACCGTGTGGACCGCCGGCGGTCGAGCGTTATGGCCCAAGGACCGAAGGAGAGAACATGCGCGAAAATGAACCCTCGAAGCCAGCGACCGAGACGAAGACGGGCAAGTGTCCGGTGGCGCACGGCCCCGGGGCCAACGCGACCGGCGCGTCCCGATCGAACCGCGACTGGTGGCCCGACCAGCTCGATCTGAGCATCCTCCACCAGAACCCACCCGCTGGAAACCCGCTCGGCGCCGGGTTCGACTATGCCGAGGCGTTCTCGCGCCTCGATCTCGCCGCGGTGAAGCAAGATCTCTACGCGCTGATGACGGACTCGCAGGACTGGTGGCCGGCGGACTACGGGCACTACGGGCCGCTGTTCATCCGCATGGCCTGGCACAGCGCCGGCACCTACCGCATCAGCGACGGGCGCGGCGGCGCCGGGTCGGGCACGCAGCGGTTCGCGCCGTTGAACAGCTGGCCCGACAATGTGAACCTCGACAAGGCGCGGCGCCTGCTGTGGCCGATCAAGCAGAAGTACGGCGACAGCATCTCGTGGGCCGACCTGATGATCCTCGCGGGGAACTGCGCGATCGAGTCGATGGGCCTCCCGATGTTCGGCTTCGCCGGTGGTCGGGAGGACGTGTGGGAGCCCGAGCGGGACATCAACTGGGGGCCCGAGGCCCAGTGGCTGGGCGACGAGCGCTATCGCGGCGACCGCGAGCTCGACGACCCGCTCGCAGCGGTCCAGATGGGGCTGATCTACGTGAACCCGGAGGGGCCGAACGGCGAGCCGGATCCGGTCGCGTCGGGGCGCGATGTCCGCGAGACGTTCCTGCGGATGGCGATGAACGACGAAGAGACGGTGGCGCTGGTCGCCGGCGGGCACACGTTCGGCAAGGCGCACGGCGCGGGCGATCCGAAGCTCGTGGGGCCCGAGCCCGAGGGCGCGGGTCTGGACGAGATGGGGCTCGGTTGGCGCAACGCGCTCGGCACCGGCGTCGGGCCCGACACCACCGGCAGCGGCATCGAGGGGGCTTGGAAGCCGAACCCGACGAAGTGGGACATGGGCTACTTCGACGTGCTGTTCGGCTACGAGTGGGAGCTGGTGAAGAGCCCGTCCGGGGCCTGGCAGTGGCTCGCGAAGGACGTGGCCGACGAGCACCTCGTCGTCGACGCGCACGACAAGGCGAAGAAGCACCGCCCGATGATGACCACGGCGGATCTCTCCCTGCGCTTCGACCCGATCTACGAGCCGATCTCGCGGCGCTTCCATCAGGATCCCGAAGCGTTCGCCGACGCGTTCGCGCGCGCCTGGTTCAAGCTGACGCATCGCGACATGGGGCCGCTGTCCCGCTACCTCGGCCCGGAGGTCCCGACCGAGTCGCTGATCTGGCAAGACCCGGTGCCTGCGGTCGATCATCCGCTGGTCGACGCGGCGGACATCGCCGCGCTCGAGGCGGAGATCCTGGGCTCCGGGCTGTCGCTCTCCGAGCTGATCGCCACCGCGTGGGCCTCGGCGTCCACCTTCCGCGGCTCCGACAAGCGGGGCGGCGCGAACGGCGCGCGCATCCGGCTGGCCCCGCAGAATGACTGGGCGGTCAACGAGCCGGCGCGACTCGAGCGGGTGCTCGGCACCCTCGAGCAGATCCGCTCGACGTTCGACGCCGCGCAGACCGGCGGCAAGAAGGTCTCGCTCGCCGACCTGATCGTGCTCGGCGGCAACGCCGCGGTGGCGCAGGCGGCGAAGCTCGCCGGGCACGAGGTGACGGTGCCGTTCACCCCGGGGCGCACCGACGCCTCACCGGAGCAGACCGACATCGAGGCGTTCGCGGTGCTCGAGCCGCTCGCGGACGGGTTCCGGAACTATCGACGCCCGGGGCTCCGCGGCGGCACCGAGGCGATGCTGGTGGATCGGGCGCAGCTGCTCACGCTCACCGCGCCCGAGCTGACCGTGCTGGTCGGTGGCCTGCGCGTGCTCGGCGCCAACGTCGAGCAGTCGCGGCACGGGGTGTTCACCGAACGCCCGGGCACGCTCACCAACGACTTCTTCGTCCACCTGCTCGACATGCGCACCGCGTGGAAGGCGACGTCTGACGAGCAGGAGGTGTTCGAGGGGCGTGACCGGTCCACGGGGACGCTGCGGTGGACCGCCACCCGCGCCGACCTCGTGTTCGGATCCAACGCGCAGCTCCGAGCGCTGGCCGAGGTCTACGCCTGTGCCGGGTCCGAGGCGCGCTTCGTACGCGACTTCGTGGCCGCGTGGGCCAAGGTGATGGACCTGGATCGCTTCGACGCCCGCTGATCAGCCGCCCTCACCGCGCGCGCTCAGCGTCTCCGTTCGTCCTCACCCTCGTCGGGCGCGTCGCGGCGAAGCGGCGCGCCCGCGGGACCGAGCGCCCGGTGCGGACCCGCCCAGTTGTGCGTGAGGAAGATGCCCGACGCGCCAGCGAGCCCGACCGAGAGCAGCGACACACCAACCCAGAACACGGTGGTCATCGGGACGGAGCCATACCGCCTCAGCTTGGGGTAGTCGTCGGTCCAAGCCACGCCCGCCGCCGCGTAGTAGCCGGTGCCGTACAGGGATGCGACGCCCAGGAACAGCGCGGGGACGAACACGAACCACAGCAGCAGGTGGGCGGTCGGACCCAGGCGCATGGAGGAAGCTCGGGGCGAGGGGATGAAGGATTGTACACGAAGGGTCCCGCGACGCGCGGTGCCTGGGTAGTGGGTCTCTCCGAATCGAGGAGCAGGTATGGAGGTCGCCGCCCGCATCGAGCGACTCGTCCGCCCGGATGTGGTCCTCACGCACCTCGGCGCGCGGCGCTACACCGTGCTCCCGCCCGATCGCCGCGGCGCGCCCTACGATCGGATCGCCGCGCTCTACGATCGCGTCGTCGGTGGACGCCTCTACAACCGCGTCGTGTGGGGCATCGACAGGGATCGTTACGGTGAGGTGATCGCTGACGCAGTCGACGCCGCGGGCGACGGCGTGCTCCTCGACGCGGGCTCGGGCTCGGCGCTGTTCAGCGCGCCGATCTACGCGCGGCAGCCGCTCCGCGCCGTGCTCCTCGATCTCTCCGCCGGGATGCTCCGCCGCGCGGACGACCGCGTGCCCGGGTACGTCCCGGTCGACCTGGTGCAGGGCGACCTGTACGACCTGCCGTTTCCGGACGCGACGTTCGACGCGGTGTTGCACTTCGGCGTCGCGCACGTGCTCGCGGACGTCGCCCCCGTGTTCCGAGAGCTGGCGCGCGTCGTCCGCCCCGGCGGCACGGTGCATGTCGGGAGCCTGGTGCGAACCGACCGCTGGCTCGGTAACACCATGCTGCGCCTGCTCCATTCGGCGGGCGAGGTGGCCCCGTCGCGGACGCCGACCGAGCTGGCGGGGCTGCTCGCCCCACATGGCGAGGTGGCGCTGCGCGAGGCGGGGAGCTGGGCGTTCGCGGTGCTGACCCGGCCCGCGTGAGCGTGGCGCTGCCGCGGAGCTCCGGCCCGGCTGCGACGCTAGCGCCGCGCGGTGGTAGGTTCCCGTCCCCGAAGCGCCCGAGGTCGTTCATGCCGAGCCCGCTCGATCCGTCGCATCAGGCGGGTCCGATCGTCGTCACCCTGCTCTACGTCGGGGTCTATTACGCGTTCCAGCTCTACGTCATGCGGGTGAAGATGCGCCTCGAGGCGGTGTACCGGGCGCGGGACGAGCGCTTCGATCGCTACTTCGGTCAGGACCGGGAGATGCTGGCCGCCGATCGGATCCAGCTCAACATGCTCGAGCACATGCCGCCGTTCCTCGTCCTGCTCTGGCTGACCGCGGTGTTCGTGGGCCCGGGTCCGGCGACGCTCGGTGGCGTGATCTACCTGCTCGCGCGCCTGGGCTACCCGCTCGCGATGGGGAGCCGCCTCGGGCGAGGCATCCCGGCGCGGATCATGCTGTCGACCGCGCCCGGCTACCTCGTGCTCGCCGGCTTCTCCGCCGCGCTGCTCGTCACGCTGCTCCGTGGAGCGTGAATCCTACACAACGGTGGGATTTTTGCAGTGATCCTACCGAATCGTAGGATCCTGTTCGTGGCCGCGTGACGGTCTTCGCGTCGAGAGTGTGCGGAGAAGCTGGATGCAGCGCATCGCGACCCGCGATGGCACGGTGTTTGCTTGGCGGGTAGCGCCGAGAGGGGAGGCGCCTCGGAGGGAGGCGCCTTCTCTGCCCATCGGAACCCCCATCCCGTGAGAGGAAGCTTCATGCCCCCGTTCAAGGCCGAGTACATCTGGGTGGACGGCACCGCGCCGACCCGCACGCTGCGCTCCAAGACGAAGATCATCCCGGGCGATGTCACCGACGTGGCTCAGCTGCCCGACTGGACCTTCGACGGCTCCAGTACGCACCAGGCGTCGGGCGAGTTCTCGGACTGCGTGCTCAAGCCGGTGTACTTCTGTCACGATCCGGGCCGGAAGAACTCGATCCTCGTGATCTGCGAGGTGTTCACGGCCGAAGGCACGCCGCACCCCACCAACACCCGGGCTCCGCTGCGCGAGGTGGCCGCGCGCCACACCGCGAAGGAGCCGTGGTTCGGCATCGAGCAGGAGTACACGATGTTCCGCAACGGGCGCCCGGTGGGCTGGCCCGAGGGCGGCTACCCGGCGCCGCAGGGGCCGTTCTACTGCGGCGTCGGCGCCGACGAAGCGTTCGGTCGCGACATGGTCGAGGAGCACCTCGACGCGTGCCTCGAGGCCGGGCTCGCCATCTCGGGGATCAACGCCGAGGTGATGCCGGGCCAGTGGGAGTTCCAGGTCGGCCCGCTCGGACCGATGGAGGTCAGCGATCAGCTGCTCGTCGCCCGCTACCTGCTGTACCGGATCGGCGAGAAGTACAACATCGCGGTGACCCTCGACCCGAAGCCGGTGCGTGGCGACTGGAACGGCGCGGGCGCGCACACGAACTTCTCGACCAAGGCGATGCGCGAGCCGGGCGGGATCAAGGACATCCTCGCGGCCATGCCCCGCCTGCAGGAGCGCCACGCGCTGCACATCTCGAACTACGGCGACGGCATCGAGCGGCGGCTGACCGGGCTGCACGAGACGTGCAGCTACCGCGAGTTCCGCTACGGCGTCGGCCACCGCGGCGCGTCGATCCGCATCCCGCTCCAGGTCGAGCAGGAGGGCAAGGGCTACCTCGAGGATCGTCGCCCGTGCGCGAACATCGACCCGTACATCGTGACCCGCCTGATGCTCGAGACGATCTGCGACTGAGTCGCGCCTCGCGCGTGGAGCGGGGCAGGTCCTCGTGACCGAGCTCCGCGCCACGTGCGCTCGCGCGCCGCGACGGGCTACGTCGTGGCGCCGCGTCCGCCGAGGATCACCAGCGCGAGCCCCATCAGCACCGGCACGACCGCGCTGATGCACAGCCCGCCGGACGGCGCGACCACGTTCATCGTCGCCGACGAGTTGATGACGCCCGGGATCGCGGCGAGCACGAGCCCAGCGGCTCCCACCAGCGCGAGCAACCCGCCGCACCCGAGACATCCGAAACCGGTGAGACGCATGGTCGACCTCCGGCCTCTGCGTAGCATGCGCGCAGCAGAGGTGTAGCGCAGAGGCCAGGGGCTAAGGTGTCTTGCGCCGGCCGATCTCCCACGAGAGCGCGGCGCTGGGCGACGGCGTCGTCCCGGGCACCCAGGTGGCGCCGAGGTGCAGGTTGGGAGCCCAGGCCGGCGCGAACCCGAGCCCGAGCCCGGTGCGCAGGTAGGGCGAGAACGTCTGCTCCCGGAACGACGACGCGCCGATGCCGCCGCCCAGCTCGAACCCGGTCCACACGTCGCGGCTGGTGAACAGGATCGGGCGCGTCAACAGCCCGGCGGCGCCGCCCACGTGCGGTCCGGAGGTCGACGAGAAGCCGCCGCCCAGCGCCAGCTCGAGCTCGATGGGCACGGCGTGCACCGGCCTGGCGCGGAACTGGAGGCCCGAGGTGGGCGCCCACGGGCCAAACGCATAGCCGAGCCCGAGCGCGAGCCGAGGAGGGACCACGAGCCCCCGATCGTTGGAGGGGACCGGCGAGAGGACGTGGAACGTGGCGCGCGCCGGGGTCGAATCGATCGGGTCGGCGGCGAGCGCGGCGAGCGCGAGGAGCAGAAACATGATTACCTCCGGCTGGCACCCTGCCTTGAGCTCGGGAGGCTTGTCACCACGGTGACAAGCATTGTAATCGGGCTTTGGTCGCGCAGGGGCCTCCGCCCCGGCGTCGGGGTTGTACAGGAGGGCGCGTGTTCGATCTGGTGGCGCACACGGAGCTGTTGGTGGTCGGCGGGAGCCGCGCCTACGGCCTGCACACGCCCGAGAGCGATATCGACCTGAAGGGCTGCGCGGTGCCGCCCGCGGCATGGTTACACGGCTTCGCGCGGCACTTCGAGCAGGTCGACGATCCCGCGGGCATCGGCGCGCTCGCGGTGCTGCTGTCGCCCGAGGAGCAGCGGATCGGGTCGGCTCACGGGCTCGAGGGCAGCGTGTACGCGCTCGCGAAGTTCATGCGCCTCGCGGCGGACGCGAACCCACACGTCCTCGACGTGCTGTTCTGCCGCGACGCGGAGGTGCGGCGGGTCACCGACATCGGTCGGGCGCTGCGGAACGCGCGCCACGCGTTCTTGTCGCAGCGGGCGCGCGACAGCTTCGGGGGGTACGCCGCGGCCCAGCTCAAGCGGATCCGAACGCATCGGAGCTGGCTGCTCCACCCGCCGGCGTCCCCGCCGCGGCGCGAGGACTTCGGGCTGCCCGAGCGCTCGCTGCTCCCCAAGGATCAGCTCGGCGCGGCACGGGCCGCGATCGCGCGCCAGCTCGACCGCTGGGAGCTCGATCTCGACGGGCTCGCGCCTCCCGACGCGCTGCGCGTGCGCGCACAGATCGCCGAGCGCGTCGCGGAGCAGGTCACCGCGGACCGGTTCGTGCTCGCCGGTCGGGCGATCGGGCTGCACGACGACTTCATCGCGCTGATGGACCGCGAGCGCCGCTATGGCGCGGCCCGCGCGGACTATTCCCGCTACCAGACGTGGCTCGCGAACCGGAACCCGGCGCGGGCTGCCCTCGAGGCGGCGCACGGCTACGACACGAAGCACGCGGCGCACCTCGTGCGCCTGCTGCGCATGGCGCGCGAGATCGTCGAGACGGGTCAGGTTCACGTGTGGCGCGGCGATCGCGACGCCGAAGAGCTGAGCGCGATCCGTGCCGGCGCTTGGGACTACGACGCCTTGGAGGCGTGGGCGGCCTCCGCGACCGCAGCGCTCGCGGAGGCCTCGACCGACACGCCGCTCCCGCGTCGCCCGGATCACGACGCCCTCGACGCGCTGTGCGTGCGGCTCACCGAACAGGCGCTCGCGCGCTGACGTAGGTTGTCGAGGGAGGCGCGATGCGGCTGAAGGACGCGGTGGTAGTGGTGACGGGGGCTTCGCGGGGCCTCGGGGTGCGGATCGCCGAGGACCTGGCGCGCGACGGGGCGCACCTCGTGCTCTCGGCGCGGGACGCGGCGGGACTGGAGGCCACCGCGGCGCGGGTGCGCGCCGTTGGGGGCCAGGCCACGGTCGTGCCGGGCGACGTGTCGGTCGCGGCCGATCGGGAGCGCCTCGCCGCGACGGCCGAGGCGCTCGGACCGGTCGCGGTGCTGGTGAACAACGCCGGCATCGAGATCGCGGTCGCTGTGCTCGACCACACGCCGGACGACATCGAGCGTGAGCTCGCGGTGAACCTGCGCGCGCCGCTGCTGCTCACGCGGCGACTGTTGCCCGGCATGGTCGCCGCAGGCAGCGGCGCGGTGGTGATGGTGTCGTCGATGTCGGGCAAGTCGCCGACGCCCTACAACGCGATCTACGCGGCGACCAAGCACGGGCTGAACGGGTTCACCGCGAGCCTGCGCATCGAGCTCGCGGGGACCGGGGTGCACGCCGGCGTCGTGTGCCCGAGCTTCGTCGCCGAGGCCGGGATGTGGTCGGAGACCGGCGTCCGGGCTCCGACGCTGATGCGGGAGGTCGCGCCGGCGCGGGTCGTCGCGGGGGTTCGCCGGGTGATCGACGGCGCTGCGGAGGTGCTGGTCACGCCGGGGCCGGTGCGTCCGCTGCTCGCGCTGGCCCAGCTCTTTCCCGGGCTGGACGGCTGGGTGCTGCGACGGATGGGGGTGCTCGAAGCACTGAAGGCGCGCGCGCGGGCGGTCGGCGTCGATCGGGGGGGCGAGTGACCGCTGAACGTGGCGGTGGTGGCGCGCCCGGGCGTCGGCTACCCTGAGGCGCTCCTCCCGAGGTGATCGATGTCCGGCAAGCAGGTCGCGCCGCCCGATGTATTCCGCACAGCGGTCACGCCCGTGGTCAGCTCGGTGTCCGAGGCGATCCAGCGCTTCGCGCCTGCGGGAGGTCTTGCGGCGCCCGCTGGTGGGAAGGGCGTCTGGGGACGCATCAAGCGCACCGCGAAGAAGGTGAAGAGCAAGTTCACCGGACACGGCGACGTCGAGGAGGGTGGAGCGCCCGAGGAGGAAGCGCCCGAGCAGGCGCAGGTCGGGCCGCCCGGCGTGCAGCAGGGCCCTCCGCCGCCCGACGACACCCCCCCGCCCCCGACGCTGACGCAGCAGGTCGAGGGCGGCATTCAGGGGCTGATCGCGCAGGGACAGGAGATGGTGGACGGCGCGATCGCGTTCGTCGAGCAGGAGCCGCACGTCCGGCTGGCGCACCTGTACGCACAGCTCGGCGCGACCGACCCGCTGCTCCGCGCGATCTACCCGGACGCCGAGCTGCGGCGGGCGGCGCTGTCGCTCGGCGCGGATCGGCTGGTCGCGTTCCTCGCGCACGACACCCTCTCGGACGCCGCCGTGCAGGAGGCGCCCGCGGCGTTCGCGGGTCAGCTCGACGCGGCGCTCGCAGGGCTGCCGGTCGGCAAGGGGATGTCGGTCGAGATCCGGCGCGGGCTGCGCCGCCTCGTGCCCGCGCTCTCCGTCGAGCAGGCGATGGCCGCGTTCGGCGCCCGCTTCGGTCACGCGATGCGCAACGACGGCGGGAGCTGGACGATGGACCTGATCCTCGCGGTGTGGGATCAGCTCGCGGTGCTGCCCGACCAGGACGTGACCGACATGACCGTGCTCACGACCTACAACGCGATCGCGGGCGGCGGCGGGTACGGCCCGAGCTGGGAGGCGCCCGACGTCGTGAACACGATTCAGCTCGGCGAGGACAACGATCCGGCGGCCCTCGGGCACACGGTGCGCCACGAGGTCGGGCACGCGGTGCACGCCGAGATGCCCGCGGGCATCAACGCGTGGCTGCAGAGCGACATCGGCTTCTGGTTCTACGAGATCGACGACGGCGGGCTCCGCACCACGATCAACGAGCTGGGCGGCTTCCCGGCGAAGCTCACGCTGAACGGCGTCGAGGAGGACTTCGGCGACGACGCGCAGGCGTGGGCGCTGCACCTGCTCCGCACGTTCGTCGGCGGCGGATCCAGCTGGACGCCGAGCCGCAACACGGTCACCGAGGGGCAGGATCCGTCGCTCGTCGCGCTGTGGGACGCGATGCCGGCGGGCGTTCAGGACCTGGCGACCCAGTCGCCGGCGCACTGGTACACGAACTACGCGAACTTCGCGCAGGGCACGAAGGGCCAGTACTTCCTCAACTACTGGTACAGCCGGGTGTTCTACATGAGCGCCACCGCGAAGGCGGTCGTGGACGCGAGCGGCGACGACTACACCGCGATGTCCGAGAAGGAGTTCTTCGCGAACGCCTACGCCGAGTACTTCGAGGATCCGGCGGGCTACAACGATCACAGCCTGTGGGGCGGCTCGTTGCCGAACAGCGTGAAGGACTTCTTCGCGAGCCACATCGTCGAGCGGCAGCCCTACGTCGCGCCGAACCCGCAGGTGGAGCAGAACGTGGAGCAGGGCGGCGGCGCCGCGCCGCCGAGTCCCACGGGCATGGCCGGTACCCCATGATCCGCCTCGCGCTCTCGCTCCTGCTCGCGTCGTTCGCGTGCGCGGGCGCGTCGACCCCTGCCGCCGAGGAGCAAGCCATGCCGCTGCCGCCCCCGCCCAAGTCCGGACTCCCACCGCTGCCGGGCGCGTCGACGCCCGAGGTGGGCGTCGACGTCGCCAGGGATCGCTACGTCGCGTGGCTCGGCGCGCGGCAGCGCCCGACTTCGCCCGTGGTGGAGGGGACGCTGCCGGGTGCGGGCGCGTGGCGCTTCTTCTACGTAGGCGGCGCGCCCGGCGTGAAGTCGGATCCCGCGGCGGTCGGCCCCGAGGCGGTGGTCGCCGCTGGACAGCCCGACGGGTGGGCCGGGCTGCTCGCATCCGGGGATCCCGCTGCCGTGCACGGACACGTCGCGTGGCTCCACGGCGCGTGGGCCGCGCTCGCGCCGGACACCGCGCTCGCCGAGAGCGTGCTGGGCAAGCACCCCGACGCGCGGCCGCACCTCGCGCCGCCGCTGCGCGAGGAGATCGCGGGCGGCGTCCGGTTCACCGCGTGGTACTTCGAGCCGCCAGCCAGGGTGCCGTTCCGCCACGTGATCACCGCGACCGCGGGCGAGACGACGTTCCGGCGCGAGAAGCTGTCGGAGATCGCGGCGCCGTGAGCACCTGGGAGCCGCGCGAGGTGGCCTGCCCGGCGTGCGGCGCGTCGTTCGACGTGCCGCTGCTCAAGGGGATGCACATCACGCGGCTGCCCGAGGTCCGCGCGGCGATCCGGGAGGGCACGTTCCAGGTGTTCGCGTGCCCGTCGTGCGCCGCTCCGGTGGGCGTCGAGCGGCCTACGGTCTACACGGACTTCGAGAACCGGCAGTACCTCGCGGTGGAGCCGACCGGCGCCGACGACCTCGCAGAGCGCGTCGCCGCGCACGCCGCCGTGTTCGACGCCTGTTTCCTGTTCGGTCCGGACGTCGCCGCCGAGCTCGGCGGCGGCATGACGAGGCGGCTGGTCTTCGGGCTGCGCGCGCTGCGCGAGAAGGTGCTCGCGTGGGACGCCGGGCTCGACGACCGCGCGCTCGAGGGCGTGAAGCTCGCCGCCATGGGCGAGCGCGACTGGGATCCGCGCGCGGTCGAGCTCCGCCTGCTCGCGGTGCACGCGGCGGGGGGGCACCTGCTGCTCGGCGCCTATCCGCTCCAGCGGCACGGTCCGCTCGGTGCCGGCGTGCGTGTCGTGCCGAACGCGCACGCGTTGGGCCACGTCACCGTCGTGCGGGCGCACTACGAGGCGGTGCTCGCCGACCTCGAACAGCTCCGCGGCGAGGCGCCGTGGATCTTCGGCGACTGGGTGGTCGACGCCAGTCTGGGTGCGCCGCCCTGATCTGCGCCCGGTCGTCCGTAACCTCTCCGTTGGCGCACCTTCGGACGGGTCGATACGTGCGGGCAGCGGGGTGTGTCACGGTACGGTGGAGCGACGCGCTGAGGTCGTGGAGCGGGGTGGCGGTGATGGCGCCGCTCGTGCTCGTCTCGTGTACGTTCGGCAAGCGAATGGACGCGATGCAGGCCCAGATCGACCTCCTCCACGCCGAGCTCGCGGCGGAGCGCGCGCGGGCTGACGAAGCGCAGGTGGAGCGCGCGACGGCGGTGGCGTCGATCGAGGGTGTACGCGGCTCGGTCGAGGTGTTGGACCAGGCGACCCAGATCGATCGCAAGCGGCTCGACGACCTGACGGCACTGGTCGTGCGCGAGCGCGACGAGCAGCGGCGCGGCCGCGCCGCGACCAGCGAGTGGCGCGCGTGGGTCGACGGCCGGGTGGTCGCGCTCGAGCGACGCGCGGGTGTGCAGCGCCTCCAGGCGCCGTGGGACGAGCACGAGGACGGCGACGCGACCGCGGCGCTCATCGCCGCCGACATCCGCGAAGTGCGAGGCCACCTCGTCGAGGGGCGCCCTTCACACGCGCGCACCGGGGCGCTGGCCGCGCTCGAGGAGCACGGTGGACACCCGGACGCCTCGGAGCTGCGGTTCCTCGTCGCCGAGTCGTGGTTCGCCGAGTCCCGGTGGACGCGCGCGGCGGAGGCGTTCCACTTCGTGATCGAGGCGCACCCGGAGACGCGGTGGGCCGCGCCGTCGCGTGCCCGCCTCGCGCACTGCTTCGATGCGCTGGGCGATCCGGCGACGGCGCGGGTCGTGCTCGAGGACGTCGTCCGGCTGCACCCTGGAACGCCCGAGGCCGAGGAAGCCGCGGTGAAGCTCGCGGCGATGAAGGCGATCCAGTGAGATGAGCGGCTTCGTCTCGCCCGCCGTCGTGCTGCTCCTGCTCGCCACCCTCCTGGTGTTGATTGCGCTCGGCGTGGCCGAGACGGTGGTGCACCGGCGCAACCTGGCGAAGATCCGTCATCGGATCCACGTGAACGGCACGCGCGGCAAGTCGAGCGTCACTCGGCTGATCGCCGCGGGGCTGCGCGCCGGCGGCCTGCGCACCGTGGCGAAGGTCACCGGCGTGCTGCCGCGGGTGATCCTCCCCGACGGCGAGGACCTCCCGGTGTATCGGCCCGCGCGGGCCAACATCATGGAGCAGAAGCGGATCGTCGCGCTCGCCGCCGCGAACGACTGCGACGCCCTCGTGGTGGAGTGCATGGCGCTCCAGCCGCCGCTGCAGTGGCTGAGCGAAGACAAGCTCGTGCGCGCGACGCTCGGCGTGATCACCAACGCGCGCGCGGATCACCTCGACGTGATGGGGCCGACGGCGCGCGACGTCGCGCTGTGCCTCGCGGGCATGGTGCCGGTGGGCGGCGTCCTGTACACCGCCGAGCGCAAGCTGCTCGACGTGTTTCAGATGGCGTGTACCGATCGCGGCTCCCAGCTGCACCCGGTGACGCAGGTCGAGGTGGACGCGATCACGGCGGACGATCTCGCGCCGTTCTCGTACATGGAGCATGCCGAGAACGTGGCGCTCGCGCTGAAGATCTGCGCTGCGCTGGGCGTCGCGCGCGACGTTGCGCTGCGTGGGATGTGGGCGGCAGACCCGGATCCTGGCGTGATGGTCGACGTGCCCGTGCGCTTCTTCGGGCGCGATCTGGTGCTCGTGAACGCGTTCGCGGCGAACGATCCCGAGTCGACCGAGGGGCTGTGGGAGCGCGCGCTGGTGCGGCACGCGAGCGCGAAGACCCGGATCGCACTGTTCAACTGCCGCGACGACCGGCTCGATCGCTCGGTGCAGCTCGCCGAGGCGTATGCGACGTGGACCCAGGCCGATCACGTCGTGCTGATGGGCAGCGGCACGTTCTGCTTCACCCGGTTCGCGACGCGCGCCGGCGTGAACCGGTTCAGCATCCTCGATCTCGAGGGCGCCGGCCCCGACGAGATCTTCGAGAGCCTGGTGGAGCTTGGCGGTGAGTCCGCGGTGATCGTCGGGATGGCGAACATTGCGGGGCCGGGCCTCGGGCTGGTGCGCACGTTCCGCAACCGCAGCCTGCCCGGCGCGGTCGTCGTCCCCAAGGAGCCGGTCGCCGGCCCCGTCCCGACCCCCGCAGAGGCGCGCGCATGACCGAACTCCTCGTGTTGTCCATCGGCCTCGGGCTCGCCGTGGCGCTGCTGTTCTCGGAGCGATTCGGGTACGCACCCGGCGGGCTCGTCGTCCCCGGCTACCTGGCGCTGTTCCTCACCGAGCCGCTCTACATCGCGGTCACGCTCGGGGCGAGCCTGCTCACCTTCCTCATCGTGCGCGCGCTGTCCACGGTGCTCATCGTGTACGGGCGACGTCGCACCGTGCTGATGATCCTCGTCGGCTACCTCCTCGGTGCGTTGCCAGGGCTCGTGCAGGGCCCGCTCGGCTTCGACGGTGAGGCGCGGGTCATCGGCTACATCCTGCCCGGGCTGGTCGCGATCTGGATGGACCGTCAGGGGGTCATCGAGACGCTCAGCGCGCTGATGGTGGTCTCCGTGCTCGTCCGCCTGGTCCTCGTGCTCACCGTCGGCGCACGGCTGCTCGCGCTATGATCGGCATCTATTGGCGTCCCCAGCGTGTCTCCCGCACTGCGGTGGCCCTCGTCGCCATCGTCGCGATGGTCGGCATGTTCCTCGTCGAGACGTTCCCGTCCACGCGTCGCGCGGACGACTTCGACGAGAAGGTGCGTGCTGCTCGCATCGCGGCGTCGGCGATGGCGACGCTCCGCGAGGAGCGCGTCGCGCGCGGCTACCCGATCGACCCCGATGCCGACCCACACGGCTCGGGGATGATCGGCGTACTCAGCTCGCCGATCACCAGCACGTCCGGCAGCCTGCCCTCCAAGCAGGTCTCGACCAACCCGAGCTTCGCCGCCCTGATGGTCCACTTCCTCCGGGAGGCGGGCGTGCGTCGGGGAGATCGGGTGGCGGTGGGGCTCTCGGGCTCGTTCCCCGCGATGAACACCGCGACCTACGCCGCGTTCGCCGCGCTGGAGCTCGAGCCGGTGATCGTGTCCTCCGCGGCCGCGTCGGAGTGGGGCGCGAACCTGATGAACTTCGGGTGGGTCGACATGGAGGCCGTGCTCCGCGAGCGCGGGCACTTCCCGTATCGGACCGTCGCTGGCTCTCTGGGCGGGCTCGAGGACCGCGGCGTGGGCATGTCGCGCGTCGGGCAGTCGCTCCTGCGCTCGATGCTGGAGCGACACGAGATCCCGGTGCTCGAGGGGGAGGACGTCGGCGAGGCGATCGATGCGCGGATGCGCCTGTTCGACGCGGCGGTCGGTGCAGCGCCGATTCGGGCGTATGTCAACGTCGGCGGAGGCACCGCGTCGGTCGGCGGTCGGCGGGGTCGCGCGGTCTTCAAGCCGGGGGTGAACCATCCCGGGCGCCCGTTCACCGACGAGGGCGACTCGGTGATGCTGCGCTTCACCCAACGCGGCGTGCCGGTGGTCCACGTGAACCAGGTGGGGATGCTCGCCGCGACCTACGGGCTCGTCGCCGGCGAGGAGGGGCAGTTCCCACCCATCGGCGAGGGGCCGCTCTACGTCACCCGTCACTACAACGTGTGGCTCACGCTGATCGTGCTGGTGGTCGTGCTCGGGCTGCTCCTCACCGTCACCCGCGGCGAGGTCAGCGCCTCGCTGCTGCCGGGCGGGAAGGGCGGCGATGCGAGCCGACCGCAACCGATGGTGTGATGGGTTGTGTACACTCCGACGCACGAGGAGGCGCGCATGCGGTGGATGGTGGTGATCGCTCTGGGGATGCTCGCGTGCAACCCCCCGATCCAGACGTGCGACGACGGCGTCGGCTGTGAGGACTGCCTCGCCATCGATGGGTGCAGCTACAGCGCGGACCAGTGCCGCACGACCTGCGTGCAGGACGCGGCGTGCTTCGGCCCTGCCAACCCCGATGCGCCGACCTGCCCGGACGAGGACGACACGTCCGACTCGGGCGCCTGAGCGGTCGCGGGATTCCGGTTAGGAGGGGTCGTGGACGTTCAGCCCCTCCCATCGCCTGCCCTGCGCGCCGCGGTCGAGCGCCTGCGCCAGGGTGAGGTCGTCGCGTTTCCGACCGAGACCGTCTATGGCCTGGGTGCCGACGCGACGCGCGCCGACGCGGTCGCCCGGGTGTTCGCGCTCAAGGGGCGTCCGCCGACGCATCCGCTGATCGTCCACCTCGCGCGGGATGCGGCGTGGTGGGAGTGGGCGGTCGCGGTCCCGGACGCCGCGCATCGTCTCGCCGAGCGGTTCTGGCCGGGTCCGCTCACCCTGGTCCTGCCGCGCTCGGCGCGCGTCGATCCGGCGGTCACCGGGGGGCTGCCCACGGTGGGGCTGCGCGTGCCCGATCACCCGGTGGCGCAGTCGCTGCTCACGGCGTTCGGCGGAGGCATCGCCGCGCCCTCGGCCAACCGCTTCGGGCGGATCAGCCCGACGCGCGCCGCGCACGTCCACGCGGAGTTCCCGGGCGCTGACCTGCTGGTGCTCGAGGGCGGCGACTGCGCGGTGGGGCTCGAGTCCACGATCGTGGACCTCTCGGGGCCCGTCGCGCGCGTGTTGCGCCCCGGTCATATCGGCGTCGACGCGCTGCGCGAGGTGCTCCCGGAGCTGGAGGTGCGGGATCTGCGCCTCGCCGAGAACGAGGCCAGCCCCGCTCCGGGGACGCTCGCGAGCCACTACGCCCCGCGCGCGCCGCTGTCGCTGCTCGACGCCGATCAGCTCGCCGCGCGCGTAGCAGGGCTTCCTCCCGGCGCGCGGGTCGGCGTGCTGCACCTCGGCGCGATCCCGCCCGGGCCGCTGGTCCGGATCGGGGCGTCCGACGCGCGCGCGTATGCCCGTGCGCTCTACGCGGAGCTGCGCTGGCTCGACGCGCAGGGCCTCGACGCGATCTGGGTCGAGTCACCACCGCCGGAGCCCGCGTGGGACGCGGTGCGCGACCGATTGTCGCGGGCCGCGGCGCCTGCCCCGCGCTGACGATACGTTCCCCACGACCCGTCTCGCGTCCGAGGAGCCCTCGATGAGCCACGTCGCCGCCACCCCCGACACCGCGGTCGAGGACCGCCTGAACACGCTGCTCGCGCTCCAGCGCGCTGCGTTCGCCGCCAACCCGTACCCGTCGCTGAAGCAGCGGCTGGCGTGGCTCGATCGGCTGGAGCAGGCCCTGCTGTCGCGCAAGGACGCGATCGTCGCGGCGGCGTCCGCCGACTTCGGCGGGCGATCCCGCTACGAGACGCTGGTGGCCGACATCATGTTGGTGGCGTTGAACATTCGCTATCTGCGCAAGCACCTCGCTGGATGGATGAAGGTCGAGCGCCGCTCCTCCGGGCTGCTGTTCGCGCCGTCGCGGTCGCGGGTCGTCTACCAGCCCAAGGGCGTGGTCGGGGTGATCGCGCCGTGGAACTACCCGGTCCAGCTGGGTCTGCTGCCGGTGGCGACCGCGCTCGCGGCGGGCAATCGGGTCCTGCTCAAGCCCTCCGAGCTGACCCCGCGTACCAGCGAGGTGCTCGAGGAGCTGTTCGACGCGTTCGACGACGATCTGGTCGCGGTGGTGCAGGGCGATGCCGCGACCGGCGCGGCGTTCTCGCGCCTGCCGTTCGATCACCTGCTGTTCACGGGCTCGACCCGCGTAGGGCGCGAGGTGCTGCGCGCCGCAGCAGAGCACCTCGTCCCGGTCACGCTGGAGCTCGGCGGCAAGTCACCGGCCATCGTGCACCCCGGGTACGATCTGCAGAGGGCGGCGGCCAAGATCGCGCACGGGAAGCTGTTCAATGCGGGCCAGACCTGCATCGCGCCCGACTACGTGCTCGTCCCGTCCGCCCGCCGCGACGACTTCGTGCACGCGTTCCGCGCGCAGGTCGGCACGATGTTCCCGAAGCTCGTCGACAACGACGACTACACCGCGATCATCAACGGGCGGCAGCGGGCGCGGCTTGGCGGGTTGCTCGACGACGCCCGCTCGAAGGGCGCGACGTTGGTGACGATCAACCCCGCCGGTGAGACGTTCGACGCGGCGGCCACCAAGATGCCGCCGGTGCTGGTGCTCGACGCCACCGACGACATGGCGGTGATGCAAGACGAGATCTTCGGGCCGATCCTCCCGGTGGTCGTCTACGACACGCCCGAGGACGCCGTCGCCTACGTGAACGCGCGCCCGCGTCCGCTCGCGCTCTACGTGTTCGATGACGACGCGGCGCGCGTCGATCGGGTGATCCGGAGTACGCACGCGGGCGGGGTCGCGGTGAACGCCACGCTGCTGCACTGCGCGGTCGAGGACCTGCCGTTCGGCGGCATCGGTCCGAGCGGCATGGGCGCCTACCATGGCCCCGAGGGCTTCAAGGCGCTCAGCCACGCCAAGGCGGTGTTCCACCAGAGCCGGATCGACACCACCGGGCTGTTGAACCCGCCCTACGGCCCGATGGTCGACCGCCTGCTCTCCTGGCTCGGCTAGGAGCCGGCGCCCCGAACGGGCACGGGCACGACTCACGAACGATTACATCTCTACGAAGTATGGCTGACGGCGGGTTCGCGAGGATCTGGGAACGTGGGGCGGGCGTCCCGCCCGCCCGTGAAG
>CAYQSE010000085.1:0-21461 GCA_964419905.1 uncultured Enterobacteriaceae bacterium
AGGCATTAGTTTTAACGGTTTTGTGAACGGAGAGAGCAGCAATGTGCTGGGCGGGGCGGGGCGCCCGCCCCTGGTGCATGCATCCTCGCGTACCCGCCTGCTGCAGGTGTGCGTGTAGTTGTGATCAATCGACAGCGGGGTCGGCGGGCCCACGACACGGCAGCGGCACCAGCGACAAGGCTGCAGGGACCATGCGCCTGCACCAACCTCTTCCGTGGGCCGGCCGTCCCGGCCGGCCGAAGCTGGCTGCCAGGGCGGAGCCCCACGCCGCGGCATGTTAGACAGCCGACCCTCTGGAGGTCGCATGCTGCAGGACCTGTTCATCGGCGTCGCCGGGCTGATCGGCGCGGGCAAGACCACGCTGGCGACCGCGCTCGGTCGCCACCTCGAGCTGCCCGTCTACTTCGAGCCGGTCGCCGACAACGCGTACCTCGCCGACTTCTACCGGGACACGGCCCGCTACTCGTTCGCCACGCAGATCTACCTGCTCAACCGCCGCTTCCAGCAGCATCAGGAGATCATCTGGCGCGGCGGCGGCGCGGTCCAGGACCGCACGATCTACGAGGACGCCGTGTTCGCGAAGACGCTGGTGGACGTGGGCCTGATGGAGGAGCGCGACTACCGCACCTACCTGTCGCTGTTCAAGCACATGTCGAACTTCATGTGCCGCCCGAACCTCATCGTCTACCTCGACCTGTCACCCGAGACGTCGATGGCGCGCATCCAGGAGCGCAGCCGCGATGTCGAGGCGGGCGTGTCGCTCGACTACCTGCGCGCGCTGCACGCCGAGTACGAGTCCTTCATCGGCAACATCAGCAAGACCGTGCCGGTGATCCGGGTGAACTGGGAGCAGTACCGCGACGTCGAGGAGATGGCGACCGTCATCGAGCGCGAGTACCTCGAGGGCAGCTTCCTGCGCGAGGCCCGCTGGAGCCCGCACAGCGCGGTCTGACCGTCGGTCGTCAGGCCGGTGACAGGAAATGTCGCGAGACACCGCCATCTTCGGTGCTTATGCTGCAGACGTCCGACTCCAGGGGGGCGTCGCGATGGAGGCAAGCGCGTTGGGCGATCCAGACCGCCAGTCACGCCACTATCAGACGCTGCAGGCCCTGTCTCGCGAGGCCACCGGGCAGTACGGCGACCTCCCGCG
This sequence comes from uncultured Enterobacteriaceae bacterium, assembly GCA_964419905.1. Lineage (GTDB taxonomy): Bacteria > Myxococcota_A > UBA796 > UBA796 > JAFDJI01. The sequence continues at coordinate 1,151 of CAYQSE010000085.1, forward strand.
CGCGATCCGCTCGCTCACCGAGGCCACGGCGCGCACGCTGGACGTCGCGCAGGTCGGCATCTGGTTGTTCGACGACGACGCAGCGGTGCTGCGCTGCGTCGACCAGTTCGACGTCCGCACCGACGCGCACGAGGACGGCTTCACGGTACTCCGCTCGGACTTTCCCGCCTACTTCGCGGCCCTCGACACCTCCCGGGCGGTCGACGCGCACGACGCGTTCATCGATCCGCGCACCGCCTGCCTCGCCGAGGCCTACCTCACCCCGAACGGCGTCGGCGCGCTGCTCGACGCGCCGATCCTCGTCGGTGGCCAGCTGGTGGGCGTGGTCTGCGCCGATCACGTCGGCGGGCCACGCCAGTGGGCGCCGGACGAGCAGCTGTTCGCTGGCTCGATCGCCGATCTCGCGTCCAGCGCGCTCACGCACGCACGCCAGCGCGCCACCGAGGACTCGCTGCGCCGCAGTCGCGAGGAGCTGAGCCTTGCGCTGGACGCGGCGCGCATGGGTACGTGGGCCTACGACGTCGCGGCCGAGCGGTTCCGGTGGTCCGACGAGGTCGGGCCGCTGTTCGGGCACGCGCGCGGCTGGGAGCCCATCGACTACCGCGACTACCTGGCGCTCGTGCACCCCGACGACCACGCCGCGGTGCGCCGCGCAGTGAGAGAGACGCTGCATCGGAGCGCGCCGTTCTACGTGCGCCACCGGGTCGAGCTCCCCGGCGGCGAGCTCAGGTGGATCGAGGTGCGCGGCAGCCGACCCGACGGCCCGGACGGGCAGCGGATCCTCGGCACCGTCGCCGATGTCACCGCGCAGCAGCACCTTCAAGATCAGCTGGTCCATGCCCAGAAGATGGAGGGCATCGGGCGCCTCGCGGGCGGCATCGCGCATGACTTCAACAACCTGCTCACGGCCATCGGGAGCTGCGCCGAGCTGCTCGGCGAGCAGCTCGCGGATCGGCCCGGGGCCCTGTCGTTGCTCGGTATCATCGACCGCTCTGCGCATCGGGCGGGCGAGCTGACGAAGCGCCTGCTCGCGTTCGCGCGCCAGCAGACCGCCGAGCCACGGGTCGTCGACCTGCGCGCGGTCGTAGAGGATCTCCAGCCGATCCTCGCGCGGGTGCTGCGCGAGGACATCACGCTGGTCATGGAGCTGGGCGACGCGCAGCTACCCACCCACATCGATCCGACCCAGCTCGAGCAGATCGTCGTGAACCTCGTCGTGAACGCGAGCGACGCGATGATCGGCGGCGGCAACCTCACGGTGCGCGCCGACGCAGACGCGCTCGCCGAGCAGGACCCGCGCCGCCCTGCAGACGCAGCCGCTGGCCCGTACGTTCGCCTGAGCGTCCAAGACGACGGTGTCGGGATGGACGAGCACACCCAGGCCCACCTGTTCGAGCCGTTCTTCACGACCAAGCCGCACGGCACCGGGCTCGGGCTGGCGACCTGCTACGGGATCGCACGCCAGGCGGGCGGATATCTCGCCGTGCAGTCGACGCTCGGTCGCGGCACGACGATCTCGGTGTGGCTGCCGCGACACGCCGGACCGACCGACGCCGCCTTCCCCCGGGAGGCGCGACGCCGCACCGCGGGCAGCGAGACGCTGCTGCTCGTCGAGGACGACCCCCGCGTGCGCGAGCTCTCCACCGAGGTGCTCCGTGGGCGCGGCTACCGCGTGCTCGCAGCGGGCACCGGCGAGGAGGCGCTCCGCCTCGCGCGCCGACACCCGCGCCGCATCGATCTGCTCGTCAGCGACGTGGTGATGCCCGACGGCGGCGGCTGCTGGCTGGCCGAGCAGCTCCGCAGCGCCGATCCCGCGGTCCCGGTGCTGCTGATCTCCGGGTACGGCGAGACGCCGGACAGCCCTACCGGCGGCGCCGCGTTCCTCTCGAAGCCGTTCACCACGGCGGCCCTGATCGACGCGGTGCGCATCGCCCTGGACGGCCGCGGGCCACACACCTGAACCAGGCAACACCTGCGGATCTTCTGCACGGGGCACGCGTGCGGTAGGCTCGACCTGCCATGCGCTCTCCCCTCGCCCTCGCCCTCGCCCTCCTCGTCGCGGCCTGCCCCGCGCCGCCCGACGACACGGCGGACACGGCGGACACCGCAGACACGTCCGACACCGCGCCGCCTGACGACACCGACACCGACGACACCCAGGACACCGAGGTCGTCGATCCCGATCCAGACGGCGACGGCCTCGATGCAGAGGCCGAGGCTGCGGCGGGGACGGATCCCTTCGACGCGGACTCCGACGACGACGGACGCCCCGACGGCTTCGAGGTCGCGGCCGGCACCGACCCGCTGAACCCCGACTCGGACGGTGACGGCGTGTGCGACGGCCTCCGTGTCGACAACGACGGCGACGGGCTCGACCCGGCGAGCCCGTGCACCCGGTTCGAGGGTCCCGTGCTGGTCGACGCGCAGGCGCTCGCTGGCGGCGACGGCATGAGCTGGCAGACCCCGCTCGGCACCGCACAGGAGGGCGCGGACCTCGCCGCCACCGGCGTGCAGACCGAGGTGTGGCTCGCCGCCGGCACCTACCGCGGCCCACGCGACAACGAGCCGGTGCTGGTGCTCGACGGCGTGCACGTCGTGCGCGGTGGGTTCCAAGGTGAGGCGCGCGCCAACCTCCGCCTGCGCCCGCGCCCGCCGACCACGCTCTCGGGAGACGCGCGCGGCAACGACCTCGAGGGGGGTCGCACCGACAACGCGCCGTCGGTCGTCCACGCGATCGGCGGCGAGCTCACCCTCGAGGATGTGATCGTGCGCGACGGCGGCGCCTCCACCGAGGACGACACCGACGGCGGCGGGGTTCGGATCGACGCGGGCTTCGTCGCGCTGCGCGGCGTGACGCTGCGCGAGAACGAGGCCACGCGCGGCGGCGCGCTGGCGCAGCACGGTGGCCTGCTACACGCCGTCGACCTCACCTTCGAGCGCAACCGCGCCGCGACCGGTCCCGACGCCTGGCTCGCCGGGACCGCCACCTGGGTCAACGTGCTCGCGATCGCGCCCGAGTCGGGTGCGGCCCGCGTGCACGTCGCCGCGGACGGCGCCCTCGACCTCGCCCACGCCTCGTTCGACGGCCCCTCACGCGCCGTCGACGGGCCGGGCGACGCCCATGTCCGCAACAGCGTGGTCTGGCCCGGCGATCTCGGCCCCGAGGTGGTCGCCGCGTCGTCGTGCGTCGCAGGTCACGGCGTCACCCCGACAGCCGATCCGTACGTCGCCGGGCCCGGTCTGGCCCGCCTGCTCGATCCGAACAGCGTGTGCGTGAACCTCGGCGACGACGCGCACGCCGAACACGTCGAGCGGGGCTACCCAGCGTTCGGCCTCGACTGGACCCGCTTGTCCACGCGCCAGGACGGGATGCCCGACGTCTCACCCGTCGACGCCGGCTGGCACTACCCGACCACCCGGATCTTCACCGGGGGCGACACCGACGGCGACGGCCTCACGGATGCCGAAGAGGTCGCCCTCGGCCTCGACCCCTACGACCGCGATGTCGATGACGACGGTCGCCCCGACGGCCAGGAGATCGCCTACGGCACCGATCCGTGGAACCCCGACTCGGACGACGACGGCGTGTGCGACGGCCTCCGCGTCGACAACGAGGGCAACGGCTTCGACGTCGACGGCACCTGCGTCGACTTCGCGGGGCCGATCTACGTCGTGGCGGGCGCCGCGCCCGGCGGCGACGGCATGTCGTGGGGGACGGCGCTCGCGCACCCCGCCGACGCCGCCGACATGGCGATCCCCGGCACCGAGGTGTGGGTGGCCGCGGGCACGTACCGCGCGTCGGTCGCCGAGGGCACGGTGCTCGAGACCGTGCCGGACGTGCCGTACCGAGGCGGCTTCACCGGCACCGAGGGCGTGGCTGCGGATAGGCCGTGGCCGCTGGCCGAGTCGGTGCTCGACGGCGACGTCCTCGGCGACTGGTCCGGCGCGCCGAACTACGACGACGCACGGCACGTCGTGGAGATGATCCGCGGCGCGCACCACCTCGAGGGCTTCGTGATCCAGCGCGGCTGGGCGCGGCACCCCGAGCCATCGGGCGGCGGCCTCGTCGTGCATCCTGACGCCACCGCCACCCTGCTCGACCTCGTGTTCCGCGACAACGAGGCGATGGACACCGGCGGCGCGCTGCGCTGCCGCGGGGTGTGCCGCGGCGGCGGCTGGCGGGTGCACGACAACCGCGCCGACCGCGGCGGCGGGCTCGGCGTCGACGGCGGCCTGCTGATCCTGGTGAGCGCGTGGGTGCACGACAACCGCGCGTCGGACTTCGGCGGGGGCATCTTCGTCACCGACCCGTCCACCGGGTTCTTCGTCAACATCACCCTGACCGACAACGTGTCGTTCCAGACCGGCGGCGCGATCGACGGCGGCGACCATGCGATCGTCGACCTCGTGAACAGTGTGATCTGGGGCAACGGCGCGCCTGCCGCGCCGAGCACCTCGGACGTCGTCACGGTGCGGTTCTCGTGCTCGCCCGACGATCACGGCGACGACTCGAACGTCCTGCTGACCGCCGATCCCCTGCAGGTCGTCGACGGGCGCGCCTACCTCGACCCGGCGTCGCCGTGCGTCGACGCGGGCAGCAACCCGCTCGGGGACGCGTTCGACGTGGGCTTCGTGGCGGTCGGCCTGCCGGACTGGCGCGACCTGACCACCCGGACCGACGGGGCGCCCGACACGCCGCCCATCGATCCCGGCGCCCACTACACGCGGTGATCCCACGCGTTGGATGTGGTAGAACGCCGCTCACGCTGGACGAAGGGCCGTCCTCGGAGGATTGTTGACGCTCCACGCCTGGCTGACGCTCGGGGTCACGTTCAGCGTGCTCGGCGTGATCGCGCTCACCAGTCTGCCGGTCGACGCCATCCTCGTCGCCTCGGTCGTCGCGCTGCTGATCTCGGGCGTGCTCGATCCCAGCGAGGCGCTGATCGGCTTCTCGAACCCCGGCGTGCTCACCATCGGCGCGCTCTACGTCGTCGCGGCCGGGCTCCAGCAGACCGGCGCGGTGCGGATGATCACCACCGGCCTGCTCGGATCGGCGCGCGGCGTGCGCTCGGCGATCGCGCGGCTCGTCATTCCCGCGGCGGTCGCCAGCGCGTTCCTGAACAACACCCCGATCGTCGCAGCCCTCCTCCCGGGCGTCAGCGACTGGGCGCGGCGCAACGAGGTCAGCCCGTCGAAGCTGCTGATGCCGCTGTCTTTCGCCGCGATCCTCGGCGGCACGTGCACGCTGATCGGCACCAGCACCAACCTCGTGGTCGCCGGCCTCGTACAGCAGGCCGCGCCCTCCCACCCCGGCCTCACCCCCCTGTCGATGTTCGGGATCTCGGTGGTGGGCGTGCCGCTCGCGATCATCGGCTCCCTGTTGATGATCGCCATCGCGCCGATCGTGCTCAAAGCGCGCCGCCCCCCGATCAGCCTCGATGACGATCCCCGGCAGTTCCTGACCGAGATGCGCGTGCCCGAGGGCAGCCTGCTCGTCGGCCTGACCATCGAGGAGGCCGGACTGCGCCACCTCGAGAAGACCTACATCGCCGAGCTGATCCGCGACGACCGCGTCTACCCGGGCGTGTCGCCGAACGAGGTGCTCGCCATCGGAGACCGGCTCGTGTTCGTCGGCAAGCGCAGCCGCGTGGTCGAGCTCACGCAGACGACCGGCCTGATCCCGGCGGGCGCCGTGCAGGACGACGAGCAGGCGCGCTCGTTCGTCGAGGTCGTCGTCGCGCCGAGCAACCGCCTGCTCGGCCTCTCCGTTCGCGAGGGGCGCTTTCGCACCACGTTCGGCGCGGTGGTGATCGCGGCCGCCCGCCGCGGCGCGCTGCTCAGCGGTCGCATCGGCGACGTCGTCTTGCAGCCGGGCGACGTGCTCTTGCTCGAGGCCACCGAGGACTTCACCCGCGTCCACCGCAACCGCGCCGACTTCTACCTGGTGAACCGCGTCGACGACTTCCAGCCGCTGCGCCCGCGGGAGGCGCGCTGGGCGACGCTGATCCTCGCGGCGATGGTGGTCTCGGCGGCCACCGGGATCATCGGCATGCTCGAGGCGTCCCTGCTCGCGAGCGGTGCGATGCTGGTCGCGGGCTGCTGCACGGTGGTCCAGGCGCGCCGCGCGATCGACACCTCGGTGCTGATCGCCATCGCGAGCGCGTTCGCGATCGGCGAGGCGATGACCAAGACCGGGCTCGACCAGCAGGTCGCCCGCTTGGTGCTGTACGCAGGCGACACCACCCCGCTCGTCGCCCTGATCGCGATGTACCTGACCACGATGACGCTCACCGAGATGATCACGAACAACGCGGCCGCGGTACTCGCGTTCCCGCTCGCGCTCGCGGTGGCCGCCCAGCTCGGCGTGAGTCCGATGCCGTTCGTCGTCACCGTGATGTTCGCCGCCTCGGCCAGCTTCCTGACGCCGATCGGCTACCAGACCAACCTGATGGTCTACGGGCCGGGCGGCTATCGGTTCAGTGACTACGCGAAGCTCGGCGGCATCCTCTCGCTCACGTCCTGCGTGCTCACGGTCACGCTCGTGCCGAGGTTCTGGCCGTTCTGAAGATCACGGTCGCCCAGACGGGCGTACTTCACGCCGCCGCGTCAGGGGCCGGTACACCACAGGGCTGTGGTGCGGGTGACCGTGTCCTCGGTGGTAGCGGTCAGCGCGGGCCACTGCACGCTGGCGACGTGCCACACATCGCCGCTGCGGGTCATCGCGCGCGTCCACGACCCCGCCTCGGCGCCGTCGATGAACAGCCGGACGGTGGCGTTGGTCGTCGGGCACGCCGCGCCCTGCGAGCCGCAGTACGCGTCGCCGTTGCGCCCGAAGTAGTGCACCCGGATGCGGTACTCGCCTGCGGCCGGATCCTGAATGGTGACCGTCTCGGGCTCGCCGCCACGTCCGGAGTCCCAGTCGAGCGACGGATCGTCGTCGACCAGCCCCGCCACACCCCAGTCCGGGTGCTTGTTGCAGTGGGTGCAGTCCCCCGGGCGTCGGTAGAGCTCGCTGTCGCCATCGAGCAAGTGCAGGTCGAGATCGACGTCCTGATCCCACACCAGCTGGACGTAGAACCGAGCGTCGGGCCGCGCGTCGATCACCGCCCGATCGGGCGACGTGTCCCACACGCCGGCGCCGTTCTCGACGACCAGCTCGACGGTGTACGGGCCCGCGACATCAGCCCAGAACGTCGGAAATGGACGGTCGGCGTCTTGAAGCGTCGCGGTGGAGTCGGGGGGCCGGCTCACCAGCGTCCATGCGAACGCGGCGATGCCCTCGCCGCCAGGATCGTAGGAGGCGCTGCCGTCGAGCGTGACCGTGGTCAGCGGCGCCACCACGCGATCGGGGCCGGCATCGGACACCGGCTCCCCGTCCGCCGAGGTCGGGGTCTCGGTGTCTTCGGGGCCGGTCAGGGTGTAGTCGCTGCACGCGACCACGAGGACCAGGCTGGCGAGGAGGAGGCGCATGCGGACCTGCAGAGGACTGGGCGGGTGCGAGGATAGCATCCCCTGCCCCGAGCGTCGCGCGTCGACGACTCAGCGCACCCGCGCGAGCGCGCACCCGCCCAGGTAGACCGCGAGGCAGACCGCCGCAGCACCCAGGCCCGGCGGCACCGGCGTCCCGAGGAACGCGTCCGCGCCGACCGCCTTGTGCGCGACCCAGGCGACGAAGCCCACCCCCATCGACGCGAGCGCGGTGCGCTCTCCGGCGACGGGCCCCCACACCCCGAGCGCGAGCGGCACCAGCAGCGAGACCATCCCGACCTCGTAGCTCGCCTCGAGCAGGCTCCACGCGTCCTCGCCGACGTAGGCCACCCCGAGGCTGGCGACCGCGACGCCCGCGACCGCGCGCCGGTGTCCCGCCACCGCCTCGCCCTCGCGCCCCAACAGGTTGTGCGCGATCACGGTGGCCGGAGCGAGCAGCGCGGAGTCGATCGTCGAGAGCACCGCGGAGACCACCGCGAGCACCCAGATCGTCGCCAAACCCGGGCTGAGCAGGTGCGTCGCCAGCGCCGGCAGCAGGGCGGTGTCGGCGATGTCCGGGAAGAGCAGATCGGCGCCGAGCCCCGCGAGCAGCGGCACCGCGCCGAGCGCCAGGTAGAGCACACCCGCGATCACGCACGCGGCCGACGCCACCCGGGCCGAGCGCGCCGCGAAGATCCGCTGGGTCAGGTCCTGCCCGGGCAGGTTGCCCAGCGCGCCCGCCGCGAGCAGTCCGGTCCACGCCCACACCTCGCCCTGCGCGGGGAGGATCCGCCTCTTCTCCGGGTCCAGACCGCGCCACAGCGCGTCCAGCCCCGCGAACAGCGCGCCGTCACCGAGCCGGAGCGCGACCGCGCCGAGCAGCGCGAGCGTTCCCACGGTCACCACGCCGAGCTGCACCGCGTCGGTGAGCGTGACCGCCCACATCCCCCCGAGCCAGGTGTAGAGGAGCCCGAACGCGGCGACGAGCGGCAGCCCGAGCGCGACGGGCACCCCCGCGTACAGCTCGAGCACGCCCGCCAGGGCCACGAACTGCGCGGCGACCCACCCGAAGTAGCCGGGCACCATCAGCACCGCGGCCGCCTTCTCGGCGCGGGGTCCGTAGACCCGCCCATAGAAGTCGGGCAGCGTGAGCAGGCTCATCCGCCACAGCGGCCCGGCGAGGAACAGCCCGGCGAGCACCAGACACAGCCCGGCGCCGATCGGATCCAGCGCGGCGGCGCGCAGCCCCTCGGACCGCACCTCGTCGGTCGCCACCAGCAGCGTGCCCGCGCCGTACCAGGTCGCGAGCAGTGTCGGGATCGCGAGCCCGAGGCCCAGCCGCCGCCCCGCGAGCACCCAGTCCTCGACCGTGCGCACCTGCGCCCGCGCGACGAACCCGAGCCCGAGCATGGCCCCCACATACGCGACGAGCACGAGGACGAGGACGGCGGACAGCGCGATCTCCTGCGCGATCCCCGGGATCGTGCCACAGCCGCCGCACACGGGATAGCTGCTGGACCCGCCCGAGAGGCCCGCGTGATCGCTCCCGTGCTGGTGTTCGCCCTCACCTGGCTGCTGATCGCGTTCCGCCGCCTGCGGATCCTCCCGATCGGCCGACCGGCGGGCGCGATGCTCGGGGCGGTCGGGATGATCGCGGTGGGCGCGCTCACGCCGAGCGAAGCGTGGGCCGCGATCGATCACGACACCCTCGCGCTCCTGCTCGGGATGATGATCCTCACCGCCTACCTCGAGCGCGCGGGCTGGTTCGGCTGGGCGTCGCATCGCGCGCTGACCGCCGCGGGCGACGGCTTCCGCCTGCTCGTGGCCGTCGGCTGGCTCGCCGCGGGGCTGTCCGCGTGGCTCGTCAACGACACCGTCTGCCTGTTCCTCACGCCGCTCCTCGTGGCGACCTGCCGCGCGTCGGGGCTCCCGCTCGCGCCCTACCTGCTGGTGCTCGCGACCTCGGCCAACCTCGGCAGCGCGGCCACGCTCGTCGGCAACCCCCAGAACATGCTGATCGGCAGCCTGTCCGGGATCCCGTTCACGCGCTTCCTCGCGGTGTGCGGCCCCGCCGCGCTGGTCGGAATGCTCGCGCAGACCGGCCTGATGTGGGTGTACTGGGGTCGAGCGCTCCGGCCGCTCGCGGTCCGCGCCCCCGAGCTCGCCGCGCCCGTCCTCGGGCGGGACGCGGCGCTGAGCGGCGCGGTCACGCTCGGCGTCGCCGTAGCGTTCCTCGCGGGTCTGAACCTGGGCGTGTCGGCGCTCGGCGGCGCGGTCGCGCTGTTCGTGCTCGACCGCCGTGAGCCGCGCGAGGCGTTCGCGGCGGTGGACTGGGAGCTGCTGCTGTTCTTCGCCGGCTTGTTCATCGCGGTGGCCGGTCTGGCGTCCACCGGCGTGGTCGAGGCGGTGTGGGCGCTCCTCGCGCCGCACCTGACGCTCGGCGACGCGGTGGGCGCAGCCACGTTCACCGCGTCGATGACGCTCGCGTCGAACGTCGTGTCCAACGTGCCGCTCGTGCTGCTGATCGGCCCGCAGCTCCACACGCTGGGCGATCCGGCGACGGCGTGGCTGCTCCTCGCGTTCGTCACCACGGTCGCGGGCAACCTCACGCTGGTGGGCTCGGTCGCGAATCTGATCGTGGCCGAGCGCGCCCGGCCCGCGTACGACCTCGGCTTCTTCGAGTACCTGCGCTTCGGCGCGGTGTCGACGGTCATGTCGCTCGGGGTCGGCGTGCCCGTCGTGCTGCTGCTCAGCGGCTCGGTCGGGGCCTGATCGTGGCCAGGTAGGCCGCCATCGCGCGGCGGTCTTCCGACGAGAGCTTCGCGGTGCCCTCGAACACCACGTCGGTCATCCCCCCACCCACCACGTCCCCGCTCGGGAGCATCCCCAGGTGGAGCAGATCGAGCACGTCGCCCTCGGACCATGCGCCGAGGCCGTCGGGATGCGGCGTGAGGTTGGGCGCGGACTCGGGCAGCCCCTCGAACCCCGCGAGCTCCCAGCGGCGCTTCAGCCCGCCCAGCGCGTTGCGCGGCGTGTGGCACTCGCCACAGTGGCCCACGTGGCGGACGAGGTAGGCGCCTCGGTTCCAGGCCTCATCGCGCTCCGGCTCGGGCTCGAACGGCCCGCGCCGGAACTGGGAAGGCCGGAAGAACGCGAGGACCAGCCCGCGCGCGCGGTAGATGCCACGCAGCGCGTGTGGCGTGTCCGGGCGCGGATCGGGTAGCACCTCGACGAGGAACGCCCACAGGTCCGCGAGGTCCGCGTCGGTGATGCCCGTGTACGACGTGTACGGAAACGCCGGGTAGTAGGGCGTCCCGTCCGGCGCACGCCCCCGTCGCATCGCGCGCACGAAGTCGACCTCGGTCCACCCGCCGAGGCCGTGGACCGGATCAGGCGTCAGGTTGGTGCCGAAGAACGTGCCGAAGTCGGTCTCGATCGCGTGGCCGCCCGCGTACCGCGCCCCATCGGGCGCGGTGTGACAGCTCGCGCACCCACCGAGCGCGGCGAGCACCGCGCCGCGCTCCGCGTCGCCCGCGTGGGCGGCGACGCCCACGCAGAGCAGCGCCGCCGCGAGTGCGGCGATCAGCGGGCTTCGGCGCGGAACGGCTTGTGGCATCCGCCGCACGACTGCCCCACCTTGCCGAAGGCCTCCATCGAAGCGGCCATGTCACCGCCCGCCACGACCGTCACCAGGTTCGCCGTCGCCTCCTCGTAGGCGGTGATCGCGGCGGCGAAGTCCTCGCCCTGCTCCCAGATCGCCGGGAGCGCGCGGGTGGACGCGACGTCCGGCCCGGTGTCCGCGGGGAACAGCCCCGCCAGATCGTTGGCGGAGCCGTGCAGCGCCGCGGCGTGGTAGGCGAGGTCGCCCGCGCGGTCCACCTCGCCCTTGAGGATCTGCTTGATCGCGCCCATGTGGCCCCCGACCGCCTCCATCACCCCGTGACGGTACGCCACGATCGCGGGTGTCGGCAGCGCGTCGGCCTTCGAAGCCGGCTCCGCGGGCTGGGCGGGCGTCGCGGGCTCGGCGGGCGTCGCGCCCTTCTTCTTGTGATCCTTGGCGTCGGCCTCGGAGGCGGCCAGGGTGACGGCAACGGTGAGTACGAGAACGGACAGGATACGACGCATGAGCTGACTCCAAGCTGGACTGGTCACATGGCCGCCTGCGACACACCCGTCAAGGCCACGCTGTCACACCTCGCCGCGTTGATGACTCCCATCGGGCGTCGCGTACCCCACACTCTGTCCGAGGATGTTGCCCATGTGCTCCCGCGTCTCCTGTCCCCAGTGCAAGAAGCCCGATTGGCGTGGCTGCGGCGCCCACGTAGAGTCCGTGCTCGGCGACGTGCCGAAGCAGGACCGCTGCAAGTGCCGCGAGGACGGAACTTCGCCGGCCGCCGGCACCGGTCTGCTCGGCATGCTCTTCGGGCGTCGGTGAGGGCGCGCGCGTGCAGATGCTGATCGCGATTCCATGGGTGCTGGTGGTGATGGGCGTGCTCACCCTCGGGCTCGCCCCGTTCACCCCACCCCACATCGTCGAGAAGCTCCAGATGCTCGCCGCGGGCACCCTGGTGCGCCCGCTCGACTGGTTCGACCTGATGTTCCACGGAGCCCCGTGGCTGCTGTTGCTCGCGAAGATCGCGGCACACGCCGCAGCGGCGTGGAGCACGGCGCCCGATCCGGGATAATCGGCCGTCGGGAGGTCCCGATGGCCATTGAGACACACCTCGGTATCGAGCGCGCGCTGTGCGGCGAGCCGCTCGAGGTCGGCGACGGCCGGGCCACGGTCCGGCTCGTCGCGACCCTGCCGATGGCAGCCGACGCGCGCGGGCTCGTCCACGGCGGCTTCGTGTTCGGCGCCGCCGACTACGCGGCGATGCTCGCGGTCAACGATCCGAACGTGGTGCTCGGCAGCGCCGAGGCGCGCTTCCTCGCGCCGGTGTGCGTGGGCGACGCGGTGACACTGCGCGCCCAGACAACCGATTCAGCCGGGCGCAAGCGCACCGTCACGGTGAAGGGCACGGTCGGTGACCGCGACGTCTTCGCCGGGACCTTCACCGCGTTCGTCCTCGACGCGCACGTCCTGGATCGCTGACGCCCCGCGACGTGCGGCCGCGCCCGTTCCACACGATCCGCGAGGACACGACGCGATCGGAGAACGTCCTGCATCCGCCGTTCCTGCGGGGTACAATCCCTCGGGATCCATGCGGACCGTGTCCAACCGCATGCCAGGCGCCGGGGTGAACGTGAGCAGGGACGTGATGCAGTTCCGTACACTCGTCGACGCGGCGTCCGCGAACGCAGCACCCGCCCAGCGCGCGCTCGACGGCGATCTGAAGGACCCCCTCGCGCAGCCGATCCAGGTGCCGATGCAGCGCAAGCTCGAGCCGGTGCAGCGCAGCGGCGGCGACGAGGAAGAGGCGCAGGTCCAGGCCAAGAAGGACGTCGGCAAGCTGGAGCTCGGCGGCGGCGGCGGCCCCGCGCCCGACGATGGCGACGACGGCGCGACGCCTATCCAGCCGAAGGGCGCTCCGGCGGGCGCCCCCCCTGCACCACCGAGCGGCGGTGCCAAGGGCGGCGGCGGCAGCGGCTCCCCCCTCCCCAAGGACGTCCGGGCGAAGATGGAGGCCTCGTTCGGCACCAGCTTCGAGAACGTGCGCGTCCGTGAGGACGGCTCCGCCAAGGAGCTGAACGCGCTCGCCTACACGCGCGGCAACCTGATCACCTTCGCGCCCGGCAAGATGGACTTCTCGTCCCAATCGGGCCTCGAGCTCCTCGGTCACGAGATCACCCACACCCGCCAGCAGCAGGAGGGCCGCGTCAAGGCGACGCGCCAGGCCAAGGGCGTCGGGATCAACGACGACTCCGGGCTCGAGAGCGAGGCCGACCGGATGGGCGCGAAGGCGGCCCGCGGCGAGCCGGTCGACGGAGCCGCCGCGAAGGCCGCGCCCGCCCCGCCGGCCGACGCGCCAGCGCAGCGCAAGGCGAGCGAGGAAGAAGAGGAGGCCGTCCAAGCCAAGGCCGCTGCGCCCGTCCAGCGGAGCGCAGGCGAAGAAGAAGAGGAGGAGATCCAGGCCAAGGCCGCCGGCCCCGTCCAGCGGAGCGCAGGCGAAGAGGAAGAGGAGGAGATCCAGGCCAAGGCCGCCGGCCCCGTCCAGCGGAGCGCAGGCGAAGAAGAGGAGGAGGAGGTCCAGGCCAAGGCCGCCGGCCCCGTCCAGCGCAAGGAAGATCCGCCGACGAAGGACCTGTCAAAGGCCCCCAAGGTCGACTTCTCCGAGAGCGCGAAGGAGGACGGTGAGGCCTGGGAGCCCGTCCGCAGCGACTACAAGTCCCTGGTGTTCGAGGGGCAGGCGTTCACGGCCATCGACGCGGCGACCAGCGCTCCGCTGCAGCTCTTTCTCACCCTCGATCTCGGCGTCGCCAACTACCGCAAGGTCGATGGTCCGCAGACCGAGGCGTCCTACAGCCGCGTGCCCGCCGGCATGCCGGACCTGATCGCGAAGAAGCTCGAGCGCGCGCTGATCACAGAGTTCAGCAAGCTCGTCGCGACCGACGGCTACACCAAGACGGTCACCGGCGGCCTGCAGAAGGTCAGCGATCCGATCGTGGCCAAGCTGAACGAGGAAATGCGCGGGCAGCGCGTGTGGATCGCGTCCGCGCTGGTCCATCTCGCGCAGGAAGCTCAGCGCGAGAGCCTCCGCAAGCAGCGCGAGGACATGCAAGAGTACCTCGACGGCAAGAAGGACGCGCCGGGCGAGAAGGCCAAGGAAGAAGCCCACCCCGAGCCCGAGAAGAAGAAGAAGGAGAAGGCGCAGGAGGACGAGAAGGAGAAGGACAAGGAGAAGGCCACCGAGCAGGACGCGAAGCCGGCCGAGGAGCCGAAGGCGGAGGCCGCGAAGAAGCCGGATGCTGGCACCCCCATCCGTTTCGTCACCCCGAAGTTCCTGGTCAAGGATCCGAAGTCGGCCAACCGATCCGACCGCAACAAGGGCTTCCCCGTCGTGGTCTCGGGCCAGGCGTGGGTGAAGCCGAAGTCGGACGCCAAGGCCCAGGGCGTGCCCGCCGAGGCGTCCGTGAAGGCGCGCCGCGCGGTCGCGACGAGCTTCCCGATGGTGTTCTCGAACCTCGTGCAGTCCAAGGGCTTCGAGGTCGCGAGCTCGGAGCGGGAGCTCGCGCAGATCTGCAAGGTCGTCGCGATCACCGCTGGCTACGACGCCGAGCGGTTCGATCTCTCCGTCGTGGAGCTCCAGGCTCAGGTCGTGCGCGATCAGGCAGCCGAGAAGGCGTTCGCCGAGGCCGAGTCCGAGGGCGTGATCGACGCGAAGGAAGAGGTGAAGCCATCGGGCGGCGTCAGCACCACCAAGGACGAGGCGACCGGCTCGTTCGCGATCCCGATGCTTCAGCTCGGCGGCGGGATCATCGCGCGCGACCTCGCGGGCAGCGCGACCTTCGACAAGAAGACGAAGGAGCTGAAGCGCTTCCAGGGCGCGGCGATGGTCATCGTGCCGATCGGCGATGCCCAGGTGCTCGAGGTCTCCGTCGGCGACGCGGTGATCGTCCGCAAGGGCGCGACCTACCAGGTCGAGCGCGGCAAGGGCACGTTCACCGCCAAGATGCCGATCCACCTGTTCGATCAGGGCGGGTGGTCGTGGTTCGTCGCCGAGAACGCCACGGGCTCGGTCACGGTCGCGAAGGACGACATCGAGGACATCTCGGGCGCGATCACGCTGCGTGCCCGCAACACCGAGGGCAAGGACGTCTTCGAGATCGTGTCGAACTTCTCGTTCGCGATCGACAAGACGGGCAAGGCGAAGAAGCCGCTCGACGGCTCCGCTGCGGTCACGCTGCTCGAGGACGTCGGGCTCGGGGAGGGCTTCGGCCCGAACGCGACGTGGAGCGCGTTCCTGTCGAAGGGCTCGACCGGCACCGCGAAGGTCGCGAAGGGCTCGCTCACCGGCATCGACGGCGCGCTGAAGGCGCACCTCGTCGAGGCGGGCAAGACCTGGCTCACGATGTCGGCGAAGGGCGCCTACGACAACGCCGCCCGCAAGGCCACGCTGAACAGCGCGTCGATCGACGTGCTCGTCGACACCGTCGTCGGTCGCGCCGGCGAAGGCCGCGACGTCGTGCTGAACAAGAAGGGCGGTGTCACGGCCTCGCTCGCGGACAACGTGCTGACCGAGGCGTCCGGCGATCTCGCCGTCACGATTCGCGAAGGCGGCAAGGACAAGCTGCGCGGTTCGGTGAACGGCAAGTGGTCGCCCGCGGACGGACTCGACGGCAAGGGCAACCTCACCCTGCTCGATGACTACCACGCCGAGGTGCCAGGCGGCTTTCTCAAGCTCTACAAGGGCTCGAACGGCAACGCCGAGCTCCTCAAGGGTGCGCTGCAGTCGCTGGGCGGAGAGGTCGAGGCGGACTTCACCTCGCTGTTCCGCGGCGAGCCGCTCGAGCTGAACTTCAAGGGCAAGGCACACTACGACTGGACGAAGAAGACACTGGTCAGCGCCACCGGCACCGGCAAGCTCACCAAGGCGCTGATGCTCTCGGAGCGGCTGCGGGTCGACAAGCTCACCGGCTCGGTGTGGCTCGCGAACAACGACCTGATCAAGGCGCAGGGCGAGCTCGAGTCGAGCTTCCTCAACGAGCAGGGCGTCCTGTTCGAGGGCAAGGTCAACGGCAACTGGTCCGCCGAGGGCGCCGGCGTCAACGGCAAGGGCACGGTCACGCTCAAGCAGGACCTCGAGACCGAGCTTGGCGCGAGCCTGTCGGGCCGCGTCCAGAAGGGCGCGAGCGTCACCGCGACGGTCACGGACGGTGAGGTCACCTCAGTCGACGGCAACCTCGCCGCCGACCTCCTCAAGGACGGCAAGAAGATCGCGTCGCTGCAGGCCAAGGGCCAGTACGACGTGAAGCAGCGCATGCTCGTGAAGCTGGTCGCGAGCGCGTCGCTCGACACCGAGTTCGCCCTGCTCAACGGCGGCGTGAAGGTGAAGGGCGCGTCCGGTCAGCTCACGATCGAGAACAACCGCCTGACGAAGATGTCTGGCGAGGCCACCTTCACGGCACCCGCGATCAACGTCGAGAACGCGAAGTTCGCGTTCACCTGGCGCAACGACGGTGAGAAGGACCTCTACGGCTTCGACGGGAAGCTCGGCTGGGTCCTGTTCAAGGAGAAGGAGCGCTGGCTGAAGGGTGATCTCGCCCTCAAGTACAACGAGGACGGCACGTTCCTCGGCGCCGCGAACATCGACTACCAGATGGCCAAGGGCTTCGCCGCGAAGGGCAAGCTCTCGATGGACCACAAGCTCGAGCCCACCGTCGATCACCTCGAGTTCGGCATCGACACGACGCTGACCGACGCGAAGAAGCTGTTCGAGTTCGAGACGACCATCGTCCAGTTCCTCGTGCAGATCCTCGTGTTCCGCCTCGCGCTGGGCATCGACATCGGCTCGAGCCTCGACATGAAGCCGCTCGCGCTCCAGGGCAAGTTCGCGGTCGAGAACTGGGCGACGGGCAAGGACGCCGACAAGCAGACGCCGGACTTCAGCGCCGACCTGAAGATGCCGTGGGGGCTCGACTTCAACGTCTGGCTCGCCGCGTGGCTCGAGGCGTCGCTGAACGTGCTCGTCGCGTCTGCCGGCATCGGTTCGAAGGCCAAGCTGGTGCTCAACGTGCCGATCAACCTCACGCCGTCGCTGACCCTGCAGGGCGGCAAGGACGGCTGGTCTGGCGCGTTCGGCATCGATCTCGAGATCACGCCGAGGCTGCTGCTCGAGCTCTCCGCCTACCTGTTCGCGAGCTTGATCCTGTTCGACCCCTGGTACTACGAGCTCGGGAAGTGGCCGTTCAACCTGGGCGATCTGCCTGGAATCAAGTGGAGCGAGACCTTCGCGTTCGGCGACTCGAAGAAGGCGAAGAGCGGCGCGAAGAAGACCAAGGCCGAGCCACAGGGCGGCACGCCGAAGAAGGAGCAGGATCAGGGCGTGAAGGTCGACAAGAAGCCCGACCAGATCGCCGCGCCGCCGAAGAAGGACTCGAAGAAGGCCAACGACGCAGCGCTGCCGGGCGGCGACGCGATCTCGGGCGACGCGCTGCTCGGCAAGCAGGGCAAGGGCGCCGACAAGAACGCCGAGGGCCAGGCCGCCTCCGAGAACCAGCTCGGGTTGATCATGGAGGCCGCCGAGGGCCTCCAGGCCGTCGACGTGTTCATCAAGTTCATCAAGGAATGTGCCGGCTACATCCTCACGTCCGGCCCGGTGCTCGGCCCCATCGCGCTGGCCTGGGACTGGCTGGCGGGCAACATCGACAAGAAGAAGTTGATGGACGCGTGGGACCAGTTCAAGCGCGGCATCAAGGCAGCCGGCAAGCTGCTCAAGGGCATGGCCGACAACAAGTTCTCGTTCACCTACCGGCTGGGCCGGTGGCTCAACGGCGAGATCACGGCCTGGCAGCTCATCATGGAGGGCGACGACGAGATCGTCGCCATCGTGAAGAAGGGCGAGCACAAGGCCAAGGACCTCACCGCGAAGAACTTCAACCAGATGCTCCTGGTGCTCACGGGAGAGGACAACTACTGCGGCTCCGACGACAGCTGGGCCGTGATCGAGCTGCTCAAGGAAGCGGGCCGCCGCGGGTTCATCCACCAGGCGGTCTATGGGCTCAAGGGTCTGTACAAGCACGCCGACCAGGTGTTGTGGAAGCTGGACGGCAAGTGGGACGACCAGGCGCGCGCGCTCTACAAGCAGTACGGCGTCGTGGTCGGCAAGGAATACGAGAACATGCTGGCCGAGAAGTACCCGCTGGACTACCGGAACCTCCGCTACAAGCTGTCGTTCATGGATGTCCCGAAGGCCGACGCGATCTTCGAGAGCTCGGGCAAGACCGCCGCGATCAACTGGGCCAAGGCCAAGCTCGGCAAGTAGGACGGTCGCTCGCGACCTGGAGGCTCGATGTCGGAAGGGAGTTTGTCCACCGCCGTGGGACAGCTCGTGCATGCGCTCAACACCGGGGACGCCGACAAGGCGCGCGACTGGTGCACCGAGGCTGCGTGGACGGGTGGGGTGGTGCCGCTCGAGTCGCTGTGCCGCGACGTTCACCTGTTGCTGACCGCAGCCCCTGTGATGCTGCAGACCGACGCGCGCGGGGTGGCCCGGCTCGCCGGGATGCGCCCCGACAAGACGCGTGACTCCTTGTGGCTGCAGTGGGTGAAGGGCGAGGCGCGATGGACGTGCGTGGGCGCGGTCCGCACGCGGATGGACGCCGAGGGATTCCTCGCGTCCACCGAGCCGGTCGCGGACGCCCCGGCCACCGCGCCGTCCCTCGTGGACGGACGGCTGGTGCGCGTGGTCGATCGGCTCGTCGCCGCGCTGAGCGAGGCGGACGACGACGCCGGGCGCGCCCTCGCCGAGGCCGACGCCTGGGATCTCCCCGGGGACTCGCTCGCACGGGTGTTCCAGCACGTGCGCCGCACGCGGCCCGACCTCGAGATCCTCGAGTACCGGATCCGGGGTGACCGGGCCGCCGTCCACCTCGCCTTGGTGGGGCGGGGCGGCGGGGACACGCTGTGGGTCGCGTGGCGTCGCCGCGCGGGCGAGGACTGGCGGGTCGCTGGCGTCTCCGAGCGGTGGGAGCCAGCGGGCCTGTTCGTCGACGGGACGACGCCCACCGTGCCCACCTGGGAAGGGCTCCCCGCAGACGCCGCCGCGGCGCGCTGGGGTCAGGGCGCGCTGGCCGCGCTCGCCGACGAGGCGGGCCCACCCTCCGACGTCCCCGATGACGCGTGGCGTACGCTTGGCGCGCCGCCCGCGCCCGGTCGCGTGCTGCGCCTCGGGCCCGCCGCGAGCCTGCCGGCGCTGAACCGCGCGCTGGTCACGATCGAGGAGGTCGACCCCGACACGGACTTCGCGGTCGACGAGCGACACGCGCTGCTCGTGCGCGCTGACGCCGACCAACCGTGGCGCTTCGCCGCGCTCGTCGGGATGCCGGGGCTCGCGAGCCTGCTCGAGGGCGTCGAGGTGCCGTGGGAGGCCCCCGAGAGCCCGGCTGCAGAGGCGAGCGAGCTCAACGACGAGGTGAAGCGGCGGATCCTCGAGATGCTGCGTGCGCAGGGGGTCGATCCCGCGCTGCTGGGTGACGTCTCCAAGCTCTCGCGGGAGCAGCTCGAGGCGATGGTCCCCCAGCTCGTCGGCGGCGCGCTCACCGCGCTGTTCGGCACCCTGTTCGGCAAGCTGAAGGACACGCTCGACGAGGCGGCGGCCCGCGACCCGAACGTCACCGTCGATCTCGAACGCGAACGCGCGCGGCGCGAGGGGCGCCCCGTCCCCGACGCCCCGCCCGAAGACGCGGTGTCGCGCGAGGTGCGCGCCGCGCTGCGCGACGTGCTGTCCTCCGCGTCCGTCGACGGCGAGACCCGCGTCGACACCGACTTCTTCAAGAAGGAGGGCCCGCGGCTGGTCGGCTCGTTGTTCGGTGCGGTCGCGAAGGCGCTCGTGCCCGCCGAGGTCACCCTCGACGTCCAGCCCGACCCCGACGCCGCCGACGACGAGCCCGTGAAGGTCAAGCTCGAGCTCGGCGAGCTGTTCGGGCGCCTGTTCCAGGACGTCGCCCTCGCCACCGGCGCGACGAACCGCGAGGACGAGGAGTAAGCGCCCCGCCGTACCCGGCGGTCGGCCGGGACGGCTGTCGATTGATCACATCTCGGCGGCGGCCCGAGATCATGTGGGGCGGGCGTCCCGCCTGTCGATTGATCACATCTCGGCTGCGGCCCGAGATCATGTGGGGCGGGCGTCCCGCCCGCCCGTCCTGCGGGCAGGCCCGGAATGACCATTGAACCAGCGTAATCAGC
>CAYQSE010000086.1:0-8541 GCA_964419905.1 uncultured Enterobacteriaceae bacterium
ACGCTGGTCTGATGGGCATTCCGGGCTTCCCGTCAGGACGGGCGGGCGAGACGCCCGCCCCACATGATCTCGGGCCGCAGCCAAGATGTGTAGGATCGACAGCCGTCCCGGCCGGCAAACCGAGCGTCGGCCCGTGGCCCTGGTCGGCCGGGACGGCCGACCCACATCCCTTCGCCGCTAGAAGTAGGTTCGAACGTCCAGGAAGGCCGAGGCCGGGTACAGCCCGAACTCGCTGCGCAGCGCGAGCCCGTCGGGGCGACGCCCGAAGCCGACGAACGCGCCCAGACCCACCGCGGCGTTGCCCGCGACCGACCAGCTCAGGCTGGGGGCGACGAACGCGCTCGGATCCTCGACGTTGACGAAGCTGGCGAGCGAGGCGGAGATCAGCGGCGTGATCTCCTGCGCCACCGCGAGCCCGACGTAGCCGCGCCCGAGCAGCCACAGCTCGCCCCGCACCCAGCGGTCGTCGGTGGCGAGCGCGAGGTAGCCGTCGGGCGAGGACGCGCCGAGCGTCTGCAGGTAGAGCTCGCCGGTGAGCGTCGTCGTGCCGGTCGGACGCCAGAACGCGCCTGCGACCGCGCGCACGAACGGGTCGCCGCCGCCGTGCGGCAGCGTCACCGTGGCGTCGCCGTGCAGGCCCACCGGACCCACGCCGCCCGAGACCGTCGCGCCCGCCACCGCGTCGCCATGGATCGCGCCCAGCAGCAGCCCGAGGTCGGTCAGCCCGACGGTGACCTGCCCGTAGCCGGCGAGCACCGCGCCCGGCCAGTCCCACCCGCCGGCGTACGCGCCGACCAGCGTGACGCGGCTGGTCAGCGACGGGTAGATATCGACCCGCGCGGCGTCGACGCCCGGCTTGTACTCCTGGTCGATCGTCGTCGGGAAGAACGGGTTCACCAGATCGAGCGGGGTGAAGAACATCCCGTGGCCGAACGAGATCGCCTGCCGCCCGACGGCGACATCCACGTGCGGCAGCCTCGCGCGCAGCACCAGCCGGTCGGTGCGTCCGATCATCGTCAGCGAGCCGCCGTCATCCAGCGTCCACGTGAGCGGCACCGCCTCGGGCGGCTGGAACACGACGCCGGTGTTCAGCCCGACCAGCGCCGCCGAGCCCGCGATCGCCGAGACGGCGTGGTGGACGTCCAACTCCAGCACGTCGCCCCAGCCCACGCGCAGCTTCAGGCGCCCGTGCGCGACGCCCTGCGCGAACGGATCGTCGGGCAGCAGCAGGCTCTCGTAGGGGAACATCGCGACGAAGAACGTCTTGATGTCGCCCCCGACGTCCGCGTGCAGCCCCTCGCCCGCCTCGGCGGACGCGAGCGCCAGCAGCAGCGCGATCACCGCCGCTCGTCCTTCGCGATCCGCCCGTCGACCATGCGCACGACGCGCCGCGCCGCGTCGAGCACCTTCGGATCGTGTGTCGCGAACAGAAAGGTGACGCCGTGCTCCTGGTTGAGGTGCCGCATCAGGTCGATCAGGTCGTGCCCGGTCTGGCTGTCGAGGTTCGCCGTGGGCTCGTCGGCGAGCACGATCGCGGGCTGGGTGACGATGGCGCGCGCGACCGCGACGCGCTGCTGCTGACCGCCCGAGAGCTCGTTCGGCCGCCGATCGCCGAGACCCGCCAGGCCGACGTCCTCGAGCGTCTTCAGCACCCGCGCGCGCCGCTCGGCGGCGGGCCGCCCCTGCAGCACCAGCACGAACTCGGCGTTCTCGTACGCGGTGAGTACCGGGATCAGGTTGTACGACTGGAACACGAACCCCAGCCGATCGCGGCGCAGATCCGAGCGCGCGCCCGCCGACAGCGCGGCGAGGTCGCGCCCCTCGACCGTGATCGTGCCCGCGTCCGGCGTGTCGAGCCCGCCGATCGCGTTGAGCAACGTGGTCTTGCCCGAGCCCGACGGCCCCATCAGCGCGGTGAACTCGCCCTGCGCGATGTCGAGGTCGACCCCGTCGAGCGCGCGGATCGTCTGGTTTCCCTGGCGGTAGGTGCGGACGGCGCCGCGCACGGACACGATGGACAAGACCCCTCCTA
Source organism: uncultured Enterobacteriaceae bacterium (assembly GCA_964419905.1). Lineage (GTDB taxonomy): Bacteria > Myxococcota_A > UBA796 > UBA796 > JAFDJI01. Next base: position 2,033 of record CAYQSE010000086.1, read on the forward strand.
CTTGTGTCGCATGGCCTCGACCGGGGTGAGGTGCGTGACCCGCCACGCCGGACCGATCGCGGCGAGCACGGTCAGCAGCACGGCCACCACGGCGAACACCAGGTTGCGGCTCCAGTCCCACGTCGCGTACAGCATCGTCGAGATCTGCACGCCCTCGAAGTCGTAGCTCTCGCCCATCGACCCGCTCATGTCGATCCCCCACACCGCGAGCGGCCAGGTCATCAGCGCGCCGAGCGCCACGCCGAGCACGGACGCGACCAGCCCGAGCACGAGCGCCTCGACGAGCACGAGCCGGGCGAGCCGGCCCGGGCGCATCCCCACCGCCATCATCACGCCGAACTCGCGCGTGCGCTCGAGCGTGCTCGTCAGCACCGTGTTGAGCACGCCCATCGCGACGATGATGCCCATCAGGCCCCACATGATGTTGGAGATCTGGGCGTCCATGCGGATCCCCTCGGCGATCTCGGGCAGCGCCTGCTCCCACGACAGCACCTCGAGCTCGGGCGCGGGCAGCACGGACCGGGCGCGCGCCGCGGCCGCCGGCGAGTCGGTGGCGCGCGCCAGGTGCACCGACACCTGATGCGCCGGATCGTCGCCGGGCAGCAGCGCCTGCGCGGCGGGCAGGATCGCGTAGGCCCGCGCCGCGTCCTGCTCGGGCGACAGCCCCTTCAGCAGCCCGCGCACGCGGAACATGCGGCTGCTCATCTCGCCCTGCACCTGCGTCATCACGACCACGCGGGCGCCCAGGTCGACGTCGAGCGAGCGCGCGAGGACCTCGCCGACGAGCAGCGCACGGTCGTCGTCGCCCAGCCACTCGCCCGCGACCACCTGCTCGCGCAGATCGGTGATCCGCGCCTCGTCGTCGGGCTCGATGCCCATCAGCTGCACCGCGCGCGCGCTGTGCGGCGACGTGATCAGGCCGCCGAGGAACACGCGCCGGGTGACCACGCCTTCCGGGAACGCCGCCTCCAGCGCGGCCTCGACCTCGGCCGAGCGCAGCACCAGCCGATCCGGCTCGGGCTCCTTCTGGTAGCCCTCGGCCTGCACCACCGCGTGGCCGGCCAGCGTCGCGATGCCCTGGCTGATCATGTCGTCGTACTGGCCGCCCGCGACGTTGTTCGACACGAACATCAGCGCGAGCCCGAGCGCGATGCCGAGCCCGGTGATCAGCGTGCGGCGGAGGCTGCGACGCAGGTTGCGGAGCGCCAGCAGGAGCAGGTTCATCACTCCTCCCGCATGGCGGCGACCGGCTCGAGCCGCGCCGCGCGGACGGCGGGCCACAGCGCCGCGAGGATGGCGACGCCCAGCGCCGCGAAGAACACCTCGAAGAACGTCGGAAGGTGCCACGCGCCGCGCATCGCGTCGAACGTCATCCCCATCGCGGACATCCCCTGCCCGTCGGGACCGCTCATGTCGATGCCGTGCTCGACCAGGTACCAGGTGAGCAGCGCGCCCAGCACGACGCCGATCGCGTTCGCGAGCAGCGCGAGCGACACGCTCTCGGCGAGCACCATCGTCACGATCTGGCGCGGCCGCATGCCGATCGCCTTGAGGATGCCCAGCTCGCGGGTGCGCTCGAACACCGACATCAGCATCGTGTTCAAGATGCCGAGCGCGACGAGCGCGAAGATCACACCCACGATCATCGCCGACGCGAAGCCCTGCAGGTCCATCATCTGGGCCACTTGCGTCTGCACCTGCCACCAGGGCCGGACCAGCACATCCGCCTCGCCAAACGACGCGGCCAGCGCGTCGGCGACCGCGGCGACGGCCGCGCGGTCGTTGGTGTCGGGCGTGAGCACGCGGATCTCGTGCAGGCCGTGCTCGAGCGCGAGCAGCGCCTGCAGGTCTTGGAGGTGGAGGAACGCGCCGTGTCGATCGAGCCGGGTGGAGCCGGTGCGCAGCGTGCCCACCACCGTGTACAGCGCGTTGCCGAGCGAGCCGTCGGCCGCCTGCGTGACCGCGACCACCTCGTCGCCGATCGACGCGCCGAGGAAGACCGCGAGCCCATCGCCGAGCAGGATCGCGCCAGCGGGCCCGTCGGGCAGGTAGGCACCGTCGCGGACCCGCTCGTGCAGGTTGGCCTGGGTGCGCTCACGCGCCGGCTGCACGCCGACCAGGACCACCCCGCTGCTCGTGTCCGCGCCGCCCAGCAGCGCGTGCCCGTAGACCCGCCCGCTCACGCCCGTCACGCCCGGCATCGCGGCGATCTGCGAGAGCCGTCCCTCGTCGCCTGGGATCAGGTCGTACATGTCCTGGCTGGTCGGGAACGCCGCGTGGTGCACCTGCACGTGCCCGAGCGTCTCGTCGATCATCACGCGGCGCATGTCGCCGTACGCGCCCTCCATCCAGGACAGGCCGCCGATCGCGAGCGCGACGCCGACCGCCATCGCGCCCGCGGTGATCAACGTGCGGCGACCGTGCCGCCACAGGTTGCGCCACGCGAGCACGAACAGCTGGATCACTGACGCAGCGCCTGCTGACTGAACGTCGACTCGGGAACGTCCGCGTCGAAGTCGAGCGAGACGTAGATCATCTTCGTGTACTCGTCGGGCTTGTCGGCGGGCAGCAGCGTCATCGTGGACGGCACCGCGCGCCCGTCGAACGTGCGCACCTCGCCGAACGACATCGTGCGCGCCAGCGTGCCGTCCTCGGCGTAGTAGCGTACGTCGAGCGGGATCTTCTCGGGCGTGATCCGCGCGACCACCTTGCCCCACACCACCGCCGCGTCGGGCTTCGGGATCGCCTCGATCACATACGCCTTCTCCTCGTTCTCGTCGGGGCGCTGCGTGATCGACGCGGTGTAGTCCTCGGACAGCCGACTGTCCCGCACCAGGTCGTCGTTCGAGAAGTGGCTGCCCATCCAGCTCCCCGACATCATCCCCGCCGGCACCTTCATCGTGCGATCGACCTTGGGCAGGTAGTTCCAGATGTTGTCGCCCACCTTCAGCGTGGACACGCCGGCGTCCTTCGCGGGCTCGAGGATGCGGATCAGCGACTGGTCGGTGCCCCGACTCCACGCCTGCATCTTCATCGAGCGCTCGTAGCGCGCCGTCTTCACCTGCATCTCGACCACCGCGATGCTGGACTCGCCGCGCGCGATGTCGTCGGTCGCCATCAGCAGCTCTTCCACGGTCGGCTCGGCGTGGGCCACCGAGGTCGCCAGCACACCCGCCAGGATCCACCACCGCATTCGCGCCTCCCGCATATCGGACGTTCAGCGTCGCACGCTTCCCTTACCCCCTCAACCCAGGGCCCGCTTCAGGTGGTCCCGAAAGACGCGCACCTTCGGCGCGAGCGGCCCTCCCTCGTGCAGCAGGTAGAGCGACGTCGCGCTCACCAGCCGCCAGTCGGGCAGCACCGGGCACAGCCGACCCGCAGCGACGTCGGGCTCGGCCCGCCGAGGCAGCATCCCCGTGATCCCGGCGCCCGCCAGCGCCAGCTCGCGCAGGAGCAGCGCGTCGTGCGAGAGCACCCGCCCGCGCAGGTGCCGCTCCACGACGACGCCATCGGGACCCGCGAACCGCGCGCGCTGCCCATCGGGAAGCAGCGGCACCAGGAGCAGATCGTGCCCGTCGAGGTCCTCGGGCAGGGACGGCGTACCGCGACGCCGCAGATACTCCGGGGCAGCGTAGAGCCCCGGCGCGAGCGTCAGCAGGCGGTGCGCGACCAGGGAGGAGTCGGGCAGCCCGTCGGAGAACCGCAGCGCCACGTCGAGGCGCTGCGCTCGGAACGACAGCACCGCGTCGGTCAACAGCAGCTCCACCCCGACCTCGGGGTGATCCGCGAGGAAGCTCGGGAGCACCTCGCCGAGGAACAACGAGCCGATGCCCTGCGGCGCGGTCACCCGAAGTCGGCCGCGTGGCGTCTCCTCGGACGCCCGGAGTCGCTCCGCCGCGCCGGTCAGCGCGTCGAGCGCGGCGCCGGCGTCCTCGCGGTACACCTGGCCGGCCTCGGTCGGGGCGACGCGCCGCCCGTAACGCCGCAGCAGCGGGATCCCGAGACGCGCCTCCAGCCGCGACACCCGGCGGCTGACGGCGCCTTTGGACTCGCCGAGCGAGCGCGCCGCCGCCGTCACCGAGCCGAGGTCGACCACCCGGCAGAACGCGACCACATCGCGCAGATCGGGCATCGTTCCATCTTGGTCAACAAGCAGTCCCATGTTCTCACTCTTGTTGCGCTTCGGGGAACCAATAACCTCAGGGGAGATCCCCACCCAGGAGCTCCCATGACTTCGATCTCGGCCGCCGCCCCCGCCGCCCCACGCGGCGCCCTCCACCTCGGCCTGTGGGTCGTGCAGGGCCTGCTCGCGTTCGCGTTCCTCGCCGCGGGCGCGATGAAGGCCACCCAGCCTCTCGACGCCCTGCTCGACGGCGGCATGTCGTTCGTCGCCTACACCCCTACGGCGCTCGTGCGCTTCATCGGCGTCTCGGAGGTGCTGGGCGCGTTCGGCCTGATCCTGCCCGCGGCGCTTCGGATCCAGCCGAAGCTCACGCCGCTCGCCGCCGCGCTGCTCGCGCTGGTGATGGCGCTCGCCGCGAGCACCCACGTCGTGAACGGCGAACCGGAGGCGCTGCCGGCGAACCTCGTGCTCGGCGGGCTCGCGCTGTTCGTCGCGTGGGGTCGCACGGTGAAGGCGCCGATCTCGGCGCGCTGATCACGGATCGGCGTGGAAGAGGTCGGCGAAGCTCTGCGCCATGCGCGCGGCGACGGCCTCGAGCGGCTCCCCCCACAGCTCGGCCACGTACGCGGCGGTGCCCGCGACGTTCGCCGGCTCGTTGAGCCGGTCGCGGTCGGGCCCCAGGTAGGGGCAGTCCGTCTCGAGCAAGATCCGCTCGCGCGGGAGCGTCTGGATCATCCGGGTGAAGCTCTCGGACCGCCGCGCGTTCGCCGGGATCGACAGCCAGTGGCCCGGCACGTCTGCGATCTGGCGCGCCAGCTTCACCTTGCCGCCGAAGCAGTGCCAGTTCACCCGGGTCGCGCCCAGCGCCACGAGCCGCTCGAGGGTGTCGCGCTCGGCCCGGCGCGTGTGCACGATGATCGGCTTGTCGGCCTCGATCGCCAGCCGAACCAGCCGATCGAAGCGCTCGGCCTGGAGCGCCCACAGCGCCGCCGGCACCCAGTGGTGGTCGAGCCCGATCTCGCCGACGGCGAACGCTTGCTCGACGTGGTCGCGCAGCCAGGCGATCGCCTCGTCGGCCGGGACGGGCTCGTCGTCGCGCGGGTAGTCCACCCCGAGCGCGAGCATCTCGGGCAGCACCGCGTCGACCGGGTAGAGCCCGAGCGCCGGCCGCACGATCGGCGCCCGCGCCGCGAGCGCGAGCACGGCTTCGTTGTCCGCCGGGTTCAGGCCGTTGCTGACGATCGTGGTCACCCCAGCGGCGGCCGCGCGCGCGAGCACGCCCGCCTCGTCGGCGGCGAGGCGGTGATCGGTGAGGTGCGCGTGGACGTCGAACCAACCCATGCGCGCCCCTATCACCGCGGCGTTGGTGTGGGAGACTGACGGGGTGGAGGTCGCGTGACGCGCGAACGAGGTTGGGAACGATTCGTCGCGCTGCTGCGCGGCATCAACGTTGGCGGCGTGCGGATCAGGATGGAGGATCTCGCGGACGCGCTGCGGGCGATCGGGCTCCGCGAGGTGCGGACCGTGCTCGCGAGCGGGAACGTCGTGTTCGACGCCGAGCCGCGCGACGACCTGCACGGCGCGGTCGAGGCGGCGCTGTCGGTGCGGTTCGGGTATCCGGCCCGCGTGGTGCTCACGCGGCCCGACTTGGTGCGGGCCGCGGTCGAGGCGTTCCCGTTCGACCCCGCGGACGACACGCGTCAGCCCTACGTGCTGTTCGGCTCGGATCCGGCGGCGCTGGCTGAGCTCGCGGCGCTCGGCCCGACGCTCGATCCGACCCTCGAGCAGATCGCCGCTGGACCCGACGTGCTCTACTGGCACGTCCAGACGGGCGCCACGACGAAGTCCGCGTTCGGAAAGGCGCTGACGAAGGTGCGATACCAGTCCACGACGAACCGGAACCTCCGCACGCTGCACAAGATCCTCGCCCTCGCCTGAACCGACTCGTCAGCCGCGTTCGAGCAGCTCCAGGCCGCCAGCGGCGACACACCGGCCCTCGCGCACGACGACGACCTTGCCCGCGAGGGCCGCGGCGTCGGCGGCGTCGTGCGTCACCAACACCGAGCGGACCCGCTCCTGCGCGAGCAGCGCGCGCAGACCGTCGCGCAGGCGCCGCCGCAGCGGCGCGTCCACCGCGGCGAACGGCTCGTCGAGGAGCAACAGCGCCGGGCGCGGCGCGAGCGCGCGCGCGATGGCGACGCGCTGCTGCTGTCCGCCCGAGAGCTCGGCGGGGTAGGCGCCGAGCCGCCCGTCCAGCTCGAGCAGCGTGGTGAGCTCGGCCACGCGGGCGCGCCGCTCCGCCTCGGGCCAGCGATGCAGCCCGAAGCCCACGTTGCGGGCCACGTCGAGGTGCGGGAACAGCGCGTAGCTCTGGAACACCATCCCG
>CAYQSE010000086.1:8551-21001 GCA_964419905.1 uncultured Enterobacteriaceae bacterium
AGGCGGACGAGTTCGAGCGCCCGGCCGACCTCGCGGTCGATCTCGGCGCGGGCGGCACCCCGGACGGAGAGCCCGAAGCCGACGTTGTCGGCGACGGACATGGTCGGGAACAGGGCGTAGCTCTGGAACACCATCCCGACCCGTCGATCTCGCGCGGGCACGTCGACGCCCACCGCCGCGTCGAAGAACACGCGGTCGTCCAGCGCGATCCGGCCCGCCTCCGGGCGCAGCAGGCCCGCGATCGCGCGCAGCGTCAGCGACTTGCCGGCGCCCGAAGGACCGACGATCGCGGTCACGTCCGCGGTCGTGTCCAGCGCCACGTCGAGGTGGAAGGCGCCGACACGCGCCCGCACGGAGACCTGGAGCCCGCTCACCAGCGCCCCAGCCGCGACACCGCGAGCAGCAGCGCGCCCGCCACCGCCGCGAGCGCCAGCGCGAGCACCCCGGCATCCACCAGACGACCCGCCTGCACCGCGTCGTAGACCGCGACGCTCGCGGTGCGCGTGCGCCCCGGGATGCTGCCCGCGACCATCACCGTCGCGCCGAACTCGCCCATGGCGCGAGCGAACGCCAGCGCCGTGCCCGCGAGGATCCCCCGCCACGCGAGCGGCACCGAGACGCGCAGGAACACGTCGAGCTCGGAGCGCCCGAGGGTGCGCGCGACGTCCTCGAGGTGGGCGTCGATCTGCTCGAACGCGCCCTGCGCGGTGCGCACGAGGAACGGCAACGCCGAGACGAACGCGGCGAGCACCGCGGCCGTCGACGTGAACACGATGGGCCCACCGAACGCGGCCTCCCACGCCCGCCCCAGCACCGCGCTGCGCCCGACGAGCAGCAGCAGTCCGTAGCCGAGCACGGTGGGCGGCAGCACCATCGGCAGCAGCACCAGCGTGGACGCCACGTCCGCGGCCCACCCGCGCCGCCGCGCCAGCAGCCGCGCGAGCGGCACGCCGACGGCCAGCGCAGCGATCGTCGCGAAGCCGGCGACCCACAGCGAGCGCAGCAACGGATCGAGCACTCAACCCTCCGGGAGCGTGAAACCGTAGCGCGCCAGCACCGCCCGACCCTCGGGGCCGCCCACGTACGCCAGGAACGCCCGGCCTGCGGCGGGTCGCTCCGCGGCGCGCGGCACGACCGCCACCTGCAGGATCCGCGCGTGAAGGGACTCGTCGACGAGCGTGTACGGGCGCTCCGCGCGAGAGCGCACCAGCGCCAGCGCGACCACGCCCGCGTCCGCGTTGCCGGTCTCGACGAGCTGCCAGGTCTGCGCGACGTTCTCGCCGAGCACCAGCTTCGGCGCCACCGCGTCCCACACGCCCGCCGCGCGCAGCGCCTGCTCGGCCGCCATCCCGTAGGGCGCGTGCTCGGGGTTCGCGATCGCGACGTAGCGCACCGCGGAATCGGACAGCCCCTCCAGCGTCGGAGGGACCCGCCCGGGCGGCGCGACCACCGCGATCCGCCCGATCGCGTACGGCGTGCGCGTGTCGGAATCGACGAGCCCCTCGCGCTCGAGCCGGTCGACGAAGTCCGCGTTCGCAGCGAAGAACAGGTCGGCGCGACCGCCGTGGGAGAGCTGGGCGGCGAACGCGCCGGTCGACCCGTACGCGATCGCCGGCCTGCACGCGCCGCTGGCGGCATAGGCGTCGGCGAGCGCGTCCAGGGCGACGGTCAGGTCGGCGGCGGCGAGCACGACGGGGGCCTCGCACGGCGCCTTGCAGCCGAGCGCAGCGAGCGCGAGCAGGAGCGTCGTGCGCATCCGCACCTAGCGCGCCGCGCCGTGCACCAGCGCGGGCAGCGCCTCCTTCATCTTCGGCAGCGACGGCGCCGCCTCCGCGGCGTGTCGCGCGGCGATCCACGCCGGATCGTCGTAGGCGAGCCAGGTCTTGCCGTCCGCGTCCTCGTACACGAGCACGCGCAGTGGCAGGTCGAGCCCGGCGGTCTGACCCGCCTGCATCAGCGGGGTGCCGACCTTGGGGTTGCCGAACACCACGAGCACCGTCGGGCGGAGCGCCAGGCCCACCCCCTCGGCGCCCGCCGCATGATCGATCGTCGCGAACAGCGTCAGCCCCGCGCCCTCCACCGCCTCCTTCAGCCGCTGCACCGTGGCCGGGACGTCGTGCGCGCCCTCCACGATCACCAGCCCCTCGAGCGGCGCGGCCACCGCGACGGGAGCGAGGAACAGCGAGACTGCAGCGAACAGCGCGCGCAGCGACATGAGGCACCTCCGACACCCAGCTAACCGTATCCGTCGCGCATCTCCGGTCGCCCGAGGCCGGCCCGCCCGCGGCGATCACTCCACCGGCTGCGCGTCCCCCTCCCAGGCCGCGACGCACGGGAAGGTGTAGGGCAGCGTGCTGCAGGCCGATCCCTCACAGCCCATCGCCGCCAGGACCATCAGGTTCATCGTCTGCCCGACAGGCTCGTTCCCGCCCATCGTGTACGCGATCACCGTCATCAGGTTCGGTGCCGGCACCTCGTGGAACCACGGCTCGCACACCCAGTCCAGATGCCCGTAGTCCTCGTCCTCTCGATTGAGGTTCGGCCCGCAGTCGAGCGGATCGGACGCGCCGTCGAGCAGCGCGGTGAACGCGTCGTCGGTCTCGGCGGACACGGTCACCTTGAACCATTGCGACTCGAACCCGCAGTCCAACGGATCAGGCGCGAGCGTGCCGGTCGTCCACACGCCCTCTCGCGGCGCATCGGCGATCTGGGTGTCCGCAGTGTCCGCAGTGTCCGCGGTGTCCGCGGTGTCCGCGGTGTCCGCGGTGTCCGCGGTGTCGACGCCGCAGGCAGGGCCGGCGAGCGCGAGCAGCCACAGCGGGAACATCGTCGAAAAGACTCGGTGCATGGCTTCATCCTCCACGGCACCCATCGTAGGCAGAGAGGCGTCCGCGCACACCCTACGGAATCCCTACACGCGCCTCGCGCCGTGCTACGACGACGGCCTGCGACTGGAGGTTCGGATGCACGAGACGGAGGGCGCGCCCCTGCGCGTGGCGGTGGTCACCGGCGGAAACCGCGGGATCGGGCTCGAGACCTGCCGACAGCTCGCCGCGCTCGGCTACACGGTCGTGCTCACCGCGCGGGACGTGGAGGCCGCGCGCGAGGCCGCCGCATCGCTCGGCGGCGACGTGCACCCCGAGGTGCTCGACGTGACGTCCACGGACCAGGCCCAAGCGCTCTCCGAGCGGCTGCAGGCCCGCTACGGCCAGGTCGACGCGCTCGTGAACAACGCCGGCGCCATCCTGCCCGGCGACCGCGGCCCCGGCTACGCTGCCGATCCAGCGGTGATCCTCGGCACGATCGACGTGAACGCGCTGGGCGCGCTGCGGGTCACGCAGGCGCTGCTGCCGCTGCTCCGCGCCGCGAAGGGCGCCGTGGTCAACGTCTCGTCCGGCATGGGCGGCATCACCGAGATGAACGGCGGGAACGCCGGCTACCGGCTGTCGAAGGCCTCCCTGAACGCCCTCACCCGCATCCTGCACGACGAGCTGAACGGTGCGGGGCTCCGTATCAACGCCGTCTGTCCAGGGTGGGTGCAGACGCGGATGGGCGGCGCGCGCGCGACGCGCTCGGTCGAGGACGGCGCCCGCGGCGTGGTGTGGGCCGCCACCCTGCCGCCCGACGGTCCGAGCGGTGGCTTCTTCCGCGACGGACGACCGATCGCGTTCTGATCCGAGGTAGCCTCGGCCCCGTGACGACCCGAACCGCCCTCTCGCTCTCGCTGCTCTTCGCGCTCGGCTGCGGCCTGGGTCGCGTCATGGAGGATCCCGAACTAGCGGCGCTGGAGCTGTCTTGCGGAAGCCCGGACGGCGGCTGGCGGCCGGCGGGCGAGGATCTGCCGTCGGTCGCGTGCTACGAGCTCGGGATGCGCGCGTCGCGCGCCAAGCCGCCCGACCCGGCGCTGGCGCGCGCCTACCTCCAGCGCGCGTGCGACCTGGAGCTCGCCACGGCCTGCCACAACCTCGCGGTGCTGACCGAGCAGGGCGCGGGCGGCCCATCCAACGCGGATGCCGCCGCGGAGTCCTACGCGCGGGCGTGCACGCTCGGGCACGCGGCGAGCTGCCCGCCCGCGGCAGAGGACCTGCTCGCCAGAACCCCGCCCCAGACCGCGCGCGCCCGCGCGCTGCTCGAGCGCGGGTGCGACCTGGACGACGCGAGCGCCTGCCTGCGCCTCGGCAACCTGCACAACGCGGGCACCCCGACCGACGACGAGGCCTTCCTCGCGACCGAGGCGTGGCGACGCGCCTGCGTGCTGGGCAGCGACGCGGGCTGCTTCAACCTCGCCGTCAGCGAGAAGACCGGAAGGGGGACGGCGCTCGATCCGGTCGCCGCCCTCGATCGCTTCCTGAGTCTGTGCCTGCGCAGCGTCGATCGCGCGTGCAGCCAGGCCGGCGAGCTGATCTGGCAAGGCGCGGACGTGCCTGGGGGCGACGACGAGGCGCTCGCGCTGTTCGAGCGCGGCTGCGCGCAGGGCGAGGCGATCGCGTGCCTGCGCCTCGGCGAGGCCCACGCGCAGGGGCGTGGGCGACCCGTCGATCCGGCGCGCGCCGCCGCCCTGCGTCAACAGGCGTGTACCCTCGGCTATGGTCCCGCCTGTGCCGACTGATCCGACCCTCACCGCGCTCCTCGCCGCGCCCGCGTGGACCAACGGCGCGCGCGTCGCCCTCGAGGCGCACCGCGACGCGCTGGCCGCGGGCCTGCGCGACACGCCGGCGCGCCGAACCCCGCTCGCGCTCCGCGCCGCTGAGCTCTCGCTCGGCGCGGGTGGGTACCAGGCCGCCGAACACCTGCGCCGCCTGATCGACCCTGACCTGCTCGATGCGGGCGAGCGGGAGCGCCTCGCGTTCCTCGACGCGCGGATCACAGCGGCGCTGCCTGACCTTCCCACGCCGCCGACGCCCAGCGTGCAGGGCCTGGCGCGGCTCCGCGCCGAGACGGTGCGCGCCGAGACCGCGTTCTTCCACGGTCGGCTCCCTGAGGCCGCGGCCGCGTGGGAGGCCGCCCTCGCCGTAGACGCCGACGGTCCCGACGCCGACGAGCTCCGTTACGTCGCGCGGGTGGCGCTGGCGCGCCTGCTGCTGCTGGGCGGACGCGATCCGTCGCAGGCGCATGGGCTGTTGGAGGGCGCGGCCACCCTCGCGCGCGACCGCGGATCCCCGCACGACGAGGCGGGCGTCCTGCTGTGGATCTACGAGGCGCTCACCCGCCTCGGCAACGCCGACGAGCTCGCCCGCCTCGGCGCGCGGGCCGCCTCGCTCCCGCGTGTGGATGTCGGTGGGCTGCCCGCTCACCTCACCCATCACCTCGAGGCCGCTGCGCTCGCGCGCGACGGAGCCCTGGAGCCGGCGATCCGTGCCCTCGAGGAGGGCATCCGGGAGATCGATCCCACGCGGGAGCCCAGCGGCTGGGCCGCGCTCGTGGTCGCGAAGGCGACCGTGCTCGAGGCGGCCGCGCGGGACGAGGACGCGTTCCGGCTGCTGCTGCTCGCGCGGACCCGCCTGAAGCGAGCGGGCGCCACGCGCGAGGCGCTGCTGCTCGTGCCGCCGCTCGATCACCTGCGACACCGCGCCGGCGAGGACGCCTGGGCAGCATGGTTCGCACGCCTGCAGGACACCGTGCGCAGAGACGGCGCATCCTGATCGAATCGGATGGTGCGCAAGCGGCTCGCGCCGACTAAACTCGGCGGAACTCCGACTTCTCACGGGGATTGACATGCCCGACCACGAGACCCCGGCGCCCGCACCTCAGCCGGCGCCACAGGTCAGCCCACCTACGCCCCGCCCACCCCAGCACGCGAACGATCCGGTGATGGGCGCCCAAGAGACGCCCGGCGCCGGGAACGCCGCCGCGCAGGACCTGATCGCGCAGCAGCCGGCCAGCGGGGGCCAGGACACGTCGGGCAACCTCACCCCGCCGCCCTCGACCGGCGAGGAGCGCGAGGTGCCGACGACGCAGACCCCGACGCCGACACAAGACACGCGACCCGCCGACGGCGCGCCGACGCCGCAGGGCACCGGCGAGTCGCTGGAGCCGCCGAGCGTGTCGCCCCCCACCGTCGAGCCCCCCGCGGGCGGCGGCCCGCCGCCTCCGAGCGGCGGCCCGGGCCCGTCCCTCGACGACGCCGAGGCCTTCCTCGATCGCGAGGCGAGCGACGAGACCGTCCGCGCGATGACCGAGCAGGCGACGCCCTGGTACGACACCCGCCTCGCGAAGGGCGCCGAGAACCTCTTCGAGGGGTTGATCCCGGTCTACGGCGCCTACGACGCCGTGCGCGACAACTGGAACCGACACGGCGACATGGTCGAGATGGCACCCCCGTTGCTCGAGAGCCCGGGGTCGTTCATCCTGCACATCCTGATGGGCGTCGCGAACCTCTCGCAGGCGGTCGCGGGCGTGCTCAGGCACGTCTCCTATCTCGTGTCGCTCTGCCAGTGGGCCGCCACGTTCAGCGCGGTCGTCGATGGCCCGATTGGCCCGGTCGTGGCGGGAATCGCCGGCCTCTGTGCCGAGACGATCAACGTCTTCACGCTCTGTTGCGAGTTCGTCGCCGGCTGCGCGAACCTGCTCACCGTGATCGTCGCCGCGATCAACGCGATCTGCACCGACGACGAGACCAACCGCCTCCGCTACACGAACATCGCCGCGATGGGCCTCGAAGGGTTCATGGGCAACGTCGTGAACCTCGTGTTCGACTTCATCGCGGTCGCCAGCGTCAACTTCATCCCGTCCGGGGTCACCTCCAAGGTGGCACGCGAGCTGCTGAACTCGGTCGCGCAGTCCGCCTCGCGCGAGATCGCGCTGGGCGTGGTGAACTGGGGCCTGAACGGCACCCTCGGGCTCGCCGAAGACCACGACTACACGGCGCTGCCGCGCGACGCGCAGGGCCGCCCGATGAAGACCTACGAGTGGCCGCACCTGTCGCGCGGCCTGTTCCGCGAGGGCTTCTTGTTCTGGGGCACGGACAACAACGAAGAGAACGCCGTCGTGCTCAACACGCTCGACGGCCCCACCGCCGCGGGAACCGCCGCGCAGTCCACGCTGGTCGCGCCGATGCTGCAGCAGGACTCGCGCGCGACCGGCGGCGACCGACCGGCTGGCGGCGGGCAGCAGATCCCGCCGCCCGACCACTCGCCCACCCAGGTCGACGCGCTGTCCGCGCTCTCGGGCGACCTCACCCAGCTCCTGGCCGAGCGTCGCGCATCCCAGGCAGACCTCCAGGCGCACCGCGAAGCGCACGGCGAGAACGTCGTCGCGATCGACCAGACGCGAGACCAGGTCACCGCACAGCAGGAGGTCCGCGCCGACATGTCGACCCGGCTCGCAGACAACCAGGGCGGCCTGCAGGAGGGCATGAGCCAGGGTGCTGCGGCCGAGGAGCAGCTCGGCGCGCTGCAGGGGTCGCTCGCAGACACGGGTGCGGGCTTTGGCGGCCTGAACAGCATGCGCGCACCCCAGGCGCCGCGCCAGCAGGGCGGCGGGCTGATCGATCGCGCCGCCGCATGGGCCACGGAGCAGGCGACGAACCTCGTCGTCGGCCGGTTCAACAGCGGCATCGCCCAGGCGCAGGGGCCGGGCGGCGCCGCCCAGGGGCAGTCCCAGGCCCAAGCCGGCGCCGCCGGTCAGGGCGCGTCGATGGTCACGGGCTTCCTCGGGCAGATCACCGAGGCGCTCGCGGTGAGCGCGTCCACCCAGGCCGACACCGCGGCCGCCGCCGGTACGCTCTCGGGGCAGGACGCGCAGCTCGCGAGCGCGCGGGCGACGTCCGAGGGCGAGATCGCGCTGGCCGACGAGGGACTGGCCGAGGAAGACGCGCTGATCGCCGAGATCGAGGCGCTGCTGGCCGAGGTCGAGGCCGAGCGGGCGCGCCAGGAGGGCGCCAACGCGGCGTTCATCGCCCAATACGGCCCCGCGTTCGACGAGATGGCGCAGACTGGCGGCTCGGCCCAGGGCCAGCCGGTCCAGGACTCCGACGCGCAGATGCTGTTCGAGGCGTTCGACGTGGTGCAGGGGCTGTCCGACGGCGCGGTCTCCGCCGCGTTCTCGCGGGCGGGCGGCGCGCCGGATGGCGCGCGCGACGCAGCGCTCGACCTCGCCGGCCAGCTCGAGTCCGGGCAGGAGGCGATGCTCGGGCAGGCGCTGGCGGCGGTCAACGCCGCGGCGGGCGCGATCGGACAGTCCGGGCCGGCCGGCTGGAGCCTCGTGGACGCCGCGCGACAGGCGCTGATCGAGGCCGAGATCACCACCCGCGCCGCGCGTGCCCAGGTCCTCGCGATGCTCGACGCGATCGCCGGGATGGGCGGCGAGGAGGAAGCCGCGCCGCAGGGCCCCGCTGAGGTCCCGGATGACGAGCCGGCCGCTGCGACCGCCTGAAGCCCTGTTCCTCCCTCGCTATCGCGTGTTCGCGTCCGCGGCGGTGGGCGTCGGACTACTGCTGCCGGTGGCCCACCACCTGGTCGAGATGGCGCGGCCGTGGGCGTTCGGTCACGACACCGCGTTCACCCGGACGTTCGGGGGCCCCGCCGCGCCGCTCGTGCACGGCGCGCTGATCGCCGCTGCTGCGTTCGGGGGCTTCGCGCTGTTCGCGCGGACGCTGCGCACCGTGATCCTGCTGCAGCGCGGTGAGGCCCGCCCGGGCGAGCCCGAGCACGCAGCGCGCCTGGGTCTCACGCTACATGTCGTCGGATTCCTGGTCACCGCCGCGGTCGGCGCCGTCGACGGCCTGCACACGCACCTGCTGGTCGGACTCGTCGGCGCGTCGTGGTCGTTCCTGCTCCCGGCGGCGCTGTGGGCGGCCCTGCTCGCGTGGGTGATCCGCGAGGCACCGCGCGGGTCGGCGTGACGCTCAGCGCAGCCGCAGCCCGAGCGTGAGCGCGAGGAAGTGCAGCCAGTTGTCCGTGTAGCCGTCGCCCGTCCCCTCTGGCGTGCCGGTGCCCGACGCGCCGCCGCCGAGGTAGCGCAGCCCGAGCCACGCATCGACCGGATCGGCGAGCGGCAGCCCGCCGCGCACCTGGATGTCGGCGATGGCCCCGATCACGTCGACGTCGCGCACGTTCAGGTAGCGGATCGGTGCGTAGAAGCCCTCCGCCTGCAGCTCGAACCACGCGCCGCCCTTCCCCTCGTGGCGCCACATCCCCGAGAGCAGCGGCACGAAGCCGATGTCGCGCTGAGACTCGGACAGGCTGCCGTCGACCGCGGTGTAGCTGATCGTCGCGTTGCGGATCTGCAGCCCGAGCCCGAACGAGAGCGTGCTGCCGCCGTGCTGCCACGCGCGCTGGAACCACGACAGGCGCCAGAACGAGAAGCCGTAGCGCAGATCGATCGGGCGGCCCGCCGGGAAGGTCAGCGCGTTGACCTGCAGGTCGTCGTCGAGCGAGACGGTGGTGCGCAGGTCGAGCGGCTGCCACAGCGCCGCGAAGCGCGCCCCCTTGAACAGGAAGGTCGCGGTGGGTCGCAGCAGCGGGAACAGGTTGTTCTGGCCGCCCTCGGCCACGTAGTCGAGCTGGTCGCCGTCCGATCCGAACTGGATGGTATGCGAGAGCGGCGCGAGGAACCCGACCTCGAGGTCGAGCTGCAGCGCGTAGGGCTTGTCGGGATCGTTGAGCTGGGGGTTGCCCGCGAGCGCCGTGAGTGTGCCGAGCAGGATCCCGATGAGCATGTCGCCTCCCTCGCGCAAACGCACTGCCGAGGGCGTATCCGGGAATCGGTGATCGGCCATCGGACATCGAGGGGACGGCACGGAACGCAAGGCAGACGGCTCTTCGGCTTCGCACGGCTGTGCACGGAGACCCCATGACCCGCCCCGCCACCACGCTCCTCGCCTGGACCCTCGCCGCGTGCACCTCCCCGCCGCCCGGCGGCGACGACACCGACAGCGCGGAGGTCGACCTCTCCCCGCTCCAGCTCCCGGCGACCGCGCGCACCGACGCAGGCCACTTCGCCACGTCGCCCGTGTGCGCCGACTGCCACGCCAACCACCCGGACGCGACGGCGATGCGCGACGCGGACGGCGCGCCCATCGGGCCCTTCGATCTGTGGCAAGGCACGATGATGGCGAACTCGGCGCGCGATCCGCTGTGGCGGGCCGCCGTCTCGGCCGAGGCCGCCGCGATCCCCACCGCGGCCGCCGAGATCGAGGCGAAGTGCCTGCGCTGCCACGCCCCGATGGCGCACCAGGGCGCCGCGCTCGACGGCGCTCCGGCGCCGGGGCTGCACACGCTGAAGGAGGAGAGCGCGCACGGCGATCTGGCCCGTGACGGCGTGAGCTGCACCGTCTGCCACCAGATCGAAGACGTCGACCTCGGCGCCGAGGCGTCGTTCTCCGGTGGGTGGGTGATCGATGGCGAGCGGCGCATCTACGGGCCCCACGACGCCCCGTTCACCAACCCGATGGTGAACCGGAGCGGGTTCACGCCCGTGGTCGGCGACCATGTGAACGACGCCGCGCTGTGCGCGACCTGCCACCAGCAGGACGTCGCGACGCTGAGCCCGACGGGCCAGCCGACTAGCGATTGGATGCACGAGCAGTCGGTGTACGCGGAGTGGCAGACCTCGCGGGCCGCCGCCGATGGCGTGAGCTGCCAGGACTGCCACCTGCCCACCACCGACGACGCCGGAGCGCCGATCTCGACCCGCATCGCGCGCTCGCCGGGCGGAGGCGACATGACCCCGATCTCGCCGCGAGCACCCTACGGACGCCACGTGCTGGTCGGCGGGAACACGCTGGTGCCGCAGATACTGCGCGACTGGCCCGACCTGCTGAGCCCGCAGGCACCGCCGGCGGCGTTCGACGCGACGCTGGCCACCGCGCGCGCGATGCTCTCCGAGCGCACCGCGACGCTGGTCGTGCGCGACGCCGTGCGCACCGCCGAGGGGCTCGCGTTCACGGTGGACGTCGCCGTGCTCGCCGGGCACCGCTTCCCGACCGGCATCCCGGTGCGGCGGGCGTGGCTGCGCGTCACCGTGCAGGACGCGGACGGCGCGACCCGCTTCGTCTCGGGAGATTGGGACGCAGCGGGACGCCTGCTGGACGGCGCAGGCGCGGTGCACCCGGCCGAGCGCGCCGGTGGGCCGCTGTATCCTCACGCCGAGCGCATCGAGACGGCCAGTGAGGTCCAGGTGTACGAGGCGGTCCTCGCGTCAGCGGATGGCGAGGTCGTGTGGCGACTGCTGAGTGGCGCTCACTTCGCGAAGGACAACCGGCTGCAGCCCGCGGGCTACGACCGGGCGCGCGACCCCGTCGGCCGCACGCGCGCCGCGGGCGTCGGCGACGACCCCGACTACGCGACGGGCGGCGACCGCGTGACCTATGCGGTCCCCGCGTCCGGACCCGCGCCGCACACCGTGCGCGCCGAGCTCGTCTACCAGCCGCTCTCGCACCGCTGGGCCGAGGAGCTGTTCGCGGTCGACACGCCGGAGACGGCCGCGTTCGCGGTGCTGTGGCGCGCAGCCCAGCGCACGCCCGAGGCGGTCGCCGACGACCAGATCACGGTCCCGTAGGACATCGGGCGTTCGACGCTGCACCGTTTTGATGCGGGCGCGGGGCCAGAGTCGGTGGTTAGGAGCGGAGGGCTGGGAGGTCCTCATGGTCGCCAACGCACCCCGTCCCATCCCCGCCACGGCGGACACCACCGCGGCCCGCCTCGAGATCGCGCACCGCCACGCCGCGCTGCCACCCGTGGACGGTCTCGACGACGGGCAGATCGTCGCGCTGCACACCGAGTTCCGCGACGTCGCCGAGGCCTTGTCCGGCCGCACGGTCGACTCGCGCCAGCGGGCCACCGTCTACTACTCGATCTACGAGGACAGCGCGGGCAACTTCATGTTCCCGATGATCGCGTCGCACGGGTCGATGTGGGGCATCAAGCACACGCTGCGCATCCAGGGCTTCCTCGACCGGTTCGGCTTCCTGCTCGGCAAGGCCCGCCTGCAGCGGTGGACCACCGCGCTCGACGCGGTGCGCGACGTGAACCGACGCGTGTTCGTCGAGATCCACAGCACTTTCTACTTCACGCGCTTCTACGGTCGGCACCCCGCCGCCGCGCAGGTCGTGAAGCCTGACGTGCTCGCGCTCTACAACCGCATCCACGCGGCGATCGACGAGGGCGTGCTGCTGCCCTACGCCGAGCGGCGGCAGATCTACTACGACGTGTTCCGGCACGAGCAGAACGACATCGTCGACCCCGGCGTCAACGACGCCGCGCGCGCGTGCCAGAACCCGTTCATGGTCTCGATGCTGCGCGTCGTTCGGCCCCGGTTCGCGTACTTCCCGAAGGGCGAGCGGCTGAGGTTCACCGACTTCACCAGCGTCGACCAGCGCAACCGCGAGGGCCTGCGCGCGCTCGATTTCGGCGAGCAGGTCGGCGCGGCGCGCGTGCTCGAGGCGCTGGGCGAGTACTAGGACGGCCATACCAGTTCGGCCAATCCAGGCGCGAGGCGCGGGCTACGGGC